>CALUHX010000010.1 GCA_944320555.1 uncultured Butyricimonas sp. | reverse complement strand
CGGTTTCCTCCCTTCGCCCTTTCCGCTACGCTGCAAGGACGAAGGGAGGAAATTGCACTTCTATCTTGAATCTATAGGAATTTTGGCTCTTAAATTCAGATGTCAGCCTCTTTCTCCCGTCTTGTGCGTCTCGTCTTCGTCGGAGTCTCCCCGATTTTCCCGCTGATGGCGCACACCCCTTCGCTCGCATTTGCGCCGATGCTCGTCCCGCTTCGCAAAATCTGTTTGTTCAACACCGTTTCCTGCTTTTCCCTCCGCAAATATTGGTGCGGTCGCACAATCCTGACCGCGAACCTTTTGCTCTTCACCGGAATCACATTCTCTCCCATCTCTCCCCTTCTTCCATTTTTTAGCCTTCCTCCATTCTACATTGTGAATTTTAAATTCTAAATTTTGTTCTTGCTGTCCATGATAATCGTCACGGGGCCGTCGTTCACTAGTTCCACTTGCATGTTGGCACCGAACACTCCCGTCCGCGCCTCTTTGCCCAGCTTCTCGCTCAACGTCCGTGCGAATTCCTCGTACAGCGGCACCGACACCGTCGGGGGAGCCGCGTCGATGTACGACGGCCTGTTCCCTTTCTTCGTCCGCGCCATGAGCGTGAACTGGCTCACTGCCAGAATGTCCCCGCCCGATTCAAGAATCGAGCGATTCATCACCCCGTTTTCGTCGTCGAACACTCGCAGGTTCACGATTTTCGTTGTCAGCCATTGGATGTCCTCCGTCGTGTCGTCCGCCTGTATGCCGACCAGCACCAGCAGCCCCGCCCCTATGGCGGACCGCAATTTCTCCTCGATGGTCACGCTCGCCCGCCTGACCCGTTGAATCACCACTTTCATAAATGCAAGATTTGAAATTTAAAATTTTGAATGGAAAAGCACGTGACAGCTAATTGTGGATGCTCGGAATTAGCAATGTGGAATGAGGATTTCAAGCAAGAATGGGAGGCCTTTTTCCCGAGGTCCCCCCATTCTTGATTTTATATGTTGAATTCTAAGATTCCCCTCATCTTCCGTGTCTCTTGTACAACTCGCGAATGGAATCCGCCAACCGGCGAACGCCCTCGATGTTCTCCTCCTCGCTCATGTACGAGAAGTTGATGCGCATCGTGTTCTTGCCTTCCCCGTTGCAGAAGAACACCGTGCCCAGCACGAACGCCACGTTCTTCTCAATGGCGATGGAGAACAGTTCCTCGCAGTCCAGTCCCTCCGGAATGGTCAGGAACAGGAACAATCCTCCCTCCGGATGCGTCCACGTAACGCCTTCCGGCATATACTTCTCGAACGCTCCGATCATGGCGTTCAGTTTGCCGCGGTACAAGTCCACAATCTTTTGCACGTTGGCCTCGAAGTAATTCTTTTGGAAGAACTTGACCGTGATTTTCTGCAGGAACGCGGAAGTGCACAAGTCCGTGTTTTGCTTTGCCTTCACGAAGTTGTCGATGACCATCGGATGCGCCAGCACCCAGCCCATGCGGAATCCCGGCATGAAAATCTTGGAGAAGGTCCCCAGCGTGATTACGTTTCCTTCGCCTCCGTCCAAGTCGTACAACATCCGTTGCGGCTTGCCCGTGAAGCGCAGTTCCCGGTAGGGGCTGTCCTCCACCACGAGAATGTCATACTTCTTCGCGATGGCGAGGATTTCCACTCTCCGCTCTTCCGGCATGGTTGTCCCGGCGGGGTTCTGGAAGTCCGGAATCACATAGATGAACTTCGGCTTCTCGCCGTTGGCCTTCAGCTCGGCCAGCTTGCTCTCCAGGATTTCCGGGTTCATGCCCTTCTCGTCCTGCGGGATGCCCACCGGCACGCCGCCGTAAGAGTTGAACGCTCCCAAGGCTCCGAGGTACGACGGCAACTCGCAAATGTACTTGTCGCCCCGGTTCAGGAACACCTTCCCGATGAAGTCCAGCGATTGTTGGGAGGCCGTCACGATGGTGATGTTCTCGCTCGTCACGAAGCTCAATCCTTGGTCGCGGTAGCGTTGGGCGAGAATCTCGCGCAACTCGGGCACTCCTTCCGTCGAGCCGTATTGGCAGGCGGCGGCTCCGTCCGTGGCAATCACTTCCGCGCAGATTTCCTGCAATTGCTCCAGCGGGAACGATTTCTTGTCGGGAAGTCCTCCTGCGAATGAGATGATTTCCGGCTTTTGGGTCAGTTTCAACAACTCCCGGATAGCCGAGCGCTTCATCCCTTTGGCGCTGTCTGATAGAATTTCTTTGTAGTCGCTAACCATGTTTGTCTCTTTATTTAAGTAAGAATTTGTTCATTTGATTCCGTGTGGCGAAGTTAATAATAACTTTCGTCAAACAAATCTTTTCTGACAAATTTTACGCCAAAACGTTCGCGAAACTTTCATTTTGTTGTCTCTCCTCTCCGTTTAATGATAATTTAATATGCGTTTCGATGTTTTTAGGGCGGTGGTTGCCCTATGGCAGAGGCGGACGGCGTTTGTGGAGCGGGTGGGCGAATTTCCTGTCCGGAACGCTTGCGGACGAAAGGAGGATTGCTTACTTTTGTATACTGGTTTGAAATGTCACGCAATATGAACAGGAAAATGATAGAGGACGCCCTCTTCCCCGGCTGTCCGATTCGGAATGTGTTGGCGAGGATAAGCGACAAATGGTCGCTTCTGGTGATTTACACGCTCGACAAGGCGGGCGGAGGACCGATGCGCTTCAGGGCGTTGCAGCGGGAATTGCCCGACATCTCTCAAAAAATGCTGACCGTGACGCTCCGCACCTTGGAGGAGGACGGATATGTGCGGCGGACGGTGTATCCGGAAGTGCCCCCGCGGGTGGAGTACGTGCTGACGGACCGGGCGAAGTCCCTGCTGCCCCATGTCAACGGATTGTTGGAGTGGGCCTTGGCGAACATGGACGCTATCATGGCCGACCGCAAAATGGCCCTGACCCGCTCGTGACAGTCCGTGTCTCTGTTTCGTCGGCCGGCCTGCCGTTGTTTTTTCCCCTCCCGGGTGGTCGGTGGAGGAGGACGGTCGCTGGGAACAGGTCAAGGTTGCTTCGGAGCTGCGCCGTGGTTGCGTTAGGGTTGCGCTTGGTTTGCCGGGAATTTGCGGCGTTTCAGTCTTGAATTAACCCTGTTCGCGAACTGGAGAGATTCATCGCATATTCTCCGTATAACCTCGGCAGACCAAGCGAAACCCCGGCGCGGGTGTGGGGCGGCGGTGACGCAGGGGAAGGGAAGGTTGTGGCGGGGGAAGGAATGGGAGGGGCGAAACGAACCGTCCGCGGCCACAGGTTTTTCCCTCGGCCGCGGACGGTTATGATGACAAATGAATTTTTACGGGCGGTATTGGAAGCGGGTGAAGTTGTCGATTTCGCTCCGTTTCTTTATCGGGATGATGGTGAAGCTCCACGAATGGTCGCGCGTCGGATAAATCGTGTATTGCGGGTACGGGCGCGCTCCCCAGCTGTCGTCGCCGGCGACACCCGTCATGCGGTGGTCGACGCACACCTCCACGAAGTCGCGGGGCGCGATGTCGTTGATGTGGGTCTGTTTGGGCATGCGGTTGCGGGCCTTGAGAGGGTCGTGGCTTTCTCCCTTTTCAAAGTTGTGCCATTGGTAGGGACGGTCGGACTCCTCCGCGTCGAAGTCCTCCACGCTGTTGCGGAGGACGTTGAATTCCATAAGGTTCGAGTCGGCCACGATGAGCAGTCCTCTGCCGTCGCCGTTTGTCAGGGCCAGCCAGCGGCTGTCGGTCTTGTGGCCGTTTTCCTGCGGGCGGGTGTAGGCGGTGTATTGTTCTCCCGCCGTGGAGCGGTAGCGTCCCACGAGCGAGCCGCTGTTGCGGTCGCAGTAGTTCTCGACGGGGCCTCGGCCGAAATATTCAAGTCGCTCGTATGCGGCCGGAAGGCGGAAGCGCATGCCGAGGCGCGGGATTTCCGGAGCGTCGGGGGCGGCGGCCAGATGGCAGTCCACGTGCAGCTTGCCGGAGGGATAGAGCGTGTAGGTGACGCGGAAGGGAACGCCGACTTCCGCCAGGGCGTATTCCACGTCGAGGCGGGCGTATTGGCCGTCAACGGAGGCCTCGGCCCGGCTCACTTGCAGTTGTTTGCCAGCCTGTTTCCATGCCTGCGCGCGGTGGGGCAGGCCGTTGCCGTAGTCGTTGTCCGTGGGGCCCCGCCAGAAATTGGGACGGAAACCGAAGGCGTCGTCGATGTATTCCACTCCCCTCACTTGGTAGGAGGTGACGCACCCCCGTTCCTTGTCGTAGACGAGGGCGGCGTTGTCGTTGGACAGCCGGACTTCTTGGCCGGAGGCGGTCGGCTCGTCGGGTGCGGCGGCTTTCTCCGCATAGACGGGTTTCTGCGTGGAGACGGGATAGGCGAGTTGCCCGGTGGCCACTTCGTGTCCGGCGGGAACGCCCGTCACGGCACTGCGGGTCTTCACGCTGAAGTTAAGGAAATATTCCTTGCCCGCCTCGTCTTTGGGCGCCTTGACAGGAACGGTGATTTGCCGCTTTTCGCCGGGGGCGAGGCTCAGGACGGGGAGCTCGCCCGATTCCACCGTCTTGCCGTCGGCGACGAGGGCGTAGGAGAGGGTGTAGCGGTCGAGGTCGGTGAAGTCGTAGAGGTTTTTGACCTCGACGACGCCGTTGGCGAGGTCGACGGGCGAGAACCAGACGTATTGGTACGCTTTTTTCACTTCGGTGAGGCCGGGATGGGGCTCTCGGTCGGGACCCACCACGCCGTTGCAGAGGAAGTTGCCGTCGGAGGGCGTGTTAGCTCCGAAGTCGCCTCCGTAGGCCCAGAAGGGGCGGCCGTTCTCGTCCACTTGGTAAATGCCCTGGTCGATGTAGTCCCATATGAATCCCCCCTGGAGGTTGGGATAGCGGTAGATGGATTCCCAAAGGTCCATGAAGTTGCCGGTGCTGTTGCCCATGGCGTGGGCGTATTCCGACACGATGTAGGGGCGGTCTGTGCGGCTGTTTCCCCATTTCTCGAAGGCGTCCTTGCCGGGGTATTGGGGGCAGAAAATGTCGGTGTTCCATTCGAGGAGGGCGCGCTCGTATTGCACGGGGCGGGAGGTGTCCCTTGCTTTGAGCCAGTTGTAGGTCATGTAGAAATTGTAGCCGTTGCCCGCCTCGTTGCCGAGCGACCAAAAGACGATACAGGGGTAGTTCTTGGTGAATTCGTACATGTTGGCGGTGCGGTCGATGTGGGCGTTGAGCCAGCGAGGGTTGTTGCCCAGCGTGCCGCCCCGGCGCAGGTCGTAGTACATGCCGTGCGACTCGATATTGGCCTCGTTGCAGACGTAGAGCCCGTACTCGTCGCAGAGTTCGTAGAAGCGGCGCTGCTGGGGATAGTGGGCGCATCGGATGGCGTTGATGTTGTGTTGTTTCATGGTGGCGAGGTCTTTGCGGATGTCGGCCTCGCTGAGGACGTGTCCGGTGTGTTGGTTGTGCTCGTGGTAGTTGACGCCCTTGATGAGGACGGGCCGGCCGTTCACGAGGTATTGGTTGCCCCGGATTTCGATTTTCCGGAAGCCGACGCGGAAGGGAATGACTTCGGTCGGTTTGCCCACTTGCTCATGGAAGATGTGGAGCGTGTAGAGGTCGGGGGTCTCGGCGGTCCACGCCTTGACATCGGGGACGCGGGCCTCGAAACGGAGCGTGGTGAGGGTGTCGATGACGGATGTCTGGCGGCCCTCCGCCACGACGCGCCCGTCGGGGTCCGTCAGCTGGTAGCGCACGGTGGTCTGGCCGGGCAGGCGGTGCGGGTTGGCCATTGTCACGTCAAGGCCGAAGAGGCCGGTGGTGTAGGCGCTGTCCAAGTCCTGGCGGACGGAGAAGTCCCGCACTCGGACGGGGTTTTGGGCGAAGAGGTACACGTCGCGCTCAATGCCGCTTATGCGCCAGAAGTCCTGGCATTCGAGGTAGCTCCCTGTGGACCAGCGGTAGATTTCCAAGGCGATGAGGTTGCGCCCCGGCGCGAGACAGGGTGTGATGTTATATTCGGCGGGCGTTTTCGAGTCTTCGTTGTAGCCTACTTTCTGCCCGTTGACGTAGACGTAGCAGCCGGACTTGGCTCCGCCGATGTGGAGGAACACTTCTTTGCCTTCCCAGTCGGCGGGTATCTCGACGAATTTGCGGTAGGAGCCGACGGGGTTTTCCTCCGGCAGCAGGGGCGGCCGCGGGTTTCGGGGGGCGAACTCGTAGGGATGGTTGGTGTAGATGGCCGTCCCGTAGCCGTTGAGTTCCCAATTGGCGGGGACGTCAATTTCGCCCCAGGACGAGTCGTCGAAGCCGGGAAGGTAGAAGTCTGTCGGGCGGTCTTTGTAAGCGGCGACCCAGTGGAATTTCCATTTTCCGTTGAGGGATTTGTAGTAGGGCGACTTGGAGAAGTCGTTGCCAGCGGCTTGTTCCACGTTCTCGTAGCTCATGAACGACGTGCGGGGGTATTCTTTGCCCGCGGCGGGGACTGTCTCGTCCTGCCATTCCGGTTTCCCTTGGGAAAAGACCGGCAGGGACAAGAGGCAGGACAGAGCGATAAAAAGCGCGTTTCTCATATGAAATCAGTTTTGTTTTTACGGGATAAAGATAATACATTTGTTTGATATTTTGTACTTTCGCGTGTGAAAAGGGTTTAGAACAAAAAGAGGGATTATGAGACCGGCGGTTGTGATAGGAGACATTCACGGATTGGATTCGTGGAAGTGGATTGTAGACTCGCATCCGGAATGCGAGATGGTTTTTCTGGGGGATTACCTTGACCCGAAGGAGCGGGTCCCGAAGGTCGAGCTGCTGCGGAATCTGGAGGAGATTGTCGCGTTGAAGCGGTCTCGTCCGGAGGATGTGGTGTTGCTGTTGGGAAACCATGACCTTCATTATTTCTGCGAGGAGGCTCCGTTAGGCTCCCGTTTCAATGCGGATATGGCGGAGGACGCTTCCCGGCTGTTCCGGGAGAATTATGAGGTTTTCCAGTTCGCCCACCAGGAGGGGCGGAGGCTTTTCACACACGCCGGGGTGAGTCAGGAGTGGTTCGACCGGGATTTCCGGGGCGACGCTTCGCGGCCGGTGGCCGAGCAGTTGAATCATCCTGCGGATTGGCAGGTGCCCGCGTTGATGCGTGTGGGAGAGGCGAGGGGAGGGAAGCGGGGAGCGCTGGGCGGCATTTTTTGGGCGGACCGGAGCGAGTTGTTCGACCCTCTGCGCGGCTTCGACCAGTTCGTGGGCCACAACCGGGTGTCCCGCATTATCGAGTGCGAGGGAGGCCATGACAACAAAATTGTGTATTGCGATTGTCTGAGGGAGGGAATCTATCTGTATTTGGAGGGGTGAGTGGCGGAGAAAGCTCCGTTTGAAAATTGGCGGGGGAAACAGTTGGATTGCATCGCCGGAAGACGTACATTCGCGGGTGTGTAACTAAAATTTGCAAAACAGATTCGTGGACGAGCAGGACGCGCATAAGGACGACGACGCCATCATCAACGGGCGGCAAATCACGGAGGAAATCTTCGAGAGGGTGTACCGAGGCTATTTCCGGCCGCTCTTCTTGTATGCTTACGGGTATGTGATGGACGAGATGGAGGCGGAAAACATCGTGCAGTCGGTGTTCGCGACGATGTGGGAGATGCGCCGCCGCCTGCCGGAGAGGTTGGATGTGAAGGCGTATCTTTACTCTTGCGTCAAGCACGCCTGTCTGCGCTATTTCCGGCGGCTGCATCTGTTGGACGAGTATAAGAAGCGGCAGGCCGAGGCACTGGTGCTCTCGCTGGCGGACGAGGAGGAGGACGGGGAGGACGAGGAGATGGCCGCCGCCGTGCGCAAGGCGCTGGGCGAGTTGTCGGAGCAGCAACGCCGGATTGTGGAGTTGCACGTGCAGGAGGGCAAGACGTACGCGGAAATCGCCGCCATGCTCCGTTTGTCGGAGAACACGGTGAGGACGCATTTGAAACGGGCGTATAAGATTCTGCGGGATAATTTGTCTTGTTTTTTCTTTTTTCTTTTCTGAGCCGAAGCCAAGCGGACGGCCCGTTTGACGGTAGCCGTAAGGGCGCGCGTCGGGATTTGTCCGGTTTTTTCCCGGGTGTGTTTTTTCCACTTTCCATCTACTTGCCTCATGCTTTCCCTGTCCGCGGACAGGAGGAATATGGGGATGGTATGGCGGAGTTTCGGCGGTGTTCTCCGGTTTGCCCGGAGGAATATGGCGCAGAAGAATGGTGCTTGTTTTTCTTTTGGAGGGAATTTTTGTCGGGGTGAGGCGTGAGTCGGAGGTCGGGCGTGTTTTTAATCGCCTGATTGACAGGTTGCGATAAAAAAAGATGAAAAATAATTCATTTTTTTGTCACCCAAAATGAAGGCGCGTGTCTTTTAAGGGCAAATGCTACGAGAAATGAAAGACATGAAGGACGATTATATCGATTGGGCGTTGGTCCGGAAACGGATAGACGGGAGTTGTGCCGCAGAAGAAGGGGAGCGGCTGGAGCGATGGATGCGGGGCGACAAGGAGCGGAGGCGTTTCGTGGAGCACGCGTTCCGCTATTACGAGCGCGAGGTGCCGGTGGTGGACGAGGCCCGCATTGAGCGCGCGTGGCGGCAGTTCGCCCGACAGCGCGCGCTGCGCCGGCGCATTCGCCTGCTGCGTCTTGCGGGCGGAGTGGCCGCCTCCCTGCTCCTGCTGGCCGGGGCGTGGCTGCTGTCGCCACGGGAGCAGGCGGAGGAAGGAAGGATAGAGCCTGGAAGCGCAAGGGCGAGGCTGACATTGTCGTCGGGGCAGGAGGTGTTTTTGCAAGGAGGAAAAACAGACAGGATGACGGATGGGAAGGTTTCTTTGAAAATAGAAAAGGACGGGATGCTGTCTTATCGGGACACTTTGGATAGTGCGCAATGCGAGTCGGTTTATAATAAGTTGAAAGTTGACAGGGGTGGGGAGTATCACGTTGTTTTGGCGGATGGTACAGACGTGTGGTTGGATTCGGAAACGGAATTGGAATATCCCGTGCGTTTTGTGGGCGGAAGACGGGAGGTGAGATTGGAAGGGAAAGCCTATTTCAAAGTCCATGCGGATTCGTTACGTCCGTTTGTGGTGAATGTTGTCGGAGGAATAACGGTGAAGGTGGTGGGGACGGAGTTTTGCGTGAGCACACAAGAAAGGGACGAGGTGCGTGCCGTGTTGGTAGAGGGGCGTGTGGACATGGGGAAAGGAGAGAGGATGGTGGTGATGCGACCCAATCAGTTGGCGGTGTACGATAGGAAGAGAAATGTGATAGACGTGACGGATGTGAATGTGAGGAAATATGTGGGTTGGAGGGACGGAGATTTTGTTTTTAGCGACGACCGGCTGGAGGATGTGATGGACGAATTGGCAAGGTGGTATGATTGCGACGTGTTTTATGAACGGGAAAGCGTGAAAGATATCCGTTTGTCGGGAGACATAAAACGGTATGAACAGATAGAACAGTTTTTGCATTTCGTTGAATTGGCCACGGGGGTCGAATTTGAAGTCAAAGAAAAAGTAATTTTTGTAAGATGATAAACAATCAAAGTATGAAAGAGTGTGTAAAAATGAAGTCGGATTTGGCGCGAAAAGGCGCGCGAGTCGTCAGGTTATTGTGTGTGTTGGTGGGCGCATTGTTTTTCCATGCGCATGGGAATGCGTTTTCCCAAAATCAATTGGTCAGCATACATTTGGAAAAGTGTAGCGTGGAGGAGTTTCTTTCGGAAATCAAATCTCAGACGGGAATTCATTTCATGTACAAGGCTGAGAATGTGAGGCATATTCCCCGTTTTGACGTGTCGGCGGAAAACAGAGAGGTGATGGAATTGCTGAATGAGGTTTTTGCGGACAAGGGGATTCGTTGTTTGTATGACAATGGAGTGATTGTTTTGCACAAGCGTTTGAATGCCCCCGAGAAGGAGAATGTCATTATAAGAGGTGTCGTGAAGAACAAGGCGGGAGAGCCATTGCCTGGAGTGACTATTGTGATTAAAGGAACGTCGACAGGCGTGGCATCGGATGTGGAAGGGAGATTCTCGTTGAATTCGATGGGACAAGACACGGTGGATTTGGTGTTTTCATTTGTGGGGATGAAGACAAAGGAGGTGAGATGGGCGGGGGAGGTCCTGTTGAGTGTGGAAATGGAGGACGAGGTGGAAGAGATCGGCGAGGTTGTGGTGACGGGATATCAAACATTGGACAAGAGATTGTCAGCCAGTTCGACATATTCGGTAAAAGCAGTGGATGTCATGCAGCCGGGACGTTCGTCCATCGATGAGATGTTGCAAGGAGAGGTTCCGGGCCTGATGGTTGTAAATACGTCGGGGAGTCCGCAATCTTTGCCGAAGATGAGGATGAGAGGGACGGCGACATTGTTGGGGAACGCCGCTCCGGTATGGGTTGTCGACGGTGTGCTGCGGGAGGACCCGGTGAACATCGCAAACGAGGATGTGGCGGCGGCTCTGGACATGACCAATCCCAATTATCTGATGTTTGGCAATGCGATTTCAGGTCTGAATCCTATGGACATAGAGAGCATAACGTTTTTGAAAGACGCGTCCGCAACGGCTATTTACGGAACAAGAGCGGCCAACGGCGTGATTGTGGTGACAACTAAAAAGGGAAAGGCGGGAAGGACATCGATAAATTATTCGGGGACTCTGACTGTAAAGCAAAGACCTTCATACAAGCGGTCGGCCGATGTGATGAATTCTCAAGAGCGGATGCGGTTGTCGATGGAGTTTTTTGAAGACGGATTGGTGTTCAAGTCTACTCCTAAATATGGTTTCGAGAAAGCGATGATTGATTATTTGGAGAATAAGATTCCGTTTAGCGAGGTAGTGAAAGAATATAAGACGAGAGAGGCTTTGAACACGGATTGGTTTGATTTGTTGTTCTCGAATTCGTTGTCTCAAAGCCATGCAATCTCAATCTCAGGGGGAAAGGACGAAACGTCGTACTATGCCTCGTTAAGTTATAATAATGACAAAGGAACTGCGGATGGGGAAAGCGTGCAACGCTACACGTTGAATTTGCGGGTAGAGACCCCTTTGGCGAAGTGGCTGGACGCGGACATGAAAGTGGAGTATTCAGAGCGGAAGGTCAAAGGTTTCAATAATGTGAATCCGATGGATTACGCTTTAAGCACCGCCCGGACATTGTATCCAGACGAACGTTATATCCGGAGTACGAATTATGTGTCGGAGGAAATAGAGGAAGGAGAGTTCGCAGGAAATTACGCCTTTAATTATGATTTGACATATAATGTCTTTACAGAATTGGCAGAGACTTCAAATGTGGGCAAGACAGATGAATTGGGCGCAACATTGATGTTAAGGGGAAATGTCACGTCATATTTGAAGTTTGACGCTTTGGCTTCTTATACGAAGACTGTGGCTTTTACCGAGAGGACTGCAACCGACCGTTCTTATTATATGGCAAGTTTGAGAGGATATGATTATGGTGCGGTGGATCCGGGAAGCGTTAATGAGAAATTGTCTCCTTATCCTTATGGCGGTAAATTGGACAGGGACGAGGAAAATTCCCAGTCGTGGATGGCGAATCTGCGATTGAATTTCTCGAAATACTGGGATAATATTCACTCGTTGAATATTATGGCAGGGGGCGAGATGTCTTCTCGAAAACAGACGGGATTCCAAACATCTGAATTCGGATATTTCCCGGATAGAGGGAAGACTATTTATTACGAGTATAATCAATCAGACGCGGGTAATCTTTCTGACAACTACGGGGATTCTTACTCTAAGCATACGGTGAAGCTAATAGACAGGATTGATAATAAAATGTCAATCTTTGCGACCTTGGCTTATGGTTACAAGAACCGTTATGTGTTGAATGCGAATTTTAGAGTGGACGCTTCCAGCCGTTTTGGAGAAAACACGAACAACCGCTTTTTGCCGATATGGAGCGTGGCCGGGCGTTGGAATATGACGGAAGAAAATTGGATGAAAGGACAGGATGTGTTAAATGAGTTGGCAATCAAGTTGTCTTACGGTTCGCAAGGGAATGTCGTGAATACGGTAGGACCGGAATTGATAGCTTCTTATCCCAACAAGCCTGTGGATGAAACCGTTGGGGAGTATTTTTTGAATCTGAAAAGTCTGCCTTATCCGGATTTGCGATGGGAGAAGACGCATACGGTCAATGTCGGCGTTGAGTTTGCGTTGTGGAATGGAAGAGTCAACGGTTCTGCCGAATATTACAAGAAGAAGGGTAAGGAATTGTTGTACACATTGGAAGTGCCGATGGAGTTGGGAATAGACGCAGCGTATCAAAATGGAGCGGATATTATTAACGAGGGTTTGGATGTCTATCTGTCTTTGACACCGGTAAAGACAAAGGATTGGCAATGGACCTTGTCTCCGGTTTTTTCATTGAATAGGGATAAGATACACCGGAAGACGGAAAACAGGACTTATTCTGATTATATTGACGGGACTGTTGTGTTGGACGCTTATCCGGTGGGAGGTTTCTGGTCATGGAGGTACAAAGGTTTGACTCATGAGGAGGGATTGCCTATTTTTGATTATGATGGAGGAGCCGGTTATACGAACGCAGAAATGAAAGAAGATCCGTCGAAGTTTTTGGTGTATTCGGGGCGGACGAATCCTATCGCGACGGGAGGTTTGACTACCCGGTTGACATGGAAGCAGTTTATGTTAAGGGCTTCTTTCGCATACAATTTGGGAAGTAAAGTAAGAATTCGTCCTGTGTATTCATCAAGCCTGGCATTGAATGTGCCTGAATATTATGAAAATGTGACATCCAAATTTGTTACGCATTGGCGGAAACCCGGAGACGAGAAGATTACGGACAATCCTGGATTTTTGAGGCCAGGGAAGAGTGCAATGTATGACCACCCTGGTGGCTCGGAAAGTTTTTATACCATGTGGGACAATTCTGATTTCCGAGTTGTTTCGGGAGACTTCTTGCGGTGCAGGTCCGTGGGCTTAAGTTATACCTTGCCTCAGAAAATTGTGAGCAAGTGGGGGATGAGAGGTGTCATGTTGGAGTTGTCTGGCAACGATTTGTTCTTGATTAAGAGTCGGAAATTGAGTAAACAGGATCCGGAGACTTCAAGTTCCGAGATTCCACGACTCCCGTCGTATAATTTCACATTAAATATTAGTTTGTAATAAAAAGGAAAGATGATAATGAGAAAGTTATTTAATACGTTATGCGCGCTTGGCGTTCTTTGCTCTTGTGACAGTTTTTTAAATGTGGAGTCACAAGATGAGGTGATTCCAGAAACGACACAAGCTTTTTCTGAATTGTTGTGGGGCGAAGGTTATCCGCAAGAAGGAGAACTGATGGATGCGGTAGTGACTTATCTGAGTGACGAGTTGACAGGGCGAGCGCCGCTTGAACACTCGGAATCGGCATTGTTGTATCAGAATTTTTATTTGTGGCAACCAGCCGCTTTTGAACTGGCTTTAGAGCAGGAGGATGCGATCGGTTATTCTCAAACAGACGGGATGAATTGTTGGGAGGCATATTATAAGCGTATTTTGGGTTGCAATATAGCCTTGGCGTATGCGGACGACTCGGAGGGGACGGAGGAGGAGAAAGTGCGTTTGAGAGGGGAGGCCTATGTGTTGCGGGCGTACTATTATTTTCAATTGGTCAATTATTACGGATGGCCGTATAATGACAAGGAGACCAATCCTAATGACAATCCCGGAGTCCCTTTGATTTTAGTCCCGGACTTGGTGGAAGAGCGGACGGCTCGGCATTCCGTGGCGGAAGTTTATGAGCAGATAGAAAAGGATTTGGAAACTGGAATTGAGTTGTTGGAAAAAGAAGGGCGAGTTCGCTCTGTTTTTAGGATGAATTATTTGGCCGCTCATTTAATCGCTTCCCGCATATATCTTTATGTCGAAGATTGGGACAAAGCGTTAGAGCATGCGCAGATGGTGATGGAAAATTCAGCGTTGGTGGATCTTACGGGAGAAGAGCCATCCATTAAGCAATTGGAAAGAGGTAATGAGGAAATTTTGTGGATGTACGGGGCTAGCCGAAACTGGTATTCTTTAGGTGGTGACGCTAACGACAGTTATCTTCCTTCCGATGATTTGATGAAATTATTTGTTTTGGAAGAACCTCTGGAGGACAGGCGTTTGACATATTGTTTCGATTCAATAACCAATTTAGATGAAACTCTTGCCGGTTATAAAGTCGTCAAATGGAACCGATATAATTCTTCGTTTGGACAGGCATTCCGCTCCGCAGAGGCTTGGTTGAACGCTACGGAGGCTTTGTTGATGAAGTATAAGGAGGGGGATCAAGTTTCGGGAGAAGAAGGCTTGGCATTGTTGAATGAGTTGCGGAGTAAACGCATTTATGCGGGGGAAGGCAATGTTTTGGAAGATATCCCGATGCAAGCCGCAGATGTCTTGTTGAATTTGTACAGGGAGGAACGACGGAAAGAATTGTGTTTTGAAGGACAGCGTTGGTTTGATCTGCGTCGTTGCGGCATGCCTCGCATAGAAAAAGTTTGGTGCGTGAATGAGCAGCAAAATGAAAAGTATGCTTTGGAAGAAAGGGATTTGATGTATGTGTTGGCAATACCTTCTGAGGCGATGGACCGGAATGACAAATTGGAACAAAATCCGGGTGCTTCACAAGGAACAAGAATGCCATTGTAAAATTATAAAATAGCATGAGATGAAAAATATTATTAGGTTTATAACGTTATTGAGTGTGTGCGGCACGGTGTTGTGGCGCTGTAATCCACAAGAAAGTGAGATAACTCCTTTGGGAATAGAAGAAAAATATTCGTTATCTCAGGGAAATCATGAATTCGACAATAAGCTTGTTGAATTTTATGACAGTACGGGTGTGTACATTTTGTACCAATATGATTCTTTGGATGCGATTTGGAATATCACAGGATTGTATCCAAATACGAATTATCCATTGCGGATTGTATTGCCTGATGAAGAGTATTTGTCATTGGGGATACAGATGATTTTCGAAAATTGGTTGGATTTGTATCCGATGTCGACATTGAAATCGACCTTGCCGAAGAAAATTTTGCTGGCAGATTCTATTTTTAGGAAGTCGTCTTCTACGGGTGAGGCAAGTTTGGCTGATTATACTTATACATTTGACAACATCTGCGTCGGTAATATAAATGAGTCGTTGAATGATGTGGATGAAAAAGAATACAAGGCGATGTTGAACTTGGCATACATCACATATTGTATAGATTACGGAAAGATAGAAGTGCCTAAAGCATTTTATGAGATGGTTGATTATTCGCACGTGAATGCTGGTAATTTCACAACTTTCGGAATTATTAAGCATTCTAACAACATGGGGGCTAAAGAAGACATGTTGGCATGGTTGGAAATGTTGTTTACTGAAGATCAATTTATGATAGATGAGTATTGGTTTAATCCGAGCGACGATTTTCTGTTTGGAGGGATGGATGGGCCTTCTAATGGGAATGGATTATATCGTAAACGGTGTGGGATTCTTGTTACGGAAATGAAACGTTTATATAATATTGATTTGGAGGAACTGACGGGTTTGACATTGAAATAATTTTGTGCGAAATAGATGTTTAAGTTTATTATGTTGGAGGGAGAATAGGCCTCCTTCCAACATAAAATAAAATGTTTGTATTGTAAAAAAGATTGTATGAAAAAAAGAATGTTTATTGGGGGACTAATGTTGTTTTTAAGTCTCGTGAATGGCGTGTATGGAACAGACCGGATTGACCGTGATACCGTACGTGCTGAAAAGAAACAAGCTAAAAAGGAAATAGAACAAGTAAAAGAAAAGCCGAATGAACGGTTGGGAATAAAAACGTTGACTCCCTATGAGCGTCTTTTTGATGGGAAAAAGACTCGAACGGTAAAGAGCAATTTTATAACGATTCATAAAATCGACGAGAAGCTGTATTTTGAATTTCCGTTTAAGTTTCTGAACAGGGAAATGATTATTTCTTCTGTTCCGTCGCAAGTTAGTAATAATATGGTATGTCTGGTGGGAGCGAGATCTACACGGCATATAAAGTTTACGAAAGAAGACACGCTGATTTGTTTGCGTAAGGTGAATAGCGCATTGGCTTGTGACCCGAAGGACAAGAACATCGACAAGGCTGTGCGGCAAAACACATTGGATCCTATTGTGGAATCTTATAAGATTCAAGCGTATAATCCGGACAGTACTGCTGCTGTGATAGATGTGACGGGGCTTTTCTTAAGGGAAAATGACTTGCTTCCATTGTTTGAAAGCGAGGTTGACGGATTAAGTGTGAATGCTCGATATAACATGAAAGCGGAATCCTTTCTTTCAGAAATGAAGGCGTTTGATGATAATCTGACAATAAAAACAACGATGTCTTTTGATGTGTCCTTGAAATATTTGATGTTCTCGGTGTATCAGAATAACGTCTCGTTGTTGGCGACTCGTTCTCTGCTTTTGTTGCCGGAAGAAAAGATGCGTCCCCGAATAGCGGATTCGCGTGTGGGTATTTTTTTGAACGCTCAAGATTACATATCCACCACGGAGGATCAAATCCACCGTTATTACCTGGCAAATCGATGGAGAGTGGAACCTAAAGATGAGAAGGCCTATCGCAAAGGAATATTAGTGGAGCCTAAGAAACCAATCGTTTTCTATGTGGATGATGCTTTCCCCGAATTATGGAAGAAAGCGATTCGCAAAGGAACGTTGCGTTGGAATAAAGCGTTTGAGAAGATAGGATTGAAAAATGTGATACAAGTAGAGGATTATCCGAAGGGTGATGAGAATTTTGATCCAGATAATTTGAAGTATTCCTGTATTCGTTATATCCCCTCTGCGACAGAAAATGCGATGGGTTTGTCTTACGTGGATCCTTCCACGGGAGAGATAATTGCGGCGACCGTTTTGGTATATAATGATGTGGTGAAGATTATTAATAATTGGAGATTTGTCCAAACAGCTCAATTGGATCCGTCAGTCCGCTGCAAGAAAATGCCTGATGACATATTGGAAGAATCTATCGCTTACGTGGTTGCTCACGAGGTGGGACATACATTGGGTTTCATGCACAATATGTCTGCTTCTGCTGCTTATGCGGTCGATTCGTTGCGTTCTGCAAAATTCACCAAGAAATACGGAACAACTCCTTCTATTATGGATTATGCGCGATTTAATTATGTTGCACAGCCAGAGGACAAAGGGGTTAGATTGACTCCTCCTGATTTGGGTGTTTACGATGAGTTTTTGGTGAAATGGAGTTATCAATATTTCCCCGATGCGAAAAATGAATGGGAAGAAGCTAAGATTTTGGAACAGTGGGTGGACGAAAAAGCTGGAGATCCGATTTATCGTTATGGCCGCCAGCAGCTCTATGCCCGTTATGATCCGAGTGCCTTGGAGGAAGATTTGGGCGACGATCCCATGAAAGCAGGTACCTATGGAATCAAGAACTTGCAATATATTCTGCAAAACATGAACGCTTGGATAACGGACGATGAGGATGGAACGCATAAATTGGAACTGTATAATGAGTTGGTAAACCAATACTACCGTTATGTCCGGAATGTGATGTATAACATTGGTGGCATTTATTTGACTTCGGTGAAGGAAGGGACTTCGGGGAGACCTTATTGTTCTGTTCCTCGGGACGTGCAGAAGGCATCCTTCGCTTGGGTTATGAATGAGTTTAGGACATGTGATTGGTTGGATCGCCCAGAACTGAAAGAAAAGTTCCCGATTGGAGTGCGTGGTTCACAGACGTTAAGAAATCGCATTGCGAAATTGTTGAAAGATATGTATAGGGGGGTGTTGCTTTCTGCTTATATGGCTGACGAGGAACCGTATACGGTGACAGAGTTTTTCGAGGATTATTACAATGAGGTTTTTGCTCCCACTATTGAGGGACGTGAATTGTCGGATGCGGACAAGATGTTGCAGTCTGTCACTATTGATATGATGTTGGGAACATTTGTTGAAAAGAAAGAGGAAAATAGTATGTTGGGACTTGTTTCTTTACGGGATGCTTATGCGCCCTCGTTGGATGATATCGTTGCTTATCGATTGGATGCGACTGGCGTATTAAGGCGGTATGAGAACTTGTTACGTGAATTTGGAAAACAAGAAGGCTGTGTGTCATTGAGTTTGAGCGAAACAAATAGCTTTGGCCAAGGTTATGAGTGGCAACAGGAAGAAAGTGTGGCAGCGATAGACAATTCTCAGGCTGATATTTATATGATGGCTTTGAAGACAAAGGAATTGTTGGAAAAAGCTATTTCTAATTCAGCGGGGACGACAAAGGCTCATTATCAGGTTTTGTTATATAAATTGCAGCGTATTTTAAAATAAGATGTGATGAGATTTTTGGGCATCGTTATTTTTAGTGTGATTTTAATTGCATGTCATTCTTGTCCGGGAAAATATAGTTTTTCGTTGGCAGGGAATGTCAGAGGTTTGGATTCGGGACAGGTTGTGTTACTGTCCCGAAATTCTCAAATTGTGGATGCGACTTTTGTGAAAGATGGAAAATTTTCACTTCATGGCAAGGTGGCGGAGCCTGACAATTTTATCCTTTCCATAGAAGGCAAAGAAGTGGAATTGTTATTGGATGGTGAAAAAATGAGTTTTTCTACAAATTATTCATATTTGTCGCCTGATAGTTTAAAGGGGTCTCCGGCAAACGAACTACGGAAAAAATTTGAGCGAATTGTGTTGGAACGTTATGAACCCAAGATAATGGAGGCGACAGCACAATACGATATAAATCAATTGACCTCAAATGATCCTGTGATTCAAGACAAAATAATGTCGTCGATAATGCGATATGACGATTTTTATTTTTCCTTGGTGTTAGACTTCGTGAAAACTTATCCGGGAAGTATTTTTTCGGTTTATCTGGCGAATAAAGAAATGAAATCGAGTTATGAGAAAGGGAAGCTGTTGTTTGAGGCACTGACTCCAGAAATGCGGATTTCTGCGATGGGAAAGAGTTTGCAAGAAGAATTGGAAATATTAAAAAACACGGCGACGGGACAGTTGTTCCCTGGTTTTGTGGGTATTTCAGAACAGGGTGATACTGTGCGAATTGATACTTTGGCGGGACAAGTGACGGTGGTTGATTTTTGGGCCTCGTGGTGCGGGCCTTGTCGTAAAGAAATGCAAAGTCTGAAACAATTATTCCATGATTACCAAGAGAGAGGATTAAAAATCATTAGTATTTCTTTGGATGAGTCTGTGGACGATTGGCAAAAGGCTTGTCTTGAAGAACGTATTCCGTGGATGAGTTTAAGAAATCCTGATGGGTTTAAGAATACCGGATTGGTGAAATTGTTGGGAATAAAGGCGATACCATTCATCGTGACGGTTGATAGGGATGGTCGGATTGTGGCGAAGGGACTTAGGCGGGAGTTGTTGCGAGAAAAAATAGACACATTGTTGTAGATTGAGGTGTTGGGATTTTGCAAGAAACCCTTATATTTGTCATGGCGGTCCGTGTGGATCGTCGTGACAAATAAAGGATTGCAGATATGGCATTTACTCATTTTCATGTGCATTCCCAGTACTCGATACTGGACGGGGCGGCGAGCGTGCCGGGTTTGATTGACAAGGCGGTGGCGGACGGAATGACGGCACTTGCGTTGACGGATCATGGAAATATGTTCGGCATAAAACTGTTTTACGATTTGTGTCGGAAAAAGGGGATCAAGCCCATTTTGGGAATGGAGGCATACGTGGCGAGGGTGTCTCTCTACAATAAAAAAGAACAGATAGACCGTTCCGGGGAACACTTGATAATCTTGGCGAAGAATCTGAAAGGATACCAGAATCTCGTGAAACTGTGTTCAGTGGCCTGGATTGACGGACATTACTACCGTCCGCGTATCGACAAGGCCCTTTTGGAGAAGCACCACGAGGGACTGATTGTGTCCTCGGCCTGCTTGGCGGGGGAAATCTGCCGTAAAATCAAGGCGGGGGATATCGAGGGAGCGGAAGCCGCGGCGCAATGGTACAAGGATTTGTTGGGGGAGGATTATTATTTGGAGGTGATGCGTCATCCTGCGGAAGCCGCCAAAGAGCGTGCGGAAGTGTATGACGTGCAGGTGCGGTGTAACGCTGAAATCTTGCGGATTGGGAAGAAACTGGGCATTAAAGTGATAGCCACGAATGATGTCCACTTCCTGAACGAGGAGGATGCCGAGGCGCACGACCTGTTGATTTGCCTCAATACCCGCAAGGATTTGGATGACCCCAACCGGATGCGGTACACGAAGCAAGAATGGTTTAAGACCACGGCGGAAATGGAAGCCTTGTTCAGCGACATCCCCGAAGTGCTGGCGAACACGCAGGAAATCGTGGACAAGGTGGAAGAGTACAAATTGGATTCCGACCCCTTGATGCCCGTGTTCCCGATTCCTGCGGAATTGGGAACCGAAGACGAGTACAGGAAACGGTTCACCCCGGAAGACTTGTTCAACGAGTTCACCCGCAACGAGAAAGGCGAGGTCGTGCTGACGCAGGAAGAGGCGGAGAAGAAAGTGAAGAAATTGGGAGGGATAGACCGCCTTTACCGTATAAAATTGGAGGCCGACTATTTGAAGGAATTGGCCTTGAAAGGAATGAAAAGGCGATATGGCGACAATCCGTCACCGGAAATTCAAGAACGCGTGACCTTTGAGCTGCATATCATGAAGACAATGGGATTTCCCGGCTATTTCTTGATTGTGCAGGACTTTATTCAGGCGGCCCGCGACATGGGGGTCATTGTCGGTCCCGGACGTGGCTCGGCGGCGGGTAGCGTTGTGGCCTATTGCTTGGGTATCACGAATATCGACCCCGTGAAATACGACTTGCTGTTCGAGCGGTTCTTGAATCCGGACCGAATCTCTCTCCCCGATATCGACGTTGACTTCGACGACGATGGTCGGCAGAAGGTGCTGGAATGGGTGACGAAAAAATACGGGGCCGACAAGGTGGCCCATATCGTCACGTTCGGTAGCATGGCCGCCAAAATGGCCATCAAGGACGTGGCCCGCGTTCTGAAATTGGAACTGTCGGAGGCCAACCGCCTGGCCAAGATGGTGCCCGAAGCCCCCAAAATGACCTTGAAAAAGGCGTATAAGGAAAACCCCGACCTCGAGGCCGAGAAACATTCCTCCAATCCCTTGGTGGCAAAAACCATCCAACTGGCCGAGGTGTTGGAGGGCTCCGTGCGTCAGACGGGCGTGCACGCTTGCGGGATTCTGATTAGCCGCGACCCGCTCACGGACCACATCCCCATCATGCCCACCGAGGGCGAGAGCCTGATGACCACCCAGTACGACGGCCATTTCGTGGAGCCTATAGGGTTGATCAAGATGGACTTCCTCGGCCTGCGGACGCTGTCGATTATCAAAACCTGCTTGGAAAACATCAAGAAATCCCGGAAGGAGACGCTGGATGTCGATGCCATATCGTTGGAGGACAAAGAAACTTTCGAGCTTTTCTCCCGGGGAGAGACCACGGGCCTGTTCCAGTTCGAGTCCCCCGGAATGAAGAAACATTTGCGGGCGTTGAAACCCAACCGCTTTGAAGATTTGGTGGCCATGAACGCTCTCTATCGTCCTGGCCCCATGGAATACATCCCTGATTTCATCAAGCGGAAGCATGGTGAGGAGCCTATCGTTTATGACCATCCCATGATGGAGCCTTTCTTGAAAAACACCTACGGCATCACGGTCTATCAGGAGCAGGTGATGTTGCAGTCCCGCGCCTTGGGCAATTTCACGCGAGGCATGTCCGACACCCTCCGCAAGGCGATGGGTAAGAAACAAATCGACACGATGAACAACTTGAAAGGCAAGTTCATCGAGGGTTGCAACAACAACCCGGAGTTCGTGAAGGGCTGCAAGGAAATGGGGAAAGACGTGAACGAGCTGATCAACAAAATTTGGAGCGACTGGGAGGCGTTCGCCTCGTATGCGTTCAACAAGTCGCACTCCGTCTGCTACGCTTACATCGCTTACCAGACAGGCTTCCTGAAGGCCCACTATCCTTCGGAGTTCATGGCCGCCAACTTGAGTTGCAATCTGTCGGACATCACGAAGGTCACCACCTTCATGGACGAGTGCAAGCGCATGGGCTTGCGGGTGCTGGCGCCGGACGTGAACGAGTCGGACAACGATTTCACTGTCAACGCCCGCGGCGACATCCGTTTTGGAATGGCGGCCATAAAAGGTGTCGGCGAGGCTGCCGTGAACTCCATCGTGGCGGAACGGGAAGCCAACGGCCCCTACAAGGACGTGTTCGACTTCGTCGAGCGCATCGATTACAAGACAGTGAACAAGAAAACGCTTGAAAACTTGGTCACGGCGGGAGGGCTGGACAGTTTCGGGCTGGAGCGGGCGCAGTATTTCGCCATGCCGGACGGCCACACGACTTTCTTGGAGCAGCTCGTGAACTACGCTCAGAAAAAGCAGCAGGACAGCCAAAAAATGCAAATGACCCTCTTCGGGGGCATGGACGAGTACGAGGTGAAAAAACCTACCGTCCCGCTGTGCGAGCCGTGGTCGGACATGGAAAAGTCCCGCAAGGAAAAGGAGTTGATAGGCATATATCTGACATCCCATCCGTTGGACTCCTACAAGTTGGAGATAAACGCCATGTGCGTGCCGCTCGACTCCTTGAGCACCGACATGCGCGTCTTCAAGGACAAGGAGATAACCATCGCCGGCGTCATCGTGGCCATGCGCACGGGCAAGACCAAGAAAGGGAACGACTTCGGCATCCTGACCATCGAGGATTTCTCGGGGACTTACGAGATGGCCTTCTTCGGCGAGGACTACATCAAGTTCCGCAACTACTTTATCCTGGAGACCGCCATATACGTCCGCGGGAAGGTGCAGGAGAAGAAATGGGGCGCTCCGGGAGAATTGACCTTCAACGTGCAGAGCATGGACTTGCTGAGCGAGATAGGGGAAAACCTGATTAAGGCGATAACCCTGCAGGTGGACGTGGAGAAATTGACCCACGAGTATGTGGCTGAACTTTACGGATTGCTGAACGGCGACCAGGGAGACATCCCTCTCAACTTCGTCCTGCTCGACAATTCCGGCCATCGCGTGAAGATGTTTTCAAGAACCTGTAAAATAGGCCGTTCCCGGGAATTGTACGAATATTTCGAGAATAATGATGCGATTAAAATGAAAATTAATTAATTTCGCCCCGATAGAATAGAGTAAATTATAAACCAAAAAATAAGAACTATGGCTATTTCAGTAAATGATTCAAACTTCGAGGAAGTTGTGTTAAAAGCCGGTCATCCGGTGTTGGTGGATTTTTGGGCGGAATGGTGCGGCCCTTGCAAAATGATGTTGCCCATTGTGGAAGAAGTGGCGACCGAGTTTGAAGGCAAAATCACCGTTGCCAAAGTGAACGTGGACGAGGCGGCCGGAACCGCCGCCAAGTTCGGCATCCGCAACATCCCGACGATTCTCTTCTTCAAGAACGGAGCCGTTGCCGACAAGCAAGTGGGCGCGGTGCCCAAGGCCACATTGGTGAACAAAGTGAACGCCCTGCTTTGATTCGGCGGAAAAAGATTTTGACGAATGACGGCTGCCTGACGGGTGGCCGTCATTTTTTGTCTCTTCTGGCGGGTTGCCTGGCCGTTTCTTTCTCCATGCCAATGCCGGGGGCGCGACAGGGTTGGGCCGGGTCAGCGGAGGAGAATGGGAGTTCTCGTGGAGAATCAATGGAGATTGCGGACTCGGGGAATTCCCCATATATTCTCGGATGATGCTCTGCAAACCCGGCCGAGGCATGGCGTTGATATGACGCGGGTAGGACGGAGGATTGTTTGAGAGAGGAGGATTTTCGGGCGGGTGTTGTCCTTCGTGTGGAATTTTTGCATACCTTTGCATGGGAAGGATATGTTTGATTTAATGAAGTTGCGCTATGGATGCTTGGAATGTTGCTTTTGTCGCCCGCCATCAATTCAGGCAGTTGCGCCGGAATCGATTGTTCGAAGGGTATTTCTTGTTCGCCTACGGAGTGACGCTGTGGTTGCAGTTGACGGGGCAGACGGAGTTGTTCGTCAATACCTTGCAGCAGTCTCCGGCGTTCATTCCTTATCTGAACGCCTATTTGTTTGCCGTGTTTGCGGTGGTTCCGGTGGTGGTGTTGGGGAACGACGCTTTTTGCCGGTCGAGACGATTAGACAGTCTGGAGGCGGTGTACTACCGACCGGAGAGCAATGCGGAGTATGTTGCGGGGGTGGCTCTCGGGTTCTTGGGGGCGTTGGGTGCGGTGTACGCCGTGTTTTGGGTGTCGGCGTTGACGTTGCACGCATTGTTCAGCGAGGCTCCGGTGTCGCTGGGGCTTTATGTGTTCTATCCGTTGACGATAGTGGTGCCGGGGGTGGTGTTCGCACTGGAGCTGACGTTCTTGGTGTCGCAGGCGGTGGCGTACCGGTTGCTGGCGTTGCTGGTGCTGATGGGCGCGTTTGTGTTGCTGGTGGGGTACGGAGGAGAGATGGTCGGTGGGGTGCTCGACCCGCTGGGGCTGTCGCTTCCTGCGGCGTGGTCGGAGTTCACGGGTTTGGCGGATGCCGGAGGGTATTTGGCGCAGCGGGGCTGTTGGCTTGCCTTGGGTGTCGGCTGTTTGGTTTGGAGCGTGTCGGCGTTTCGGCGGTTGCCGAACTGTCCGAGGGGTGTTTGGCGGAGGTCGGTTGCGGCGAGTTGTTTGGTGGCGGGGGTATTGCTTGGCGGCGTGTTTGTGTGGCGTCACGAGGGGCGGTTGGTCGACCGTCGGGCCTATAAGGAGGCTTACAAGCGTTACGCCTCGGCGCCGAAGGCGACGGCGGTGGCGCATGCGATAGACTTCCGGCAGGAGGGCAACCGGCTGGCGGTGGTGTCGGAGCTGACGGTGGCGAATGGGACAGGGGAGGCGTTGCCGGAGGTGCTGCTGTATTTGAACCCCGGGTTGGAGGTGACAAGCGTCCGGGAAGGGAACGCACCGCTCGTTTTCGGGAGGGACGCGCAGGTGGTGCGGGTGAGCCGTCGCATGGAGGCGGGCGACACGCTCCGCCTGCGGGTGGAGTATGAAGGGGAAATCGACGAGGCGGTTTGCCACGTAAATGTGGCGGAGGACACGTGGAGCGACACCCGGTCGGGTTCGGAGATGTGCATGCGCTACGGGAAACGGTACGCCTACGTGGGGCGGGAGTACACGCTGCTGACGCCGGGTGCGTTGTGGTATCCGACGATGTTGCCTCCGGAGAATCCGTCGTCGGTGTACGACGCCCCGGTGGACTTCACCCGCTTCTCGCTGCGCGTGCGCAACCCGGAGCGGCAGACCGTCATCTCGCAAGGCCGCCGCAGCGGCACGCCGGAGGATATCCTCTTCCGCGACGAGCACCCGCTGCCGGGCATCTCGCTCTGCATGGGGGACTATTCCACCCGCCGTATCACGGTGGACAGCGTGACGTATGAAATCAATCTGTTGCGGGGCCACGAGTATGTGTTGAAGCCGTATTATGACGCTCGTTTCTTTGAAATCAGACCGGCAGTCCGCAAGGCTCGTCGTTTGGTGGAACAGACATTAGGCAAGTCGTATCCGTATTCCCGCATTATATTGGTGGAGACGCCGGTGCATTTCACTTCTTACTACCAATCGGAGCGGGGTGCGAGCCAGTATGTGCAGCCAGAGTTGGTGTTGGGTAAAGAGTATGGTCGGAATTGGTTGTTTAGGATGGCGGATCAATTTGGCCGTGAGATTAATTGTCAGGAGTTTTTGAAAAGCAGTGTTTGGAATCCGAGTTTTTCTTGGAAAGATTATCTCCAAAGTTGGGAGATGTGGAAAACGGAAAGGGCTCTCTTGCGTTTTTTGCGTAGAGGAGGAAAAATGAACAGGGAAGTAGAGCATCAGGAAGCCAATCCGATGTCGGCCCGGGCGTTGTTTTATGATTACGTGTCTTATTTCCATTCTGTCGATTTCCCATTTGTTAATGCGTTTATGCAGACCATTCTTCGGGACAATAATGTCACAAGTCGAAATGGGCGGGGCGAATCCGATAAGGATTTGTCGATAGGGAGTGAGTTGATGGTTAGTTATTTTTTGCGGACTCGTAGTTTTGAGGATGTTTTTGCCGATTCGACTTTGGCAATAGAGGTGTTGGAGCCGATTTTGTTGTTGGAGTCGCGGGAATTTTTGAACCGGTTGATGGTAAAAGGGGTGTCGGTGGATAGTGTGCGGAAGTTCACGTTGGCTTATCTTGCGGAGAGGCTGTTTCGGGTGGTGGGTTTTGAAAGTTTTGCGGACGCTTTCCGGCAGAAATTCGGGGTGGATGTGGAGCGGGTATTGGTCACTCAATATGAACGGAAAGGCTTGCCAAGTTATATCGTGGAACCGCTGGGAGAGGAAGTGATGCCGGACGACCTTAAAATGCGCTTTAGTCGGTTTAGGATTTATAATAATAGTGATGTGGACGGTTTCATTCATGTGGAAAAAAGCATCCCTGTGGATGATGGCAGTTCATTTGGATGGAACAAGCGCATTCAAGATTTTCAGTATGAGGCATACGAGCTCAAAGCGCATACGGGCATCGAAGTACGGACTCAAACATACGGGGAGGCGACCTTGAATACCAATCTGGCGGATAATGTGCCAGGCGTGTATTCTATTGATTTTGCCGGTTATACTGATGACACAAACCAATATGTCCGTTCGTTGCCGAAGGAGGCTTTTTTGCCACCGGGCAATGAGCTTATTGTGGACAACGTGAATGACGGATGTGCGATAAAACAAACGGAACAAACTTGGGTGGAGCGGAGGAAAGAGAGCGATATGATGCCGTGGGAAAAATATTACGAAGTAGAGAGTTGGTTGAATGCTACCCGTTGGAGGGAATTGGTAGACTCAACTGCTTGGGGAACACCTTTGCGGACTTGTTTGTTTAAAGGGGCGGGGAGAGGTTCGTGTGCGGTGGAATGGCATGTGCAGATACCCCAAGCTGGCGAGTATGAGATTTGGGTGTATATTCCGGATTTGGCTATGTTTGATAAAGATGCTGTCCAGCTATATACGATTAAGCAAAACGGATGGAAAGAAATGGTGGAACTTGGCAGTTTGTATAAGGACGGTTGGATGGCGTTGGGGCGTTTTTATTGCCAAGAGGGAGAGTGCGTTGTTTCTTTGAGCGATGAAGGGAAGGAGACGCAGATTATTTATGCGGATGCTGTGAAATGGGTACGAGAGAATGAGTAAAAAAGAGAGGGAAATCTTCCCCTCCTCCTTACGTTTTTTGTTTAATGTGTTTACTCAAAAAAGACGTGGACCATTCCTCTTGCAACTATTGGTCTGCATTTATCTGTCAGAAAGTGAATTGTGTGTAGTCTCGGGCTTCGCTCCAAATGACACCTTTTGTGATACCGCTACATAGTAGCATCATCACTAACAAGACAGTTAGCTTCTTTGTTTAAAGGTTATATACGCAAAGGCATGAAAACGTTTTTATGCGCCAGATGCGGATAGGTGCTTTTTTGAGGGAATAGTGAAAAAACATTTTGGGAGGGATGACGCGATTAGGGGCGGTATTCTCGTCAAAATATGACGAGAATAAGTTGCATGATGGCAAAATGTGTTGAAGAATAGTTCTCAAAAATAGTGGATTTGGGAGAAAAAGAATTATATCTGCGGGGTGGGTGAAAATAGGGGAGGGGGAGGAGGAGGATGTGTGGAATGTTTGGTTATTTTTGTCCTCGTGAAATTGTAAAACGGGGAACGTATGAAGATATTCAAGTTTGGAGGGGCGTCGGTGAAGAATGCCGACGGGGTAAGAAATCTGGCGGCTATTGTGGAACGGGAGGAGGGGGAGCTGGTCGTGGTGGTGTCCGCCATGGGGAAGACGACGAATTTGCTGGAAACGCTGTGCGACGCTTATTTCCACAGGCGGGGAGACACTGACGTGATAATGCGACGGTTGCGGGAGTATCATCGGGATATCATGCGGGAGCTGTTTGCGGCGGACGATGCCGTGTACGGGGAGTTGGAGGAGCTGCTCGCCCTCCTCGATGGCGTTTTGGCTGGGGAGTCGGCGATGTGCTACGATTATGAGTACGATCGGATTGTGAGCTTCGGGGAGTTGATATCCACGACCATCGTGTCGGCTTATCTGCGCAGGGAGGGTGTCGACAACCGTTTTGTGGACGTGCGCAGATGCCTGAAAACGGACGCCAGTTACCGGAACGCCAATGTGGATCTGGAGTTGTCAGGGGCGTTGTGCCGAGGCGTGTTCGACTTCCAAAGCGAGCGGATTTATGTCACGCAAGGATTCATAGCGGGAACCCGCACGAACCAGACGACCACGCTGGGGCGGGAAGGGTCGGACTACACGGCCGCATTGCTGGCCAACTTGCTGGACGCCGAGAGCGTGACAATATGGAAGGACGTGCCGGGCGTGATGAACGCCGATCCGAAGGAATACCCGCAGGCGAAGGTCATCGGACGGATGTCGTACAAGGAAGCGATTGAATTGTCGCACTTCGGGGCGAAGGTGATACATCCGAAGACCATCAAGCCGATACAGAACAAGCGGATACCGCTGTATGTGAAGTCATTCCTCTATCCGGAGGTGGAAGGGACGGTCATAGCGGAAGTGGACGAGCCGTTGCGGCTGCCCCCGATTCTGATAAACAAGGGCGGGCAATGCCTGTTGACGCTGACGCCGAGAGACTTCTCGTTTATCGCAGAGGAGAAATTAAGCAAGATATTCGCCGTGCTGGCCAAATACAAGTTGAAACTGAACTTGATGCAGAACTCGGCCATCAGCTTTTCGTTCTGCGTGGATTGCAACGGGGCCCTGTTCGAGGCGTTCATCCGGGAGCTGCAGGAGGAGTTCGAGGTGCTTTACAACCGGGACGTGCGCCTGCTCACCATCCGGCACTACACGGAGGCCGCCATCCGGGAAATCGTGGGCGACAGGGTGCCCCTCGTGGAGCAGAGGAGCCGCCTTACGGCTCAATTCGTCATTCAGAATTGAAATATTCCGATAGAAAAGATTATATTTGCGACTTGATTTAGAATAGAAGTTTTAAAAACAACACAAACACCAATGACGATGGACAAGCAATTCCAAGAGTACAAAGGTCTGGACCTCTCTCAGGTGAACAAAGAAGTCCTGAAAGAATGGGAGGATGAAAAGACTTTCGAGCAGAGTTTGAAGGAGCGGGAGGGACATCCCTCGTTTGTTTTTTATGAAGGCCCCCCTTCGGCAAACGGCATGCCGGGGATTCACCACGTATTGGCGCGGACGATTAAGGATATTATTTGCAGGTATAAGACCCTGCGAGGCTTCCGGGTGGAACGGAAGGCCGGGTGGGACACGCACGGCTTGCCGGTGGAGCTGGGAGTGGAGAAGAAATTGGGTATCACGAAAGAGGATATCGGGAAGAAAATATCCGTGACGGATTACAACAAAGAGTGCCGGCGAGATGTGATGAAGTTCACCAAGGAATGGGAGGACTTGACGAAGCGGATGGGGTATTGGGTGGACATGAGCGATCCCTACATCACGTATGACAACCGGTACATCGAAACGTTGTGGTACTTGCTGAAACAGTTGTTCGAGAAAGGATTGCTGTATAAAGGATACACGATACAACCGTATTCCCCCGCCGCGGGGACGGGATTGAGCACCCATGAGTTGAACCAACCGGGGTGTTACCGGAATGTGAAGGACACCACGTGCGTGGCCTTGTTCAAGGTGACGAGGGACGAACGCTCGGAGAAGTTGTTTGCCCATAGTGACGAGGTGTGGTTCACGGCGTGGACGACGACCCCGTGGACGTTGCCGTCCAACACGGCATTGGCGGTGGGGCCGAACATCACTTACGTGGAAGTGAAGACGTTTAATCCTTACACGTGCCGTCCGGTGACAATCGTGTTGGCGAAGGATTTGTTTTGGACGTATTTCAATAAAAAAGCGGAAGGCATGGCCCTTGCCGATTATAAAGAGGGCGACAAGTTGATACCTTTCGAGGTGGTGGCCGAGTTCCGTGGGCCGGAATTGGAGGGAATGCGCTACGAGCAGCTGATACCTTGGATGCGCCCTGACGGGGACGCTTTCCGGGTCATTCTGGGCGACTACGTGAGCACGGAAGACGGTACGGGAATCGTGCACATAGCTCCGACGTTCGGCGCGGACGACGACCGGGTGGCCAAAGTGGCGGGAATCGCCCCGATGACGCTTGTGGACAAGGACGGCAACCGCCAGCCGATGGTGGACAAGCAAGGCCGCTTGTTCCGTTTGGAGGACATGGATCCGGAATATGTCAAGAGCCATGTGAATGTGGAACAATATGGCGAATATGCCGGCCGTTTCGTAAAGAACGCGTACGATCCGAACTTGACGGAGAACGACCCGACGCTGGACATCGACTTGTGCGTGATGTTGAAAAAGGAAAACAAGGCGTTCAGAGTGGAAAAACACGAGCACAGTTATCCACATTGCTGGCGGACGGACAAACCGGTGCTTTATTATCCGCTGGACTCCTGGTTTATCAAAACCACGGCGGTGAAGGAGCGGATGATGGAGTTGAACAGGACAATCAACTGGAAGCCGGCGTACACCGGCGAGGGACGTTTCGGGAAATGGCTGGAGAATCTGGTCGATTGGAACTTGTCGCGTTCCCGCTATTGGGGGACGCCCCTGCCGATTTGGATGACGGAAGACGGAAGCGAGCGGAAGTGCGTCGGTTCCGTGGAGGAGTTGGTCGGGGAGATTGAGAAATCCATCCAGGCCGGATTGATGAAAGAGAATCCTTATAAGGATTTCAAGGTGGGGGATTGTTCCAAAGAGAATTATGACCGTATTGATTTGCACCGTCCTTGCGTGGACGAGATAGTGCTGGTGTCGCCGCAAGGCAAGCCGATGTATCGGGAAAAGGATTTGATAGACGTGTGGTTCGATTCGGGGGCGATGCCTTACGCGCAGTTGCATTACCCGTTCGAGAACAAGGACGCCATCGACAAGGGGGTACGTTTCCCGGCCGATTTTATCGCCGAGGGAGTGGACCAGACGCGGGGATGGTTCTTCACCTTGCACGCCATCGCGACGATGGTGTTCGATTCTGTCGCGTTCAAGAACATCATATCCAACGGTTTGGTGTTGGACGCAAAGGGGAACAAGATGTCCAAGCGGTTGGGCAACGCCGTGGACCCGTTCGACACCATTGAGAAGCACGGGTCCGACCCTCTGCGCTGGTACATGATCACCAACTCGCAGCCGTGGGACAATCTGAAATTTGACATCGCCGGGGTGGAAGAGGTGAAACGAAAGTTCTTCGGGACGTTGTACAACACGTACAGTTTCTTCGCTTTGTATGCCAATATAGACCAATTCACATATGCGGAGGCCGATGTGCCGTTCCGGGAGCGACCGGAAATCGACCGCTGGATTCTTTCCCTGCTGAACAGTTTGGTGCAAGAGGTCGGTGACGCTTACGAGAAATATGAGCCGACTCGTGCCGGGCGGGCCATTCAGGAGTTTGTCATAGAAAACTTGTCGAACTGGTACGTGCGTTTGTCGCGCAAGCGTTATTGGGGAGGAGGCCGCTCGACAGACAAGTTGTCGGCGTATCAGACGTTGTACACGTGTCTGGAGACCGTGGCCGTGTTGGGCGCTCCGATTGCTCCGTTCTACATGGACCGTCTGTTCAAGGATTTGAACCGGGTAACGGGACGTTATCAGAAAGATGTGCATTTGGTTTATTTTCCCGAGGTCAACGAAGAGATGATAGACAAGCAATTGGAGGAAAGGATGGCGATGGCGCAGCAGATTTCTTCGATGGTGCTTGGCTTGCGGAGGAAGGTGCAGATACGCGTCCGTCAACCGCTGGGAAAATTGCTGATTCCGATTCTCGACGAGTCCATGCCCGTCCAGTTGGACGCGGTGAAGAGTATTATTTTGTCGGAAGTGAACGTGAAAGAGATGGAATACATCACGGACACGGCGGGAATCCTTGTGAAGAAAATCAAACCGAATTTCAAAGTCTTGGGACCCAAGTATGGCAAGCACATGAAACAAATCTCCGCTTTCGTGGGAGGGATGAACCAGGCGGACATATATAATTTGGAAAAGCAGGGAAGGTGTATGGTGAGCGTGGACGGCGAACAGATAGAGCTGACGCTGGATGATGTGGAGATTTTGTCGGAGGACATTCCGGGATGGCTGGTGGCCAACGAAGGGCGTTTGACCGTGGCTTTGGACATTAACATCACGAAAGAACTGAAGGAGGAAGGCATTGCCCGGGAGTTGATAAACCGGATACAGAATCTGAGGAAAGAGAGCGATTTCAACGTGACGGACAAGATAAGCCTTCATATCGGCAAGCACGAGGCCGTGAACGAGGCGGTTGAACATTTCAAGACGTACATCGCCAGTCAGGTCTTGGCGGACAGTGTCGTGTTGGCCGACGTTCCGGAGGAAGGAAGTCAAAACATAGAAATCGACGACATACACACGTTTATCAAGATAGAAAAGATATAAAACAACGAGGCTTCGGCGGGCGGGACAATCGCAGTTTCGTCCGCCGAGAGCGTTAAAGGCGGAATTTTTTATTAACTTTGGCAAAAACTTTACAGCTATGTCAGAAAAAACAAGATACTCAGACGAAGAGTTGCAGGAATTCAAGGAATTAATTCTCGAAAAACTCGAAAAGGCAAAGAAGGACTATGAGAACCTCAAGGCCGTGATATCCGGCAGTGACGGGAACGACATCGCAGACACTTGCCCGACATTTAAAGTGCTGGAGGAGGGAGCCTCCGTGCTTTCCAAAGAGGAGGCCGGGAGGTTGGCCCAAAGACAGGCGAAGTTTATCGCTCATTTGGAGGCCGCGTTGGTGAGAATCGAAAACAAGACCTATGGTATTTGCCGGGTTACGGGGAAATTGATTTCGAAAGAGAGGTTGCGGGCGGTTCCTCATGCGACGTTGAGCATCGATGCGAAAATGAACAAAGAATCTTAACCCGGGCGGGAAGAGGATTTTTGTTGAATGACCATGAAAAAAGGAAAGCGGATGAGCATTCGGGCGAAACTTGGTATATTCATCGTTGTGCTTCTTGTCCTGGATCAGGCGGTGAAGATTTGGATAAAGACCCACATGATGATAGGGGACGAATTCAATGTGATAGGAGATTGGTTTAAAATCCATTTCATCGAGAACAACGGCATGGCTTTCGGCATGGAGCTGGGAGGCGAGTGGGGGAAGATGATGTTAAGTTTGTTCCGGATAATGGCTGTGACTCTTATCGGGTGGTATATCTTCCATTTGTTGAAACAAAAAGCGCCGAAAGGAGTGATTTTTTCTTGCGCGTTGATTTTTTGTGGCGCGATTGGGAATATAATAGACAGCATGTTTTACGGGATGATATTCAATGAGAGCTATTCCCAAGTGGCGACGTTGTTTCCGCCGGGGGGGGGATACTCGTCATTTTTGCATGGGAAAGTGGTGGACATGTTGTATTTCCCGATTTATGAGGGGTTTCTTCCTGATTGGATTCCGATTTGGGGAGGGGAATTCTTTGTGTTTTTCCGGCCGGTGTTCAATTTTGCCGATTCATATATCACGATAGGAGTGCTAATCCTGCTATTGTTTTATCGGAATTTTTTTTCCTCCAAAAAGGTGGCGACAACGCAAAAATGAAAGGAACCTTCAAGGCTCCTTTCATTTTTTTAATGCTTCGAGTGGACGATATAAATAGAAAACAGGTTTTCACTTTCAATACTTTTGTGTAAGTTTGCGCCGCATTTGTTTACATGGAATCAAAAAGGGAGTTTCAGAAGAAGCTTTTGAAAAAAGGGTCAATATATGATTGAAAACTTAGTAATTGTCGAGTCTCCGGCTAAAGCGAAAACAATTGAGCGCTTTTTAGGACCGAATTACGTTGTGAAGTCGAGTTTTGGGCATATCCGGGATTTGGAGAAAAAGGATTTGGGAATAGACATTGGGCATAATTTCCAGCCCAAGTATGAAATTTCTCCCGACAAAAAAGCGATTGTCAAAGAATTGAAGCAGTTGGCGAAAGAGGCGAAGACGGTGTGGTTGGCTTCCGATGAAGACCGCGAGGGAGAAGCCATCGCCTGGCATTTGTTCGAGGTGTTGGGGTTGAAGAAAGAAAACACAAAGCGCATTGTGTTTCATGAAATCACGAAAGACGCGATATTATACGCTATTCAACACCCGCGGGACATAGACAAGAATCTGGTGGACGCGCAACAGGCGCGTCGGGTGCTGGACCGCTTGGTGGGTTTCGAGGTCTCTCCTGTGCTTTGGAAAAAGGTGAAGCCGGCCCTTTCAGCCGGGAGGGTCCAATCGGTTGCCGTGAGGCTGATAGTGGAAAGGGAGCGGGAAATCAATCAATTTGTGGAGCAGAAATACTACCGGGTAGTGGGTTCGTTTGTCGCCAGTGACCAGCAAGGGAATTTTGTCCCGTTGAAGGCGGAATTGTCAGTGCGTTTTCATGAGCGTCAGGAGGTGCTTGATTTTTTGGACTATTGCAAGGGAGCGACGTTTACGGTCAGCGCAGTGGAGAAGAAGCCAAGCAGCCGGAAACCGGCTCCGCCCTTCACGACTTCGACGTTGCAACAGGAAGCCTCGCGGAAATTGGGCTTTTCGGTTTCCCAAACGATGGCCGTCGCTCAAAAACTGTACGAGCATGGACATATTACTTATATGAGAACGGATTCTGTGAATTTGTCGCAATTGGCGATAGGGGCTGCCAAGTCCGTTATCATTGGCACGCTTGGAGAAAAATATTCCAAGCCGAGAAATTATGCGACAAAAACGAAAGGGGCGCAAGAGGCGCACGAGGCAATCCGTCCGACATACATGGACAAGGAAGCCATTGAGGGCGACAAGAACGAGCAGCAACTGTACACGTTGATTCGCAGGCGGACGCTGGCTTCCCAAATGGCTGATGCGGAATTGGAGAAGACGACAGTGACGATAACCATGCCGGGGAAAGATTTCGTTTTTGAGGCGACGGGCGAGGTGATTATTTTTGACGGCTTCCTGAAAGTATACATGGAGTCGATGGATGATGACAGGGAAGAGGAGCATGAGGCCATATTGCCGGCCATTCATCCGGGCGACGTTTTGCGGCGGGATGTCGTAGAAGCCACGGAGCAGTACACGGCCCATCCGCCTCGTTACACGGAAGCGAGTCTGGTGAAGAAGATGGAGGCGTTGGGCATAGGTCGTCCTTCCACTTATGCCCCGACAATCACGACGATCCAAAACCGGGGGTATATCTTGAAAGAGAGCCGAGACGGGGTGAAACGCCAGATAGACCAGATTGTGTTGCGCGGGAACGAGGTCAAGGTGAAGAAGGTGGAGAGAGTGTTCGGGGCCGAGAAGAAAAAGTTGTTCCCCTCGGACATAGGGATGGTGGTGACAGATTTCCTGTCGAACTATTTCACGAATATTATGGATTACAATTTTACGGCGAAAGCGGAGGACTCCCTCGATCAAGTGGCCGAAGGCAACGAGGAATGGCAGAGCATGATAAAGTCGTTCTACACGCCATTCCACGCCAATGTGGAAAAGACATTGAAAGAGTCCGAGCGGAACACCGGCGAGCGTGTCTTGGGCAAGGACCCTCAAACAGGAGAAACCGTGAGCGTCCGCATCGGCCGTTTCGGCCCCATGGCCCAAATCGGAGAGGGTGAGAACGTGCGTTATGCGGGCCTGTTGAAAGGGCAATTGATGGAGACCATAACGCTCGACGAGGCTTTGGCTCTCTTTAAATTTCCCCGTCAGTTGGGCGAATACGAGGGGAAACCGGTCAGCGTTGGAATCGGCCGTTTCGGTCCTTATATCAGGCATAACCAGCTTTTCGTCTCTTTGAAAAGGGGCGTTGACGACCCGGGCACGATTACCTTGGAAACCGCCATTGAGCGCATCGAAGAAAAGCGGGAAGTGGAAAGAAACCGGAAAATCAAGGAGTTTGATAACGGAGTGCAAGTGTTAAATGGGCGGTTCGGTCCTTATATCACTTACAATAAGGCGAATTATAAGATTCCCAAAGGCAAGGAGGCGGCCCAGTTGACAATGGAGGAGTGTATGGAAATCATCGAAAAAAGCGGAGAGCCGAAGAAAAAAGTGACAAAAAAGGCCACGAGCAAAACGACAAAAAACGAAAAAACAGAAACGACGACAAAGACAAAGAAAACGACAAAAACTAAGAAAGAGGCCGCGAAATGAGGTAGATTAAAAATTATTTGCACAAACCCAATCTATTTTATATATTCGTGCCCTCGGATAACGAGGTAAAAACATAAAAGATTAGACATAATGGCAGCTTTACAAAACATTAGAAACAAGGGTGGAATACTGGTTAGTATTGTGATAGGTATAGCCTTGTTGGCTTTTATTATTGACCCGTCTATTTTGGGGACTCCGGGGCAGAACCGCAACAACGTGGGAGAGATCGCCGGTAAAACAATCAAGATTCAGGATTATCAGCGACGCATTTTGGAAAACGAGGAGATGATCAAGCAGATGAACGGAATGGCCAGCTTAAACGACGAGCAGCAGGCGACAATCCGTGAGAATACTTGGCAACAGATGATTTCCGAAATTATTTTGACCAACCAATACGAGGAATTGGGTATCGGGTTGAGTGGAGACGAGTTGTATGATTTGTTGTTGGGGAATAACATGAGTCCCGCTGTGGCACAATTGTTCGCAGATCCTGCGACAGGACAAGTGGACAAGCAACGCGCCATCGAGACCATCAAATATTTGATTAATTCTCCGGCGGGGACTCCGCAAAAGGAGTATTGGTTGAATATGGAAGAGCAGATTCGTACATCCCAATTGCAAACAAAGTACATGCTTCTGTTGGCGAAAGGATTGTTTGTCACCGACGCCGAGGCTCAGGAATATCTGGACGGTTCCGCCACGAATGTGGACATCAGTTATATCATGAAGAGTTACAACACGGTGAGCGATTCCGCCGTGAGCGTGACATCCGCCGAGATTAAAAAATATTACGATGAACACCGATATCTTTTCGAACAACCGGAATCGCGTCAGATTGCATATGTGAATTTTGATATTACGGCCTCAGGCGAAGACATCAAAGAAACAGAAGATTGGGTGGCCTCCTTGAAAGAAGAATTCGCGGCGGCTTCGGATGTCTTGGAGTTTGCGAACCTTTCTTCGGAAGAGAAGGCTATGCCGAAGTATTATAAGGAAGGAGAGCTTGAGGATGAAGGCTTGAATAATTTCTTGTTCAAAGAAAAGAGCGAGGGCGTTTATGGTCCTTATATGCAAGGCAACACGTATAATATCGCGCGCGTTGCGGATAGAAGGATGTTGCCGGATTCTGTTAAGGCCAGACATATTCTGCTTCAGCCGACCCAAGCCGGAGATGTGGAAACGTTCAAAAAATTGGCGGACAGTTTGGCGCAAGTGATTCGGAATGGAGGTGATTTTGAGGAAATAGCCCGTCAATATTCCGCGGACCAGGCTTCAGCCGTGAATGGTGGCGATTTGGGCTGGTTTACGCAAGAGCAAATGATTCAGCCGTTCAGCGATAGTGCGTTCTTCTCAAAGAAAAGGGAAGTGAAGGTTGTCACCACGCAATACGGATTCCATATCCTGCAAGTGACGGATATGACGAAACCGGTCGACAAGGTGTTGCTGGGTGTTGTCACGAAAGAAATCTCTCCCTCTCAGGAGACAATCAACAAAATATACAATGACGCTCGCACATTTGTGAACGGCGTGACCAACGAGGCTGAATTCAACGAGGCTGTGACAAAGTTCAATCAGACAAAGCGGTTGGCCAATTTGAACAAGAACGACCAGACAATCCCCGGCATTACGGGCGGACGGGAGATTATCCGCGAAGCTTATTTGACGGGTGAAGTGGGCCAGATGTTGCTGACGACGGACAAGTCTCCGATATTTGAAGCTGGAGACAAATTTGTCGTTGCCGTGTTGTTGGATATTCGGGAGGAGGGAATCTCTCCGTTAAACAGCGTGTCCGCCATCATCCAGCGCGAATTGATTCGGCAGAAGAAAGGTGAAGTCATCGCCGGACAATTGGAAAAGGCCGTTTCGGGAAGCGAAAGTCTGCTCTCTGTGGCCCAAAAGGCGGGAGCGGAAGTGATGGACGCTACCGACATCAATTTTAATTCGTTGCAGATTCCGGGAGCTGGCATTGAGCCGGATGTGATTGCCGAAGTGATAAGGATGGACGAGAATAAGATTTCCCGGCCCATTGTGGGAAACCAAGGAGTCTATGTGGTTATCGTGAACGCCAAGAACACGACGGAGGTGACGCCCGAACAGGTGGAGGCCGCCAAATTGCAGATGACGCAATTGAATATCAACAGGGTTAATTATCAGTTGCTTCCTGCGTTGGAAAAGAAGGAAGGCGTGATAGACATGAGATACCGGTTCTATTGATTATGATTTCCATTCGATACGAGGGACTTTCGGAAAGAGAGTCCCTTTTTTTGCGGCAATGCGTTGCGTTGGCGTGCGGAATGTATTATATTTGTTCTCAAAACAAATGAGTCATGGAAGAATATTTTGCGCACGAGACGGCCGTGGTCGATGAGGGGTGCTTCATCGGAAAAGGCACGAAAATATGGCATTTTTCTCACGTCATGAAAGGGTGTCGGATAGGAGAAAATTGCAACATCGGACAAAATGTGGTGATTTCGCCGGATGTGGTTCTGGGTAAGGGCGTGAAAGTGCAGAATAACGTGTCGGTTTATACGGGTGTGATTTGCGGGGACGAGGTGTTCCTGGGGCCTTCGTGCGTGTTCACTAATGTCATCAACCCCCGGAGTGCGGTGAATCGCAAAAGCCAATACGCTTCTACGCGGGTGGGCAAGGGAGCCACGATTGGGGCGAACGCCACGATAGTTTGTGGGCACGACATCGGAGAATACGCTTTTGTCGGGGCGGGGGCGGTCGTGACAAAGTCCGTGCCTGCCTATGCGCTTGTGGTGGGTAATCCGGCGCGGCAAATCGGATGGATGAGCGAATACGGACATCGGTTGGTGTTTGACCGGGAGGGGAATGCGGTTTGTCCGGAAAGCAGACAGCGCTACCGGCTGGAAAACGGGCAAGTGAAAAAAATGGAGGAATTATAAAATCTTTTCGAGTTATGAAAATCAGCATGGTTGACCTTTGTGGGCAATACCGACGGATAAAGGAGGAAATAGACGAGGCGATAGGGAAGGTGATGGAATCCTCGGCCTTTATAAACGGTCCGCAAGTGAAAGCGTTCGCCGAGCATTTGGCGGCCTACAACGGAGTGCGTCACGTCGTCACCTGCGGGAACGGCACGGACGCGTTGCAAATCGCCCTCATGTCGCTTGGCTTGAAGGCGGGCGACGAGGTGATAGTTCCCGTCCATACCTATGTGGCCACGGCGGAAGTGATTGCTTTGTTGAATCTGGTGCCGGTTTTTGTGGACTGTGAGGAAGAGCGTTTCACGATAGATGTTTCTCAAGTGGAAGCGAAAATTACCCCTCGGACGCGGGTTGTCGTTCCCGTGCATCTTTACGGGCAGTGCGCCGACATGGAGCCATTGTTAGACATTGCCCGTCGCCACGGACTTTGCGTGGTGGAGGATGCCGCCCAGGCGATAGGGGCGTGCTATACGTTTCATGACGGCACTGTCCGCCGCGCCGGTTGCATGGGCGACGTGGGGGCGACTTCTTTTTTTCCGTCGAAGAATTTGGGATGTTACGGGGATGGCGGTGCCATGTTTATTCAAGACGACGCGCTTGCGGAGAAGGCTCGGATGGTGGCGAACCATGGCCAGCGAGTGAAATATCATCATGACATTGTGGGATGTAATTCCCGGTTGGACACGTTGCAGGCGGCCGTCCTCGATGTGAAATTGAAATACTTGGACCAATACACGGAGGCTCGGCAGGCTGCTGCTGTCCGCTACGACCGCCTGTTGGCGGACGTGGAGGGAATCGTCATCCCGGCGAGGGCGGCGAACAGTACCCACGTGTTCCACCAATACACCCTCCGGGTGCCGCATGGCCGCCGCGATGCCTTGAAGGCCTTTTTGGCGGAACGGGGCATCCCCTCGATGATATATTATCCTGTGCCTCTCCATTTGCAAAAGGCGTATGCCAATGAGTGTCAGGGAAAAGGTTCTTTCCCCGTGGCGGAACGTCTGAGCGGGGAGGTCCTGTCCTTGCCGATGCACACGGAGCTGGACTTGGCGACGCAGGAATTCATCGCCGACTCCATTCGTCAATTTTTTGTGGAAAATTAGTAAGTATGATAAAGATTGTAACCATAGTGGGCGCCCGTCCTCAATTTGTGAAAGCGGCGGTGGTCAGTCGGGAAATCCAACGGCGCGAAGGTGTTGAGGAGTTGATTGTTCATACGGGACAGCATTTCGACGCTAACATGAGCGCTCTCTTTTTTGAGGAGATGCGCATACCTGCTCCGACATATAATTTGAATATAAACAGTCTCTCTCATGGGGCGATGACGGGAAAGATGTTGGAGGAAATAGAGAAAATCCTTGTCGAGCATCGTCCCGATTGGGTATTGGTGTATGGCGACACCAATTCGACCTTGGCTGGAGCGTTGGCTGCAAAGAAATTGCATGTCCGGTTGGCACATGTCGAGGCGGGATTGCGTTCGTTCAATATGGAAATGCCGGAAGAGATTAATCGCATTCTGACAGACCGGGTGTCGGATGTGCTTTTCTGTCCTACGGAAGCGGCAGTGCGTAATTTGCGGAGGGAGGGGTTTGACAATTTTCCGTGTTCTGTCGTGGTGTCTGGGGATGTGATGTTGGACGCGGCGTTGTATTACAAGCAATTCCGCCGTATGCCCGATGTCGTTTTGGAACGACCGTTTGTGTTGTCCACATTTCACAGGGAGGAGAACACGGATAATCCGGAACGCTTGTTGAATATTCTTCAGGCTTTGGAGGAGATAACGAAAGACGAGGATGTCATTGTGCCCCTTCATCCGCGGACAAGGGCGAGGTTGGAGAAATTGGGATGTGATGTCGCTCGTTCTCCGATTCGGTTTATAAATCCTTTGGGCTATCTTGAGATGATAGCCTTGTTGGACAGATGCGATTGCGTGATGACAGACAGTGGTGGCCTGCAAAAGGAGGCGTTCTTTTTCCATAAATACTGTGTCACGTTGAGAGAGGAGACGGAGTGGACGGAATTGGTGGAAAACGGATATAATACGTTGGCGGGGAGCGACAGAAACCGAATCCTTTCAGCTTATAGGCATCGTCTGTCGCCTGATTTCTCGCGGCCGTTGTATGGAAACGGGCATGCGGCGAAAATAATCGTGGACATGTTAACACAGTCGTGATATGGGAAAGAAAGTGCTTATCGTCACTTATTATTGGCCTCCTAGCGGGGGGCCGGGAGTGCAGCGGGTTTTGAATTTCGTGAAATATCTTCCATTGTATGGCTGGGAGCCGGTGGTGTTGACTGTGCGGGAAGGGGAGTATCCGGCGAAAGATGTTTCTTTGGAAAAAGAGATTCCCTCAGGCTTGAAAGTGTTCAAGACAAAAACTTTCGAACCCTTCGCCTTGTTTAAACTTGTCTCGGGGAAAAAACAAAATGATAGTATTGGCACTTACATTCTTTCGGAAAAAAGTCCGAATCTGATAACCAGAATTTCAAAATGGATTCGGTTTAACCTTTTTATCCCGGACGCGCGTGTCGGATGGAAAAAAATTGCTGTCAGGGAAGGGAAAAAGATTGTCAGGGAGGAGTCCGTTGATTTGATATTGACTTCCTCTCCTCCGCACTCGGTACAGTTGATAGGACAAGTTCTGGCTCAAAAAACGGGATTGCCGTGGGTCGCTGATTATCGTGACCCTTGGAAGGAGATTGTTTATAACCAAAATCAACAAAGAACGGCGTGGGCGGAGAAAAGGGATGGCAGGCTGGAGCGCATGGCCATAAACCGGGCTGATGGAATAGTGACCATTAGTCGGGACATTCAACGCTTGTTGGAAGGGAAGTGCGAGCGCGTCAAGCCCGTGAAAGTCGTTTTTAATGGTTATGACAATAAGCCGGAGCCACTGCCTCGCAACGAATGCCCGATTATTACTTATACGGGAGCTTTGTCGGAAACTCGTGTTCCCACGCCTTTGCTTCCCGCTCTTGCTCAATTGCGGGAAGAGGGCGTACGGTTCCGTCTGAAGTTTATAGGTAACATTTGCCCGGAATTCCGTCGGCTCGTGGAGGAGCATGGGTTTGGGCCGGACACGGAGTTTATCCCTTATTTGCCGCATAGTGAGTCTGTTCGAAACATTAATGGCTCGGATGTGTTGTTGTTGGTTATTGACAACGTTCCGAACAACAAGGGGATTCTCACAGGCAAGCTGTTTGAATACATCGGGGCGCGGCGTCCGATTCTTGCCATCGGTAACACGGAGGGGGAGGCCCGCCAGATAATAGACGAATGTCAGTGTGGGGAAATGTTGGATTATGCGGACGTGGAAGGCGTGAAGCGGGTCTTGCGTGAATGGTATGCGTGTTGGCGGGAGGGGAAGGTCGCTTGTTCTTTTGCGAACAGTTCTGCTTATTCCCGTAAGTCCCTTACGGGCGAGCTGGCTCGTTTCTTGGATGAGATAATTGCAAGGCGCGAGGGAAAATGACAGGAACGGACGTTTTTTCTTCCCAAAGAAAAAGCAAAAGCACGTCAGGGAATGAAATCTTTCTTTTGCCTTGACGTGCTTTTGCGTGGATGGAGGGTGCTGAAAGTCGTTCTCGCCTTATTCTCCTTGCTCGGAAACAATTGTCAACGTGGCTTTCTTCAAGCCTTTTGAGGAGGCTTCGACGATGATTTCGCCCGCTTGCGTCGTGGAGGAGATGACGGCCGTCATCATGCCCGAGAACACGCGCATGTGGGGAGCCTGGAAAGATTCCAGCGACGCGGGGTTGCCGTTGGCTCCCGCCCGGTAGTATCCGGCTCCTTTCACTCGGAATTGGATTTCGTTGTCGGCCAATGGGCACAAGTTCCCGTCCTTGTCCACGATGCGGACGGTCACGAAAGCCAAGTCTTTCCCGTCCGCAGTGATGCGGGGACGGTCGACTTGCAACTCGATGTGGTGCGGCTTGCCCGCTGTGCGCATTTCCCGCTCGGCCACGGCCTTTCCGGTGGAGTCGTATGCCACTACCCGCACCGTGCCCGGTTCGTATTTCGTGTCCATCCACATGAGGCGGTAGCGTGTTTGCCGTTTGAACGTGGCTTGCGACAGCGAGTCGCCGCTGTTCTCGATGGTGACAGACAAATCCTTGGTGCGTTTCCCTTGGCTCTTTCCGTTGATGAACACTTCCGCCGTGGGATAGTTCGTGTAGACGAAAATGGGCGTGGTTTGGCCTTCCCTTCCTTCCCAGTTCCAATGGGGCAGGATATGGAGGGTCTCCTTTTCTTTGTTCCAATGGCTTCGGTAAAGATAATAGCGGTCTTTGGGAATTCCAGCCAAGTCCACTATCCCGAACAGGGAGGAGTGGCTGGGCCAGTCGGAATAATAGGGCGTGGGTTCTCCCAGATAGTCAAATCCCGTCCACACGAATTCCCCGATGCAATAGGGCAAATCCTCTTGATGGATGAAATCGTCCTCCGGAAGGTTCGACCAGCCGCAATGCTCCACGTCGTACGACGACGCTTGGTGGTCGGCGTAGCGGTGCATGGAGCGGCGCTTCACGGGGAATTTGTACACGCCCCTCGAGCTGAGCGTGGAGGCGGTCTCCGCCCCCAGGATGATTTGCTGTGGCAGGCGTTTGTAGTTTTCCGGGAAATTCTCCGGGTGATAATTGAACCCGGCGATGTCCATCACGGCGGCCATTTGGTGCTTGATGGCCGCCTCGTGGGAGTTCATGCCCACGGTGACCGGTCTCGTGGGGTCTTCCCTGTGGCACACGCTTTGCAGGAAATAGGCCAGTTTCGAGGCGGACGACACATTCCATTGGTCGGGCACCTCGTTGCCGATGCTCCACATTACCACGCTCGGATTGTTGCGGAAATGGCGCACAAGGTTCTCGATGTCCTTTTCCGCCCACTCGTTGAACTCCGCGTGGTAGCCGTTTTCCAGTTTCGCCGTCGCCCACTCGTCGAACGACTCCGCCATGACCATCATGCCCATCTCGTCGCACGCCTTCACGAGTTCCGGCGCCGGCATGTTGTGCGACGTGCGGATGGCGTTGCAGCCCATGTCCTTCAGTATCCTGATTTGGCGGCGTATGGCGGCCTCGTTCACGGCCGCTCCCAGCGGTCCGAGGTCGTGGTGGTTGCACACGCCTTTGATTTGCACCCGCTCCCCGTTCAGCAAGAAGCCCTTTCCGGGGGCCACTTCCACGGAGCGGATGCCGAATACGGTGGTGTATTCGTCTTTCAGCGTCGTGTCTTTGTAAAATATTCTCGTGTTTGCGGTGTAAAGGGTGGGGGAGTCCGGCGACCACAAAGCCGGCTTGACGACCACGAAATCTTGTCGGAACGTTTCCTCGTCGTAATTCGTGCCGGTGGTCCGGTTGCGGGCCACGACCCGGCCCTTGTTGTCGAGCAGTTCTGTCTCGGCGGAGTAATCCCGGAACGTTTGCCCTTCCGGGACGACCAGTTGCGTGTGGAGCGTCACCTTGGCGTATTCCGTTTTCACGACCGGCGTGATGACTTGCGTGCCCCACACGGGGACGTGCGCGTCTTCCGTCACGATGAGATGCACGTTCCGGTACAGTCCAGCTCCCGGATACCAGCGTGAGGATTCCGGGGCGTTTTCCAAGCGTACCGCCAGAATGTTTTCCTCGCCTTCGCGCAGATAGTCTGTGATGTCCGCATGGAAAGCGTTGTAGCCGTTGGGCCAATGGCACGCCTCGTGCCCGTTCACGTACACCCGCGCGTGGCTCATCGCCCCGTCGAACAGGATGGCGCAGCGGCGTCCGGCTCGGAACTCGGGAACTTGGAAGGAGAGCCGGTACCAGCCCACGCCCACGAATGGAAGCCCTCCCGTGCGGCCGGCGTGTTCCATGGCCTCTTTTTGCCCGTCCTGCTCGATGGCCGTGAACTGTTTGTCGTTCTGGCTGCTGAACGGGCCGTAGATGGCCCAATCGTGGGGAACGCTCACGCTTTGCCATTCTTTGTCGTCATATTCCGAGTCAGTGAATATGGTGCTGTCTTCCCGTGAGAATTTCCAACCGTTCTCCAAGAGTCGTTCCACTCGCACTTGGCTGATTCCGGCAGTCGGCGCCAGGACTGCCAACAAGAGTAAGATTTTCAAATTTCCTCGTAACATAAATCACATTTACACATAAAACAAACATACAACAATTCATTGCGGATTTTTTGTCCGCATGCACAAAAGTAATGTTTTCTGGCGAGAAAAACATAACGGCATGTCCATATTCCGCGGAAATGCTTCGCCGACGGTTTGGAAAGATGCCGGGTTTCATAGGCAAATCGAAGACCTTTACACCCCTTTTGGAGAGGAACGGGAGACAAATCCCTGAAATCTCCGGGGGACAAAGCCGAGCCCTTGTCGGCATTGTCTCGGCTTTATCTCGACTTTGTCTCGGCTTTAATGACTGAACGCGCTTGGAAAGGTGTCTCAAAAGGGGCGGAATGTTTTCTGTGGCGGCGATGTTTCCGATTTCCGCTTTTTTCCGCTATTTTTGTGCGTGAGGAATCTAACGTAAAGATACATTCTGAAAACAGGAAATGCAAATGCGACGAAAAGAAAAAAACGGGACGGGGCGTCAGAAGTTGTTGTTTGTGTACGTGGTTCTTTCCTCGTTCGTGGAAGGGGATTTGAAAATTTTGAGGAAAGCGTATGACGTGACGGTTTATCATTACGACAACCGGCGGAATTCGCTGTGCTCTGTCGCAAGGCAGTTCTTTTGGTTGTTGTTTAACCTTTGGCGTTTCGACAAGGTGTATGTGTGGTTCGGTGATTACCACTCTTTTTTTCCTGTTGTTTTTGCCCGGCTTTTCGGAAAGCGGGTTTTCCTTGTGAACGGGGGATACGACGTGTGCCGGATAAGGAAGTTGAAGTACGGGAGTTTTTCGAATCCGGTGCGGGGGTGGATTGCCCGCTACGCCATGCGGCATTGTACGTTGAATCTGAGCGTGTCGGAGTATGTGTGGCGGAAGGTGAGGGTGATCACGCGGAAGACAAACTCGGTGCTTCTATACAATGGAGTGGGCATCTCCTATGCGCCCGTCTCTCCGGAGGAGAAACGGGACGTGGTGTTGACGGTCGGCCTTATTGATGGCCGGCGGCGGTTCGAAGTGAAGGGAATCGACCGTTTCTTGGCGGTGGCGGAAGAGTTGCCGCGATACAAGTTCGTGATAGTGGGAATGGACGACGGATTTCGGCGGGAGCTGGGGGCATTGCCCGGGAATGTCGAGGTTCACGGGCCGGTGGAACAGGAGCGGCTTGCGCCTTTCTACAAAGAGGCGCGGGTGTATTGCCAACTTTCCCGCACGGACGTTTTCGGAATGTCGGTGGTGGAAGGCATGTTGTACAATTGCGTGCCGGTGGTCACGAACGTGGGAGGCTTGCCGGAGGTGGTGGGCGACACGGGGGTCGTGGTGTCGGAGAATCGTTTGGACACGCTGTCCGGGGCGATTCGCCGGGCGATGGAACGCCCGTTGTCCGACCGTTGCCGCCAGCGGGCGGAAAAGAATTTTTTGCTCTCGGTGCGAGAGCGGAAGTTACTGAACATTTTAAGAGCTTATGAAAGAATTTGATGATAGGAAGATAGATGTCAGCATTGTGATTGTGAGTTATAATACATGCAATGTGTTGCGGGACTGCTTACGTTCTGTGGAGGAGAAGACTCAAGGGGTGGGTTACGAGGTCGTGGTTGTTGATAACGCTTCGAAGGACGGTTCGCAGGAAATGGTACAGGAGGAATTTCCGTGGGTTAAACTTGTTGCCTCGCTGGAGAATTTAGGCTTTGGCCGGGCGAATAACTTGGGAGTGAAGGAGTCGCGTGGAGAGTATGTGTATTTTTTAAATTCCGACACACTGTTGGTGAACGACGCGGTTTCTATTTTGTATAATTTTATGCGCGTGAGCGAGTCTGTCGGTGTATGTGGGGGGGCTATGTTTGATAAGGATATGCGTCCGTGCTTGACGGTGGTACGTCAGCATCGGCCGTGGGATTTTCACTTAGTGTTGTTGACTCCGTTGGTGGACATGAATAAAGTGAACACGCATTTCCATTATGCGGAAGGACCGAGGAAAGTTGATTGTATCATAGGGGCGAATATGATGATAAAACGAGATTTGTTTGATGAAGTGGGAGGATTTGATCCGGATTTTTTCTTGTATTGGGAGGAGGTGGAGTTGATAAATCGGGTGAAGCGTTTGGGGCGTTCCGTGTTTATAGTGCCGGAGGCTCGGATAATTCATTTAGAAGGGCAGTCGACCCGCCCTGTGAAGGAACAGCTTTATCGGGAGCGTTTGTACAGTCAATGGCTGTACATTTGGAAAGCGTATGGACGTTGGTCTGTTCGGTCGGTTTATTTTACGCACGCATTGAAGTGTGCGGTTGCTCGAGTTGTCTATGGCTTGGCGGGAGTGAGTGCCAAGCAGGAGTATTGGAGAAAAAGGCATGAGGCATTGCGTGTTACTTATCTTCGATTCAATGATTTGCTTCGCTCACGCAAGTGAGGAGATTCTCCCATTTTTGTAAAATGACAGGCCAAGAGTAGTTGGCGGCCTCGTATGCCTGCCCGTTCTGCCCCAATGTGATGCGAAGGGACGGGCAAGGAAGCAAGGAGTCGAGAGCCTGTTCGAAGGATGAGTAGTCGGTGTAGTACATTCCCGCATGGCTTTGGTCGCAGTGGTCTTTCAGCACTTCGCATTTGCCGTTGACAACGATAGGAACGCCTGCGTGCATGGCTTCCAAGACGATGAGAGAGAGGCTTTCGACTTGCGAGGGATTGATGACGATTGCGGCGTGGTGGATAAGTTCGTTCTTCAACGTTTCTGAAACAAAACCGAGGAATATGATGTCGTCACGTCTGATGGCAGAGGATAGGTAGCTGTCTCCGGCCACAATGAGTTTGAGGGGAGAGGGGTGTTTTTGCTTGTAGCGCGTGAAATAGTCGAAGAGGTGGCCTGTTTTTCTGCGGGTGATGCGTCCCACGTAGAGAAGGTAATCGCCGTGGATGGGATGCTGGCTTAGAAAAGTGTTCCAGGTTTCGGGATTTTGTTTTGAAATTTCTATGCCGGAGCCAATGACGGGAGCGGAGAGCGGGGTGTCGTGGATACGGTGGCATAGTCTTCTTTCGGCGGAGGTGTTGAAGGCGAGGAATGGATAGCGACGAGAGATGTCGTGAACGGAGAGAATGAATTGCGGCATTTCCATGTGAACCAAGGGTATGAGGACTGTTTTGTGGGCGTATTTTTCTTTGAGATGGAAGGCGGGTCCGGTGAAATTGCCCAGAATGACATAAGCGTCGAATTCGCCGTCGTGTTGTCGTAGATATTCTTCCAGTTCCTTTGGCAGAGGAGAATGGCGGAACAACCATTGTTTCTCCATGGTCCGGAACGGTTGCCACAAGGGAGTGATTTTATCCAATGGCCGCAGTAGTCGAAGATGGAACAGGAGCATTCGAAGCCGGACGAGCAGGCTGACGTGGAGAGGCCATTTGTTCGCATACGAGTGTCGTTGTGTCTCGGAGTAAGAAAATTCCCGGACGTTTTTTAAACTTGAAAAGTCCGCGCCTGTTTCTATTAAATTACAGACAAGGAATACGACCTCCATTTTTTCCTGTAGCCGTTTGGCAAGCATGATGGCATGGGCGGTGGCACCTGTTTTTGCGTTATTGTGGATGAATGCGATTTTCATAAATGAGCAGTTATGAATGTACGCGAAAATAGTGATATTAAGTTTTTGATTGATGTGTATGCCGTGAAATCTATAAATAATTATCTTTGGGGATGGAAAATATAGGAGAAGTAAGCGTTATTTAAAATTATGGAAATCAAGATAACGAAACGGGATGTGTTGTGGGGATACACGGCGCAATTTTTCAATATAGGCGTGAATGTGTTGATATTGCCGTTCATTTTGCGTCTTCTGCCAGTGGAGATATTGGGGATATGGTATGTGTTTTTGTCCATTTCGGCGTTTGTGTTGATGTTGGATTTCGGTTTTCAACCGACTTTTGCGAGGAATGTGGCCTATGTGATGAGCGGGGCTACCCGTTTGAAGGCGGAGGGCGTGGATGAGGAGGCGGAAGTGTTGGATTGTCCGAATTACGCTTTGTTGAAGAACATCATCAAGACCATGCGGCGTTTTTACGGTTATGTGTCGCTGGCCGCATTGGGATTGATGTTAACGGTGGGGACGTGGTATGTGTTTCGGACGACAGAATCGCTGTCGTCGCAAAGCGAGGTGCTGTGCGCATGGTTCATCTTTGTGGCATATACGGTACTTAATTTGTTCTATTCTTATTACAATGCGCTGTTGGTGGGGAAGGGGCAAGTGAAGGAATACAATCAGATGACGATTGTTACAAAACTGGTGTATTTATTGCTTGCCGTGGCGGGATTGTTGGGTGGTTATGGAATCATCTCCATCGCTATGGCGAATCTCATATCGATTATCGTGAACCGGCTGCTGGCCCGTTACTTTTTTTATCGGGACGGCATCGGGGTTCAGCTTCGGACAGTCGATTGTGGCAAGGAGCGGCTTTTCCCTGTTATTTGGTATAATGCGAAAAAAAACGGCATCGGGAGCGTGGGTGCTTATTTTGTGCAGAAAGGAAATGTGTTGTTCGTGTCGATGTTCTTGCCTTTGGAAACCGTGGCTTCTTTTGGATTGACTTCTCAGGTGGTCACGATATTGTCGGGGGTGACGCCGCTGTATCTTTCCACTCATTTGCCGGAGATTTATAAGTTCCGGATTAATCATCAGTTGAAGGAAATCAGACGGGTGTTTGGCGAGAGTGTGTTTGTGTATGTGTTGCTTTATGTGGCGGGGGCGATTGTGCTCTTGTTGTGGGGAAACCCGATATTGTCGCTTTTGGACAGCAAAACTCATTTGATAGGGACGATGGCGTTGTTCTTGTTTTTGGTGATACAGTTTTTGGAGGCTAATCATGGGATGGCGGCCTTGTTGATTACGACTCGAAATGAAGTTCCTTATGTCGGCGCTTCATTGATATCCGGAGCGTGTATTGCGTCGCTCACGTTGCTTTCGTTGGCTTTTACGGATTTGGGTCTGATAGGGGTTATTCTGTCGGCAGGGATTGTGCAGTTGTGTTACAATAACTGGAAATGGCCTTCCGTGATTTGTAAGGAGTTGGGAGGGAATTATGTGACGTTCTTCAAAGAAGGTGGGGCTTCTTTGTTGGCGTTTTGTCGCAGGCATTGGGCTAAAGGGTGAAATTGTCCGGAGAGGGTGGTCACACCTGTCCTTTCAGGGCGCCGGGTTCCCGGCGGGTGTCCCAAAGGGCGGCGATGCGGATGGTCTGGCGGTCGGGAACGATGTAATAAATGAGTTTGAAATGTTTGTGCACGACGATACTGCGGTAGGTGATGGGCTTGTCGGCTAATAAAGGCTCAACTTTCCCGATGAGCGGATTGGCGGAAAGTCGTGGGATGTATTGCGCCACTTTGTGGAAGAATTTCTTCGCAGAGGATTCCCCGAAAACATTTTGGCAGTAAAAGATAGCATCGTCAAACTGTTTTTCTGCCTTGCGATTCCATTTCACATTCATAGCCAGGGATATTTTTCTTTCATGCGTTCGAATACTTCCTCGCAAGTGTATTCCCGGCCGGCCTCGGCGTCGGCTTCGCTTTCGTCCAGCCAGGCGTTGATTTCCTCCATGGTGTAGGGGGTGAGGTCCTCGGTGGCCTTTTTGCGCTCGCGGGACAGCAATTTTTGCACCTTTTCCAGGACTGCCCGACTGTCCGTGTTCAACACTTCCCGGGCCACTTCCGCCTTGTATGCTTCTAATTCAATGGTTGTCATGTCGTGTCGTTTTGATTCGTGTGAGGCAAAGTTACGGAAAAATCCTCAAGGAAACCTCATCCCCGGCGCGGAAAGAAAATACTGTGTCAAGATATGTGCTTCATATTCCCTTGGCGATAACATAAATGTTGCGGGCTGGGAGGTTTGGAAGGTGGATATATTTTCGTACTTTTGCGTCGTAACCCATTTAGATGATTTTGAGACATGAAAAACATACCGTTCAAAAAATTGTATCCGTACATCGGAGCCGTCCTTTTGTTTGTGGTCATCGCCTACGTCTACTTTCCGCCGCTGTTTGAGGGGAAAATCGTGCATCAGTCCGACATCTCCTCGTGGCGGGGAGCGGCCAACGAAGCCATCGCATACCGCGACTCCACCGGGCGCGAGCCGCTGTGGACCAATTCGATGTTCGGCGGAATGCCCACCACGATGATTTCCACCATCTACAAGGGCAACTACCTGCAAAACCTGTATGACAACCTTTTTTGGGGGCCTCGTCCGGCGAGCTACCTCATTCTGGCGTTCGTCAGTTTCTACCTTCTGATGCTGGCTTGCGGCGTTCGCTCGTGGGTGGCCGTCGGGGGCGCGTTGGCGTTCGGTTTTTGCGCCTACAATTTCCAAATCATGCAAGTGGGCCACAACGCCAAGATGGTGGCCATCGCGTTCATGCCCATGGTGCTGGCGGCGGCGGTCTTCGCTTTCCGCCGCAACAGGTGGCTGGGGGCTGTGTTCTTCGGAATCGCCCTCGCCTTTGAAATCATGGCCAACCATCCGCAGATTACTTTCTATCTGGCGATGGTCATCCTCGCCTACGGCATTGCCCGGCTTTACAAGGCGATAAAGGAGAAAGCCGTGCCCGCTTTCGTGAAAACCGCCTTGCTGCTGGTGGTGGCCGGAGGATTGGCCGCAGGGACGAATGTGAACCACCTTTGGCCCACGTGGGAATACACGAAATACACCATGCGGGGAGGTTCCGAGCTGACCCTCAACCAGCAGAACCAAACCGAGGGCGGATTGGACAAGGATTACGCCACCGCCTGGAGCTACGGCATAGAGGAGACCTTTAACCTCCTTATCCCCAATTTCAACGGCGGAGCCTCCGCCGGGGAGCTGGGCCGGAATTCGGAAACCTACAAATTCCTGCGGCAGGCGGGCGCGCAGAACGCCGACCAAATCGTGAAACAAATGCCGCTCTACTGGGGGCCGCAGTCATTCACCGCCGGTCCGATGTACATGGGCGCCGTCGCCATATTCCTTTTCGCGCTGGGGCTTGTTCTCGTGAAAGGGCCGGCGAAGTGGTGGGTGGCTGCGATTTCCCTGCTGGCCCTCCTTTTGGGGTGGGGCCGCCATTTCATGGCCTTGTCCAGTTTCTTCTACGACTACGTGCCGCTGTACAACAAGTTCCGCGTGCCCTCGATGATACTCGTCATCCTGCAGCTGACCATCCCCTTGCTGGGATTCTACGCCCTGTGGCGAATCGTGAAGGGCGACTATCCCCGTCCCCAATTGCTGAAAGGATTGAAAATCGCCTTGGGCGTCACGGGCGGCGTGTGCGCCCTCTTCTTGCTGATACCCGGGCTGGCGGGCAACTTCTCTTCGCCTGCCGACGCGAACTATCCCGACTGGCTGCGGCAAAGCCTGCCCGCCGACCGGAAAGCCCTCCTCCGCGCCGACGCCCTGCGCTCGCTGGTGTTCATCCTGCTGGCGGGCGGTTGCCTGTGGGCGATGGCCGTGCAAAAACTGAAAGCTTCCCGCGCCGTCCTCGCCCTTTGCGCCCTGTTGGTGGTGGACATGTGGACGGTGGACAAACGCTACCTGAACGCCGGGCATTTCGTGACCCAGAGGGAGTTTAACAATCAGTTCCAGGCCCGCCCCGTCGACAAAATCATCCTGCGGGACAAGTCGCCGGACTACCGCGTGCTGGATTTGGCCGTGAACACGTTCAACGACTCTCACTCCAGCTATTTCCACAAGACCATCGGAGGATACAACGCCGCCAAGTTGCAGCGTTACCAGGACATCATCGACTATTTTATCGCGCCCAAGATTAACGCCGTGGCCGAGGAGGCCCGCGGGGGAGCCACCTACTCCTCCCTCTCGGAAAGCCTGTCGAGCGACCCTGTCCTCAACATGCTCAACACGAAATACATCATCGTCGACCCCAACGGCCAGCCCATCGAGAACCGCTCCGCCTACGGCAACGCCTGGTTCGTGAAGGACTACGAGATGGCGGCCTCCGCCGACGAGGAAATCCTCAAACTGGCCCAAATCACGCCTTCCGAGACGGCTGTCGTCGCCGAGGAGTTCGCCCCCCTCTTGGGCGACAAGGGAATCAACTTCGACGACTCCGCCACCATCCGCCTTGTCTCCTACGCCCCGAACAAGCTGGTCTACAAGACAAGCGCGGCCGCCGAGCAGTTGGCCGTCTTCAGCGAGGTTTATTATCCCAAGGGCTGGAAGGTGGACATTGACGGGAAGCCCGCCGACCATTTCCGGGCCGATTACATCCTGCGGGCGATGTTCGTGCCTGCGGGGGAGCACACCGTCACGTTCGAGTTCCGTCCGGATTCCTACTACATGGGGGCGAAAGTCTCCGCCGCCAGTTCCGGCCTGCTGTTGCTCGCCCTTGCGGGATTCGTCGTCTTCTACGCCGTCCGCTATTTCCGGACCGGCCGGAAACCGGAAACGGAGCCGCAAGCGGGAGGGCGAAAATGACGTGCCGGCGCGAAATAGACGGGGAAACGCGGCGGTTCGGTATGAAAATTGTATAACCCATTAGTCAAAAATCGAATAACATGAAGAAATATAGTGCATTGTTTTTGCTGATGTCCTTGTGGCTCGTCTCTTGCGAGAAAGTGAGCGACTTGAGCGACGAGGCAAGCGTCGTGAGTTTCCAAGTGCTCTCCCACACGCCGGAGAGCGCCGTGGTGGACACTGTTTATATGGTGGGCGAAGATATTGCCATTTCGGTCCGGCCCCAAGAGGACTTGTTCCCTTTCACGGTCAGGGCGGCCATGACCACAAGCCCCACCACCCACTCCGTGCTGGGCGACTACACCGGGAGCGAGGATTTGGTGTTCTCGACAGGAACTTCGGAAATCAATTTCCACCTCATCGCCGAGAGCGGCCAGCCGCATCCCTACACGCTGAGCCTTTATCCCTCTGAGACCGGAGCGGACATCAAGGAGTTCACGTTTAGCGGTTCGGAGGAAACGACGGTTTACATTGACCCGTGGAACGCGCTGATTTATGTGTCCGACCCCGACAGCAGCTTGGATGCCGACAACGGCTATGAAATCAAAGGAATTAAAGTCCTCGCTTCCGACGGGGCTGTCGCGGAATACGACGACAGTTTCACTTTCGAGGATTACGAGGATTATATGGAAATCACCGTCTCCGCTGCCGACGGCCAAACCACCCGCGTGTGGAAAGTCTACTTCACCGAACTTTACCAGATTCCCAATTCCGACTTTGAGTCGTGGGGCAAATTCGGGAATGACATAAATAACAACGTCATGACTATCGATCCCGTTCCCGGCAAAGGGCAAGGATGGGCCACTGCCAACAACACCTTTGTGCTCGGGGCCGAGCCTTTCGATTATCAGGGCGGAAAGGCGGCCCGCCTGACTACCAGGATTCAGGACGCCATCGTCTTTGGCGACCTTATTGCGGCTGGTTCCTTGTACACGGGCTATTTCCAGATTAATGTGAACAATCTGGCCGACTCCCGCTCGATGACCTATTTCGGGGTGCCCTACACGCTGCGTCCCGCCGCCTTGGAGTTCGATGCGCGATACGTGCCGGGCGACACGCTGAAGCAGGCCGTGAAAAACGGGTATCGCTATGAAATCCAAGACATCGAGGGCATCGACTCCGGCCACGCCTGGATTCACCTCATCCATTGGGACAGCAGCAAGGATTTCGCTTACCACGGACGCGAGGAGGACGGTGCCACGCTGCTCGGCTCGGGCGAGATAATCTTTGACGGCAACAATTCCGCCTACCGGAACTGGGGCCACTACCGCATTGATATAGAGTACACCAATTACGAACTCCTTCCCACCCACGTGGCCATCGTCTTCAGTTCCAGCCAGAAGGGCGACGAATACATCGGCGCGCCGGGGAGCGTCATGGAAGTGGATAATGTTCAACTTATTTATTAACCGATTATGAAGAAGCATACCTTATATATTTTCTTGTTCCTCCTGTCAGGACTACTTCCGTCCGCGGGGCGGGCCGAGGGGACGGCGGATTCCCTGTCTTCGGACAACGTGGATTATCGATTCGCGCTCGGCGTGCAAGTCGGCACCGACGTCGGCGGGGCCATCCCCGTGCCGTTCCGCCACATCCCCGAGACGTTCAACCCCTATCCCAAACTGGACCTCTCCCTCGGGGCGAAGCTCACCTTTCCCGTCACCACCCGTTGGGACGTGGGTGCCGAGGTCACTTACAAGACCATCACGATGAACGCTGACGCCCGCGTGGAGAACCAGAAGTTCCAGGACAACAACACCATCGAGTGGTTCTCCGGAACGGCCGACATGCACATGGATTTCACCATGCTCGAGATTCCCGTCTACGCCAAATGGTCGTTCCGCAACCTTAAGGACAAGGTGCTTCTCGGCCCCTATTTCGCCTTGGTGATGAAAAGTTCTTTCGTCATCGACCCCATCAAGGGCTACATAGGCCTGACGGGGCCTGACGAGATGGACTCCGTGGTGGACGAGAACATGGACGACATGGATTTCTCGCCCTACATGGACTCGTGGGACATGGGCGTGCTCCTCGGTTACGAGCGGAAACTGAGCCGCCGCTTCGAATTGGGCCTGCGCGTCTCCATGGGCTTCAAGGACATTTTCCACAAGGACAACCAGTATTTCGACTACAATATGCTGCACATGCGCGGCACGGTGGTCATCAGTTACAATCTTTTCGACATCAAGTCGCCCCGCCTGTTGCGTTTCGCAAAGGACTGAGATTGGTTGTCCCGCGTCCCGGGCCGGGGCTGCCTTGTGGCTTCGCCGGGGTTCCGCCGGGTCTGCCACGAATGACGCACGTACGACGCACGCATGAGGCACGTTTGCAAACGTGCCTCATGCGTGCGTCGTACGTGATTGATGCGCCACAAACCAAGCGAAACCCGGGTGCGGCTATGGAGAAAATATGGCGCGGGAGGGGATTGCCGGAAGCGAAAGCGTGCGGAAATTTTTAGTAATAATAATGTCTGTTGATGATAAGTGATTGATAATCATTGGTCGCCGCAGAATGGGGCGAGGAGGTTGTCTTATGGAAAATTTGCTCATTTTGGTGTGGACGGTTTGGATAATTCCACGTAATGACACTGAAAATCAGTGAATTAATATTAACGTAGGGGATGTTTATTCCATTGGGAATCAGATTGTTGTTGGCGGATGACGGATACGGGAAGGGTCCTGGCATGGTTTTGTCAATAAGATAAGTGAGGCGTCGGGAAAGACGCAAGCAAAAAACAATGTTACACACTAAAACAATTAAACTATGAAACACTTATTGACAAGCACTTTGATTGCTTCGGCATTCGCGCTATGCGCCGCTCCGGCTTTCGCCGGGAACACGAGTTGCCCGTCTTTGACGGCTCAGGACACAGTGACAAACACCGACACGTTGACCCAGGCCGCGCTTGTGGCGGCGGTTCCTCTGACGGTTCAGGACACGGTGGTGGAGGATGAGACGACGACGGAGGAGCTGTTGTTGGCTCAGACGGACGTGGTGTACACGGACATTGACGTGTCGGAAGTGCCCGAGGCGGTGGCGGCCGCTGTCAGCGAGGATTACGAGGGGTACGTGGTGGAGCAGGCCGCCAAGGGAACGGACAATTCTTATCGCCTGTTAATCAAAAACGGAGACAGGCGGCTTATGGTTTACTACAATGAGGACGGCGAGTTTTTGAAAGAAGAGGCGTTGGATCTTGAGACGCTTGTGGTGTTGGGCTAAACGCCGCGCTTTGTTTTTTTTCTTACGGGTTGTGCCCGCTTCTGCGCAGACTGCGGTCCGCGCAGGGGCGGGCTTTTTTGCTTCCTTGCGTAAAATGCCAAATGTCTCTATTTTGCGGCAGTGGCTGCCTCCAATTTGCTTCATGTCCCCTCGAGGTCGTGTCGAAATGTGATTTTCATACCCCTGTCCCCCTTCGGGGTGCTTCCCCTGTCTCAGGGGGAGAGTTTGCGGGGCAAAGTTATTCGACGGAATCTCATTGTTCTGCAATTCCTCCCTTAAAATGGGAAAGGTGGCGGCAAAGCCGCCGGAGGGGTGTGATTGGCTATTTCGACGCGCCATCAATGGCTGTTCTCAAATGCTGTTTTCGTATATCCTCCTTCTTTTGGGGGCAGAGGCTGTCTCAAATTATTATTTTCATGCCCCCATCCCCCTTCGGGGTGGTTTCCCCGTTTTGGGAATGGAGTTGGGTGGTGTTGTCGTTCTGTTGCTTAAGCTGATTTTTTGAAATCGGGGAGTTGGGCGCGAAGCGGATGGTTGTCGGGAGAGGTGGTCTTTGGGCGGGCGGCGGGCGAAGGTGTTTTGCGGGTGAAAAGATGGTGCGGGAAACGGGCGGAAACGGTCTTTTTAAGGTGAATTTTGGGGAAATGGGTGAAAAATGATGTTTTACGAGACTTTTTTGCGTGAAAACAGGCTTTGTAAGTGCTTGATTGTCACTAGTGTTTTGACACAATAAAATACAAATAAACGTTCGTTTAATGATACAAAAGTAATCCTTTTTTTGATGATACCAATAACTTGTCGTCTTTTTTATTCCCGAACTGACAGATATTGAATGTAATCTATTGGTTGATAGTGTGTTAATTGGCTTAAAAAATCTTCTTTGTTTTCGAATATTTAACAATTCTGGCGAAGGCAAGAAGGCTCCGCGAGGGGCGAAAATTCGATACAAAAAAACGAAGGTTTTTTGATATTGTACAATGGACAGAAACAAAGGACATAGGACAGTGACATTAAGCAGTTCGTTAAATTGTGGACAAGATGAAAGAGAGTTACTTAATAACTTTTTTAATTACCAATTTAATTTATGCGTATGAATAAAAAGAGTAATTTTACAAGAACTGTGCTTTTAGGAGCACTTCTTTGCGGAATTGCAGGACCTTCATTCGTAGGTTGTAAGGATTACGACGACGACATCGAGAACCTGCAAGTGCAGATTGACGCAAACAAAGACGCCATCGCCAAGTTGCAAGAGTTGGTGAATGGCGGGGCTATTGTTACTAGCGTTGAATCCGACGGTAATGGCGGAGTGGTCATCACGCTTTCCGACGGCTCGACGCACAACATCACGAAAGGTGAGAAGGGCGACAAAGGAGACAAAGGCGATCAGGGAGACCAAGGCGTTCAAGGTTTGCCTGGCGATCCGGGAACTCCGGGAGCAGTGCCGACTTTCAAGATTGAGAACGGCGAGTTGATGTACACCTTTGAGAGTGGCGATGCAGCTCAATGGACTTCCGTGGGCAAAGTGGAGGCCGAGGCTCCGGTGTTGGATTTCGAGATTGATGAGGCTACAGGCGAGTTGTTGCTGAACGGTGAGTCCCTCGGCGTGGTGAAAGGTGAGAAGGGCGACCAAGGTGACCCGGGCACTCCGGCTCCGGCACTTCAAGTGAAGTTCGAGGTAAGGACGGATGGCCATTTGTGGTATTCTTCCGATAATGGGACGACTTGGGCAGACCTTGGCGAAGTGAAAGGGCCTAAAGGGGATGCGGGCGACCCGGGTAACACTCCTACGATTCCCACGATTTCTTTCTCATATGATGAGGAAAACGGATTGATGTATCAAGTGGGCACGGATGCCGCCCAACCTATTGCAGGCTTCGACATGGCCGCACTTATAGCCGACAATGTGAAACTGACGGTGAATGAGGAGGGGAACCTGTGTTTGAATGGAACACCGATTGATCCGGCTATCGAGATAAAGAATAATATTTACGTGGTGAAGGGCGATGGCTTTATCACCTTGAACGTGCCGGTGTATACCGCCGAGACAGACACCTACGCCTATGAGACCCTCACGCTGCCGACAACCGACATTTTCGGCAAAATCGTCACTTCGGTGAACTTCGTGCCGATGACGTTGGACGGAGCCAATTTGAAGGTGAACAAGTTGAAAGTTATTGGAATAGAAGAGGAGAAATTTATATATGCGAGTCCTTCCGTATTGTCTTTCCGGATTAGCCCGTCGACGGCAGTGCTGGGTACGGATTACAAGGTGGCCGCATCGATGGATTATTTCGAAGTGAAATCCCGTGCGGCAGACGGCTTGTTTACAGCCAACAACCCGAGAGTGGCAGAGGACGGTTTGATTGATGTGGACTTTGGTTTCGACCAGAAAGTGATGAGCGGAGAGGTGGAAAACTACACTTTGGCTTTGCGCGTGGAAGACATGCACAATGAGGGCCGTGTGGTTTATTCCGATTATATCGCATTTGAGACAGCCGCAGGAGAACCGTTGACGCTTTCATTGTATCAATCAGCCGCAGATGCCGAGGAAGATCCTACTGCTGTGGGAGATACTTATTCCAAGACGATGCCTTGGAAAGAAGGCGCAACTCTTGATATGTCTGACCTTATGGTCGGGGTGGTTGAGAACGATGAATTCAGCGAGTTGGAGAACTATGGGTTTGAGCCGAATATCAAGCTTGTGTTGAATGACGAAGAAGCAAAAGAGGGATGGTTGCTATACCACGAGGAGACCGGCTTGATGACGTTGGAGGATGTCACATTCAACACATACAACGGAGATTTTACTTTCACGGTGGAAGTTCGTGTGGGAGAAGATCTTGTGTTTGAAAAAGATTTGACTATTCAGGTAAGGGAAGAGTCGGAAGTCGAGGAACCGCAACAGCAAGAAATCAAATATTTGACGGTTGTTCCGGAAGACTGGTATTTCGTGGGCGTGGCTCATGACGTGCAACTTGACTTGGACGAGGCCGCATTGAACGATTTGGAGACATTCTTCTTGAAGTCTTTGGCAGATTTGGAAGAATATCAGACAATCACGGTGAACGGATCTGACGTTGCCGAGCAAACGGATCTGACGTTTGATTTGTCTAATCAGAAAGTGACGGTGAGCGCTACCGCCGCAGAAGAAAAATATGACGTGGTAATTACTCACGAGATAGGTTCTAAGAAGGCCACGACCTCTTTCACGATTATACTGACGAAACCGAACCTTGATGACCTTTATGCGAATAATGGACGCTGGGATGCAAGCCACGAGACGTTAGGTGTTCGTATCAATAGCAATGGAGGTTTCTCGACCGATTTGCGCACTGCATTTGAAACTATCGAGAACACCTCGATGAGATTCTCGATTGACGAGGATGTGGAAGGCTTGACATTCAATGCGGACGGAACGATAACCGTTGAATCGTTTACCGAATTGCCAGAGGATATTTGGGAGAACGGCCTGACAGTTTATTATCAGCTGATAGGAGGAGCGAACGTTCCGATCAGTGAAAAGCGGTCGTGTGTCGTTAAGTTCACTAATCCGATTCAGCCTTTGGAAATCGCCACCAAGGAACTTTCCATCACGGACGAAAGCACTATGCCGATTCCGTTTGAGGACTTGGGGCTCTCGTTGGAGGGGTATGACCCGATTTTGGGCGAGACTTTGGCTCTGATTGTTGACGGAAAAGACGCTGAAGACGACAATTACATGGTTGAGATTTCCTATGCTATTGCGGAAGGATTTGAAACTTCGGGCACAATCGAATATGATAGTGAAAAAGATGGATGGTTCTGGAAGAATAGCGACGAAATTCAATCCACTGTGAACGTGCCTGTGGTTTTGACGGTGACCGTTAAATTCGGACAAGGAGATGACGCGAAAGTGATCAGTGAACAAACCATTAGTGACATAGTGCTTCACGTTAATCCTGCAAATTAAAGAAAGAAGATTTTGTCGGTCTTTCTTATCGATACGAGAAAGTAAGGTTATCTACCTTATTCTATGCAACCAGTAAGAGATGAGGGGCGTCGTGAGATGACCCCTCATTTATGTGGGAACTTTTTATGCTCCATAAATCAATGTTATTTTAACTGTTGTTCGATTCCTCTCCGGGCTGCCTTTGCCGGAGGGGAATTTTTGTTACGGGATTATCGGGCATGGAGAAATGCGGAGGGTGGCGGAAACCGGACTTTGCGGCGGGGCGAGGCGGACGTGCGAATAAAAAGCAGGCGGTAGTGTTGTCTGCTCGGTAAAAATCCGTACTTTTGCATAAACCAAGATATTGAAACGGAAATGAGCAATTGGGGCGAACAACAAAAGAGCAGGCAAGAGACCAAAGAAAAGAACAAGACACGCCGAGAAAAGTTGGCGGGTTACTTTTTTGACTTGTCCAAATTGACATTTGCAGGACTTGTGGTTGGTAGTGTCACTCCGTTGTTTATGGATACGTTGGATGCTGTAAATTGGGGCACACTTATTTTGGGTGGTTTTGTTACTTGTGCCTTTGCTTTTTTTGCGAACCGGATTTTAAAATGATATGATTATGAATTCATTGACTGCTTTATATTTACTTGCGAGTATTGTTGCTGTTATTTTGATAATTTGGTCTTACACCAAGCCAGGCAAGAAGTGGCTTAAAGATTTGTGATGTCGAGAGAGGATGTCGACTGGTTTTGAGAACCAATCGAGGATTGATTCCCATACAGGAAGGTGTGGCATGAGCCTTGCTTGTGGTGTGAATTGAATTTTAAAATAGAGAGATTATGGATTCATTGGCGGCTGTATTTTTAGTGACAAGCATTGTTGGACTTGCTTTTGTAATTTGGTCTTATACCAAGCGGGGTAAGAAATGGCTTAAGGATTTGTGATGAGGGGAGAGACGGGGGAGAGTTGGAGGGCGTTGGTTTGTGGGGAGTCGGGGTTTGTTTGTCGGGATTTTTTATGGGAGAGGGAAGGCGGGAGCGGGGCGGACGGAGGGGGCGGGGTGATGGGTCACGGGACGGGGGAGGAGTCTTCCCATTTGTAGAGTTTGTCGCCGCGGCGGAGGAGGGTGGCGGAGGGCATGGAGAAGACGGTGCCTTTGGCGACGCGGTCGGTGGGGCCGTCGTCGGTGCGGAGTTCGGTGACGGTCATTTCCACGACACCGGTGGTGGGTCCCACGACAAGGACGTTGTCGCCCACGCGGAGGTCGGCGGACTCGATTTTGAACTCGGCCACGCGCAGCTTGGTGAAATAGTTGGTCACTTTGCCGAGGAGCGTCTTGCGTTTCGTGGCCTTGGAGCCGTAGACCTCGCTCCACTCGCCGAGACGGCGGCCGAGGTAGTAGCCGTCCCAGAAGCCGCGGTTGAAGACGGTGGAGAGCCGTTCGCGCCAATGGGCGATTTTTTCCGCCCCGTAGGAGCCGTCGAGGCAGGCGTTGAGGGCCTCGTCGTAGCACTCGCAGACTGTTTTCACGTATTCCGCGGGGCGGGCGCGGCCTTCGATTTTGAACACCCGCACCCCGGCGTCAATCATCTTGTCGAGGAATCCGATGGTGCAGAGGTCTTTGGGCGACATGATGTACTTGCCGTCCACTTCCAGCTCGAACTCGTCGTCGGTGTCCTTCACGAGGTACGAACGGCGGCATATTTGGTAACACGCGCCCCTGTTCGCCGAGGCGTTCATCTCGTGGAGGCTGAGGTAGCATTTCCCGGAGACGGCCATGCAGAGGGCGCCGTGGGCGAACATTTCGATGCGGAGCAATTCGCCGTGGGGGCCCCGGATGTCGTCGTCGACGATTTGCCGATGGATTTCGGCCACCTGCCCCATGTCGAGTTCCCGGGCGAGGACGACGACATCGGCGAACTGGGCGTAGAACCGCGCTGCCTCGATGTTGGAGATGTTGCATTGCGTGCTGATGTGCGTCTCCACGCCTACGGAGCGGGCGTAGAGGATGGCGGCGAGGTCGGAGGCGATGATGGCCGAAACGCCGGACGCCTTGGCGCAGTCGATGACGCGGCGCATTTTTTCCAGTTCGTTGTTGTAGATGACGGTGTTCACGGTGAGGTAGGTCTTCACGCCGCAGGACGCGCAGGTGTCGGCGATTTCCCGGAGGTCGTCGAGGGTGAAGTTGGCGGACGAGCGGGCGCGCATGTTCAGCCCCTCCACGCCGAAATACACGGAGTCGGCCCCCGCCTGCAAAGCGGCTTGGAGCGATTCCCGGCAGCCCACCGGCGCCATGATTTCAAAATCTTTCCTTTCCATAGTCGTTCGATTGTGACGCGAAAGTAATTCTACTTGGCGAGAATAAAAAATGAATCGGTTGTTGCAAAAGTGAAAAAATCATTTTACATTCGTTGTTATTAAAAATAAACGGATAGGGATATGAAGAAATGCAAAGATAAAAGAGAAAAAGGAACGGTTTTCGGCGGATGGTTGCTGCTGTTGTTATGCTTGGCGGTGTCGCCCGCAATCGCAGGGGAAGCGGGGAGAGACACGACGGAGCGCAACGACGTGTTTGTGAATTACGAGGAAAATCCGCGGTTTGCGGGCAACGTGTTCGCTTGGATGTACGCCCATTTGCGCTATCCGGAGGAGGCGTTGGCCAAAGGAGAGGAGGGGCGGGTGTTTGTCACCTTCATTGTGGGAAAGGACGGGAAAGTGAGCGACGCGCGGGTGCTTCGGGGCGTGTCCCCGGCTTTGGACAAGGCGGCGGTGGAGTTGATTTCCATGATGCCGGCGTGGATTCCGGGCAAGCAGAAGGGCGAGCCGGTGAGGGTCTCCTACACGTTTCCGGTCATTTTCTCGCTGAAAAGCGCGGAGCCTCCCGTGGCGGACACCTATGACGCATACATGGCGGACTTGAAGAAGCGCGAGGAGCGGCTGAAGGCGGGAGAGGCGAGGGACTCGCTGTCGGACGATTTGTATGCCAGATATCTGCGCTCGGTGTACGGGTATAACGACAAGGGCGTGTACAAGTCGGTGTACAAGGACACGAAGACCCGGCAACAGTCGGCCGAGCTGATGTTGGGGGTCACGATACCCGCCTTGAGGTTGCCGGACACGGACAAGGCTTTGATTCTGAAGGCGTACAAAGACGAGTGGGCAGAGCAAATCCGGCTGATAGACAGTTTGCCGGAAGAGTCGTTCACGGAGGAGTACGCCTCGCTTGTCGACCGGCTGCGGGAAAATTCCACCCGGCGGGAGCTGGGCTTGCGGGAACGGTTGGGCGACGCGAAATACAAGCAATATGTGGAGGGCTGCATCCTGTACGCCGGGCGGCTCGTGATGAAGAACGCCGACAATCCGTTGGTGGGAAGGTGGGAGCTGGTGGAGCGGAACGGCGAGCGGCCGGCGTTTCCGTTGTACAAGGAGTTGCGGGAGGATTTTCGGTTCCAGTGCTCGAACGGCGACCGGGGGACGTACCGCAGCGGGCACGGCTATTTCTACACGGAGACGGGAGACGTGTCGGCAAGGAACAACGTGGCGGGTTACGAGGGACGGTATGAGTACTCGCTCCACAGCGTGGTGCTCGTGTTGAGCGGCGAGGTGAGGTGGACGTTGACCGACGGGTCGGTCAATGTGGAGAAAGTGGACGAAACGTGGAGGCGGATAGAGTAAAAGCGAAGTTTTTTTCATACCTTTGCGCAATCTGCGACGAGAAATTAAAATCAAACAAGAAACTATATGAACGAGGAAGTACAATTTTATCTTGACGAAGCGAAAGAGAGAATGGACGCTGCCCTGAACCACCTTGACGTGGAATTGAGCAAAATCCGGGCGGGAAGGGCGAACCCGAAAATATTGCAGGACGTGCTGGTGGAGTATTACGGAACGCCGACCCCGCTGTCGCAAGTGGCCAATCTTTCTTCCCCCGACCCCCGCACCATCGCCGTGCAGCCGTGGGAGAAATCCATGATAGCCCCGATAGAGAAGGCTATCCGGAACGCCAATCTGGGCCTTAACCCGGACAACAACGGAGAGCTTATCCGCATCAATATCCCGCCCCTGACGGAGGAGCGCCGCCGGGAGCTGGTGAAGCAAAGCAAGGGGGAGACGGAAACGGCCAAGGTGAGCATCCGCAACGCCCGCCGCGATTTGATAGAACAGGTGAAGAAAATGGTGAAGGACGGACTTCCCGAGGACGTGGCGAAGGACGTGGAGGCCACCGCCCAAAAGATGACCGACGAGTACGGGAAGAAGGTGGACGAGTTCTTTGCCAAGAAAGAGAAAGACATCATGACGATTTAATCTAATTCATTATATCATTTGGTGAGAGCCGTCTTGGAGTATTTCGAGGCGGCTTTTTTGCGCGCGGATTTAATTTGTTGTATATTTGTGAGGTTCTAACAGAAAAAACGTAAACGGGGAAAAATGATATGAAGACAGTCAGTTTGAACGCGGAGTTGCTGAGGCAGTTGAGTTACATCGCCGACGACGAGTTGTATTTGCGGAAGGCCTTGAACAGCATAAAGCGGCTGGTGGCGCAGAAGGAGAAAGAGGAGGAGATGGCGTGCGTGGCCGAGGCGGCCGAGGAGTACCGCCCGCAGACGAAGGCCGAAATCCTGGCGGGGGTGGATGAGGCGTTTAAGGAATTGAAGGCGTATAAGGAAGGAAAATTGCAGTTGATGACATTAGACGAGGCTCTCCATGAATTGCACGATTAGATTGACGCCTTATTTCTTCAAGGAATTGAAGAGATTGGCCAAGCGGCACAGGTCGTTGGAGAAGGACTTGCAAGTTTTCCAGCAGTCTTTAAGAGAAAATCCGTGGCAGGGAGTGGAACTGGGAAACGGGCTGCGCAAAGTGCGCATGGCAATTACTTCCAAAGGAAAGGGAAAAAGGGGAGGAGCCCGGGTGATTACGTTCACGGCAGTGCTTTCCATTGAGAATATGGAAGTGGTGTTGGTGACTATTTACGACAAGTCGGAGCAGGAGACAATCAGCGACAAGGAGTTGATGCGGCTGAAAGAGGAAAACGGTTTATAAACAAGATACGAAGGAAGTATGATAACATTTATTCTAAGCATTGTGCTGCTGGTGGTGGCATATTTCACCTACGGGAAATTCGTGGAACGGTTTTTCGGGGCGTCGTCCAAAATTGAGACTCCGGTCAAGCGGTTGGCGGACGGGGTGGATTATCATGAGCTCAAACCCTGGAGGATATTCGTGATTCAGTTCTTGAACATCGCGGGGCTGGGGCCGATTTTCGGCGCGATAATGGGAGCGGCTTACGGGCCGATGGCTTATTTGTGGATTGTGGTGGGGTGCATTTTCATGGGAGCGACGCACGACTATTTCTCGGGCATGCTTTCCGTGCGCAATGACGGCATGAGCCTGCCGGACATCGTGGGGAAATACCTGGGCACGGGCGTGCGCCGGTTTATGACGATATTCACGGGATTCCTGTTACTGGCGGTGGGGGTGTCGTTCGTGAACGGGCCGGCGGAGTTGCTGGCGAATTTGACGAACATGAGCATGACTCCTTGGCTGTACATCATTTTCTTGTATTATATCCTGGCGACGTTGTTGCCCATAGACAAGATTATCGGAAAGATTTACCCGTTCATGGGTGCCGCCCTGCTGTTCATGGCGGTGGCCGTGGGCGGCTATTTGCTGTACGGCGGGTTCACCGGGGAGTTGACCCTTCCGGAGTTGCGCTTTGACAGCATGCGCAACTGGCACGAGAATCCGACGGAGAACATCCTGTTCCCGATGTTGTTCGTGGTCATCTCCTGCGGGGCCATATCGGGATTCCACGCCACGCAGTCGCCCCTGATGGCCCGTTGCATGACGGACGAGAAATACGGGCGGCCCATTTTCTACGGGGCGATGATTTGCGAGGGAATCGTGGCGATGATTTGGGCCACGGCCGCCATGACTTATTTCGGGGGACCGGCGGAGTTGAACGCCGCCGCCGCCGAAGGAAAGACCCCGGCCGTCATAGTGGACATGATTTGCAACACGTGGCTGGGACGCTTCGGGGCGATTATCGCCATTATCGGCGTGGTGGTTTGTCCGATTACCTCGGGCGACACGGCGTTCCGCAGTTTGCGGCTGGTGATAGCCGACGCTTTGCACTACAATCAGAAACCGATACGCAACCGGCTGATTGTGGCGGTGCCCATATTCGCATTGGCTTATTTCTGCAACAGCATGGATTTTTCCACCATCTGGAAATATGTGGGAATCGGCAACCAGACCTTGGCGGTGGTGACGTTGTGGGCGGCTTCGGCTTATTTGGAGCGGAAGGGCAAGCCGCATTGGATGATGTCTATCCCGGCCACGTTCCTGTCGGTGGTTTGCGCCACCTATTACCTGATTGCTCCGTATAAGGACGGCGGATTCTCCATCGCGCCCGAAATCAGTTATCCGGTGGGGATGATTGTCGGCCTCGGCCTGCTGGCTTTCTTCCTGTGGCGCAGCCGCAAGATGGAGACGGAGCCCGACGTGGCGGAAAGCATGAGCCGGACCGTGAAGAAATGACGGGCGGGTCGCGAGAAATATTAGTAAGAAATTAAACATTGATGCAACACCGTGTTAGGTGTACAAGATGGGAAGAAGAGCGAAATGGACGAGAATAAAATGAAGAACAAGAAATGGATTTGGGCGTGGGCGGCGATTGGCGTGGCGCTCGCCGTTGTGATTTTTTGGACGGGGGACAGAAGGGCTCGGAAGGCGGCTTTGTTGACGGAAGCGACGGAGGAAATGGTGGACACCACGGAGGCCGAGCAGACGCATTACAAGTATGGCATTCCGCCTGACAATTTCGAGGTGGAGGAGGGCGTTGTCGGCCGTGGACAGAATTTGTCCACGATTTTGGCGAAGTACGGGGTGTCGCCCCGCAAAATTCACGAGATATCGCAACGCTGCAAGGACGTGTTCGACCTTCGCAAAATCCGCAGCGGGCAGAAATACACGTTGTTCCTCGGCAAGGACAGTTTGAAAACCCCGGAGTTTTTCATCTACGAGAGCAACAAGGTGGAGTACGTGGTGGTCGATTTCAAGGACACGACGAACGTCTACATGGGAGCGAAAGAGGTGGTGAAACGCGACAGTGCCGTGAAGGTCGGCATCTCGTCCTCGCTGTGGAACGCTTTTGTCGACGCGGGCGTGAATCCGAACCTTGCCATCGCCTTGTCTGAGATTTACGCTTGGACTATAGATTTCTATGGCATAGCCAAGGGCGACTCCGTGCGGGTGTGGTACGAGCAGTCCTACGTGGACGACGTTCCGCTGGCGGACTATACGGTCAAAGGAGCCGAGTTCACGAATGCGGGAGAGACGTTTTATGCCATACCGTTCGAGCAGGACGGCAAATTCTCCTACTTCGACAGGGACGGCAACAGTCTCCAGAAGGCCTTTTTGAAAGCTCCGTTGCGATATTCGCGCATATCTTCCGGATTCTCGAACAATCGCTTCCATCCCGTGTTAAAGCGTTACCGGGCGCACCACGGCGTGGACTACGCCGCCCCGACGGGGACTCCCGTGCATTCCGTGGGCGACGGGGTCGTGATAAAGAAGGGATACCAAAAGAACGGAGGCGGGAACTATGTGAAGATAAAACACAACAGTGTGTATACCACTACCTACATGCACCTTTCCAAGTTTGCCAAGGGCATCGCGGAGGGCAAGCGGGTGAAGCAGGGCGAGACCATCGGCTACGTGGGAGCCACCGGGCTGGCCACCGGGCCGCATCTCGATTACCGGGTGTATAAGAACGGCTCGCCGATTAACCCCTTGAAAATGGAGTCGCCCTCGAAGGAACCTGTCTCGGAGGCCAATATGCCGCTGTTTGTGCAGGCGAGGGATTCTATTGTCGGATTATTGGAGCGACTGTAAAGCGATAAAGACGAATGGCTAATTATTGGCAGATATTCGGCTCCTTTTTTAAGATAGGGGCGTTCACATTGGGAGGCGGCTATGCGATGATACCGCTTATCCAGAAAGAGGTGGTGGACAGGAAAAGGTGGTTGAGGGAAGAGGAGTTCGTGGAAATGTTGGCGATTGCCCAGTCGTGTCCCGGACCGCTCGCCCTGAACACGGCGATATTCGTGGGCTACAAAACCCGCGGCCTCCGGGGAGTGCTTTGCTCGAGCCTGGGGACAATCCTGCCCTCGTTCATTATCATTTTGCTGATAGCAATGGTGTTCACCGACTTCAAGAACAATCCAGGCGTGGAACGGGTGTTCAAGGGCATACGCCCGGCGGTGGTGGCGTTGATAGCGGCTCCGCTTTGGCAGATGGGCAAGTCGGCGGGCATCACGCGCAAGACGGTGGTTATCCCGATAGCCGCCGCTCTGCTGATTTGGTTGACGGGGTTGTCGCCCATTTACGTCATCATCGCCGCCATTGTCGGAGGATTGGCGTGGAACGGGATTCAGGCCCGGAAAGCGTTGAAGAAAAGTCGTCAGGGTTCAGATAGAAAATGAAAAAGCGTTGGAGTCATGGAATTGTATCTTAGTTTGTTTTTCTCGTTCTTTAAGATAGGCCTTTTCGGCTTCGGCGGTGGATATGCCATGCTGTCATTGATTCAGCACGAGGTGGTGGAGAAGCACGAGTGGATAAGCATGAGCGACTTCACGGACATCGTGGCCATATCGCAGAGCACGCCCGGCCCGATTGCCTTCAACTCGGCCACCTACATCGGCTACACGGCCACGCAAAGCGTGTGGGGCTCGGCCGTTTGCACCTTCGCCGTGAGCCTGCCTTCCCTCATCCTGATGGTCATTATGACGAAGTTCTTCCTCTCTTTTCGGGGGAACAGGTATGTGGCGGCGGCGATAGGCGGCTTGAAGACGGTCGTCGTGGGCCTGATTGGCGCGGGGGCCTTGCTGCTGGTGAATGAGGAGAATTTCATCGACTATAAGAGCGTCCTCATCTTTTTGGCCGCTTTCGTGCTGACCTTCAAGTTCAAAATGGACCCGATTCTTATGCTCGTCTTGGCGGGTGCCGCCGGATATTTCCTTTACGGTTGATGTGCCGGATGGAAACCTGTCTTTTATGTTTATCTTTACGCAATCAAACCTAAAGCGATGAATATGATGAACGAACCCAAAAAACTGATGCGTTCGACGCAAAACAAGATGGTCGCTGGAGTATGTGCAGGTTTTGCGCATTATCTCAACGTTGACCCGACACTTGTCCGGGCGATATATGTGGCGATGGTGCTTTTGGCCGGTTTCGGTGTGTTGCTTTACCTTGTTTTGTGGATTATCATGCCCGCAGACCATTGGTCGTGACAATGAGTTTTTCGTCTCCCTTTCATGTAAGAGTGGAAAGGACGGTGTTTCGCGATGCGGGTGATTTTTTCCCTTTTGTATTGGAGTACCCCTTGGGAGATGGGAAGGTGGAAATTTTTGGGGAATGTCGGTGTATGTTTCTCCTGACTTCGTCACTCAAATTTAAACGAACTTATAATTGTGTATTATTCAGCATTTTGTAATTTTGCGTCACCCGG
>CALUHX010000009.1 GCA_944320555.1 uncultured Butyricimonas sp. | reverse complement strand
ACAAAAGCCTCGTCGTGAATGCCTTGAACCTCTATAATCTCATGCCTGATTTTATCCTTTTGCTGCTTGAAGCGTTCTCCGATAAATTTCAAGAACACAAGAGTCAGCAACAAATCGCGCTTGTCGGTCATGGCAGCACGCCCTCTCAAACTGTTGCGACAGTTGAAAAGTATGGTTTCTAAGGTTTCCTCCTTTGTTATTTTTGTTTGTTTCTTGGCCATCGTATTTACTCTATTAGTTTGGTGTTTAACCTAAAAGCATTTGCATCAATCTCCATTTGGAAAATCTTAATGTCGGGATTCAGCTTTCGGGCAACACGGATTATTTTTGATTTTTCTTCTGCATTCATGTTGATTCCCAGATAAACGGATTCGAAACACTCTCCTCCAATTTCGGGGAACGCTCTTACTTCTTTCCAGTCAATCGGGCCTTTATCATCATTTTGCCACGGCAGCAACTTCATATATGCCGGCCATGGCTCTAATATAAATAAACGCACTTCTTGTTCATGCTCCCAAGCTTTTGCTTTGGTGGATATTTGATAATGAAAAAAGTCTTTTGCATCCCTGAAATAATCGGGCTTCTCTACAATGTCTTTATATTGTACCTCCACTTCCGAGCAGCCGATCATAACATTGCCATACATGCGAGAAAGATACTTTCTAACTTTCTCCATATCCAGACCGATGCAGATGCCTTTATGCTTGCTATAATAGCTCCACATCAAAATTGAATCATATATCTTAGAAAGACTACATATCCATGCCTCTTCTCTGGTTCTACGAAATGGATCCCTTCTCAATTCTTCAATTATTTCCGGAGTCCATCCTCCATATACTTTTTGGGGAACATTGGAGAAATCAATTAACGATGGATGGCAATCAAACGGATCATTCAACCGCGTAGCGTTAGTGAATTGAAGATTGCCAGAATGCAGCATCATCAACCCACCGTTATAATCCAAGTACTTATATAGTTTTGCTTCTCCCATAAATTATTCGGTTCTCAACAAGTCATCCACAGACACATCCAGAACTTTTGCTATTTGGATTAGCATTTCCACATTGGGTTGTGTTGCGTTGTATTTGTAACCCATTTAGAAATTATGGCAGGATCCTTATCCAATTGTTCCGAGAGCCATTTATTGCTCTTGTTTTTCTCTGCGAGAACGACTTTGATTCGATTCAGTAATTTGCGCTCCATATTATTATATATCCATTACATGGTTACAAAGATAAGTATATTTAGAGAATATAATTGACCAAGAAGGTTAAATGTTGCAATTCGCCACAAAAAAGTGAGCAAAACATCAATTGTAGTTACATATGCTTTCTTTATTGGCAGTTTTGTGCCAGGTCTATTTGGAAAACCAATTACTTTTTGTGGGAACTTTGCGGTATCAAATTATAAAGATTATTGAATATATAATTTGATAATCAAAAAGATATATGATGCTATTTGGTTCAAGCGTGAGACTGCAATGCTACCACGTCTTAAGTCGGAGGTCGTAGGAAAAACCTTTATTCAGGATATGGTAATACAGCCCACGCTATAGCGTGAGAACCACCATGCCGTCTCTCTGAATAAGTCTTGAATTTCCTACGTTCCCGACTTCGAGATAAGCACAACGCTTCTTCATTTCAGTACAAAATATACGGATGGCCTCCGCCATCTGCCGCAAAGGTATGCAAAAATTCTTGAAACACGGCTATGGGATAACGTGTTTGAATGATTTTTTATCGTTCCATCCTTCAGCCGACGGCAAATACAAAAGCGAGGCCTCGCCGCACCCCACATAAATCAAAAGCGGAACAAAAGCTTATCAAAAGCTTACCAAAAGCTATAATTTATGCTTTTGATTTGGTTTTAGTTTGCTTTTCATCTATTTTTGCGACAAGGCAGACACGGCGGAGGAGAGGGAAAAGGCAAGTCGGAACAAAAAGAAAGGAGGCAAAGAATGGAAATAATGGACGCGGAGGGGAGGAGGATGAAGGGACGGGTCGGAGACATGGTTTATTACTCGTGGGGCGGGAAGACGTACGCCCGGAGGGTGAGGATTCCCGGGAAACGGCCGAAGTGGGAGACGGAGGGAATGGCGGAGGGGATGGTGGAGTCGGCGAACCGGCTACGGGTGACGCAAAAGTTTTACAGCCAGTTGCGGGAGAAGGTGTCGGCCGACATCTGGCGGCTGGCGGGGAAAGCCGCGGGGAAGCGGGCGCACAATCTTTTCTTCTCTCTGAACTACGGGTGCTTCGGCGGGGACTGGCGGCTGACGAGGCCGGAGGGGCTGAGGCTGACGGAGGGAGCGCTGCTGCTGCCGCCGGGGTTGGCGGCGGAGCCGGCGGAGGAAGGGACGTGGCGGGTGACGTGGGAGGCGGACAGGGAATGGGCGTCGGCCGCCGCGGCGGACCGGATGCGGGTGGCGGTGGTGTACGCGCTGCGGCGACTGGTGGTGCGCCCGGCGGCGGAAGCGGAGGGAACGAGGGGCGCGCTGGCGGGAACGTTCCGCCCGGGCGACATTCCCGCCGAGGGAGCGCACGCCTACGTCTATTTCGAGCGGGAGGACGGCGGGGCGTTCTCGCCCTCGTGGCACGTCGCCCTGAGGCCTTGAGGCTTTTTGCCCCTCCGGCAGGAGGGCGTGAGACGCCCGTCCTCCCCTCCGCCCTTGTTCCCCCGCCAACCCTCCGGGACGAAAGCCCCCGACGGGGAAAAAACGCCCATTCCGACCGTCAGCGGCGCGTTCAAAGACACGGTGTCCGACTTTTCGGAATTAATCGTACCTTTGCGGCACAAAAAAAAGACCGAAATGTACATAGACACACATTCGCACATTTACGCCGAGGAGTTCGACGACGGCCGGGAGGAGGCCATCGGGCGGGCTTTCGAGGCCGGGGTGGAGCGGCTGGTGCTGCCGGACATCGACAGGGCGAGCCGACCCCGGATGATGGAGGCGGCGGCGCGGCATCCCGGGCGGCTGTTCCCGACGCTGGGGGTGCACCCCACGTCAGTGGACGGGTCGTGGCGGGAAGAAATGGCCGCCTTCGAGAAATGGCTGGGGCGGACGGAAATCGTCGCCATCGGGGAGTGCGGCATAGACCTGCACTGGGACACCACTTATTACAAGGAGCAACGCGCCGTGTTCGAGCGCCAGCTGCGCGTCGCGGGGGAGATGGACCTGCCCGTGATCATCCATTCCCGCGACTCGCTGCCCGAGATTTTCGACATATTGAAACGCCAGCGCCGCGCCATGAAAGGCGTCCTGCACTGCTTCCCCGGGACGGCGGAGGACGCCGCCCGGGCCGCCGACCTGGGCTTCCTGCTCGGGATCGGGGGAGTGGTCACGTTCAAACGCTCCGGCATGGCCGAGACCGTGCGCCAGGCAGGCGCGTCGCGGCTGGTGCTGGAGACCGACTGCCCGTACCTGGCTCCCGCTCCCCACAGGGGCAAACGGAACGAAAGTGGTTACATTCCTTTGATTGCTGCTAAAATTGCTGAAATCCTGGGCGAGGACATAAAAAAAATAGCCGAGACCACCACCAACAATGCGATGAAATTATTTAATTTGCCATGCCAAAACTTGTCCGACAAGGACATCAAACAAGTTGCAAAGTAAACGACGTATGAACAAACCTGTCTTAATCATATACACGGGAGGGACCATCGGGATGATCAACGACCCGGTGACGGGCGCCCTGTGCCCGTTCGACTTCGACCAGATAGCCAAAGAAGTCCCCGAAATCCGGGAATTCGACTTCTCCATCGACAGCCACACGCTTCCGGAAATCATCGACTCGTCGGACGTCCAGCCGCGGCTGTGGAAAGAGCTGTGCCGGATCATCACCGAGAACTACGACCGCTACCGGGGATTCGTCGTGCTCCACGGCACGGACACGATGGCCTATTCGGCCTCGGCGCTGAGCTTCATGCTCCAGAACCTGACGAAGCCCGTCGTGTTCACGGGCTCCCAGCTCCCCATCGGGAAACGCCGCACGGACGGGAAAGAGAACCTGATAGCCGCCATCGAGATCGCCGCCGCCTACGACGAGGGGAAGGCCGTCGTGCCGGAGGTGTGCATCCTTTTCGGGGCGAAACTGTTCCGGGGCAACCGGACGACCAAAATCAACGCCGAGAGCTTCGACGCGTTCCAATCGTTCAACTACCCGGAACTCGCCAACATCGGAATCCACATACATTATAATTATGGAGCCATCGACTACGCGCCCCGCCCGGGGAAAGTGTCCGCGTGCACGGAAATGGACACCAACATCGCCATTTTGAAGATTTTTCCGGGCATGCGCGTCGAAATCCTCGACGCGATCGCCAACATTCCGGGCCTGCGGGGCCTGATTTTGGAGACTTACGGCTCCGGGAACGCCCCCACCGATAAAGTTTTCCTTAACAAAATCAAAGAGGCGCTAAACAAAGGCATCGTCATCTACAACGTCACCCAGTGCCAAGGCGGGAGCGTCGAGATGGGCAGATACGAGACTAGCAGAGAGCTGCTTAACGCCGGAGTCATCAGCGGCCACGACATCACGACGGAGGCCGCGGCGTGCAAGATGATGAGCATTCTGGCACGGTATACAAACCTTGCGGACATTCAAAAATATTTAAATATCAATATCCGCGGAGAAATATCCCCGAAATACATTGGTTGTTAACATTATTTTTATACCTTAGGCCCCCGAATTCGGAGGACTAAACGAGCCGCGAATGATTGAACGAAAAAGAAACCAAAACATGAAGTTAAGATAGAGTTAAAGAATAATTATTTATAACCTAAAAATCAGTTAAATAGATCATGAGAAAATTATTTGCACTAATTGCGGTTTTTGGAATGCTCACCTTTGGAGCTTCGACTATGCTAATGGCTCAGGAAAATGACGCCACACAAACAGAAACGTCCATGGACGCGACAATGACGGACGAAAGCACCGGCACGGACACGCTCGACGAGAACGCCGCGCTGGAAGAAGCCATCCTCGACGACCCGACCATCCTGGAAGACGAGTCGCAAATCGCCAGCACGTCGTTCCACGCGGCTTTGAAACAAAAGTTCATCGAGGGAGGCGCCCTCTGGATGGCCCCGATCGCCTTGTGCTTGATTATCGGTCTGGCCATTTGCATCGAGCGTGTGATTTACTTGAACTTGGCCACCATCAACACGAAGAAGTTCTTGGGACAAGTGGAAGAGTCGCTGAACAACGGAGGCGTTGAGGCGTGCAAGGAAGTTTGCCGCAACACGAGAGGCCCGATCGCCAGCATCTTCTACCAGGGATTGAGCCGCTACGACCAAGGAGTGGACATGGTGGAGAAATCCGTGGTTTCCTACGGTTCCGTTCAAATGGGACTTTTGGAAAGGGGATTGACCTGGATCGGATTGTTCATCGCATTGGCCCCGATGTTGGGATTCTTGGGAACTGTGGTCGGAATGATCATGGCGTTCGACGCCATCCAAGCAGCCGGCGACATCCAGCCGACCCTCGTGGCAGGAGGTATGAAGGTGGCCTTGATCACGACGGTGGGCGGTTTGATCGTGGCCATGATTCTTCAGTTGTTCTACAACTACTGCATCGTGAAGATTGACGGTATCGTGAACAGCATGGAGGACGCTTCCGTAAGCCTGATGGATATGCTTGTAAAATACAATCAAAAACACTAACGCGTCATGCAGAAAATACGTAAATATCTGAACATAATGACCATTGTGATGGCCGTCATCACGACTGTCATTCTGGTACTCTTCCTTGCGGGCGGGGCGGAGCCGAATCAGGCGATGTATTCGCCGATTTACACGGACGAATTGTTGTACTGGTCGTACATCCTGCTCTTCATCGCGGTCATTCTGGCTGTCATATTCCCGATTATAAAATTGATTTCCAACCCGAAGGGGGGCTTGAAAGCGCTTCTTTTGATCGGAGTGGCGGCGGTGCTTTTCCTGATCGCTTACGCGTTGGCGGACGGCACCCCGCTGAAAATGCCGGGATACACGGGAAGCGACAACGTGCCGAGCATGTTGATCATGACGGACGTGCTGCTTTATGTCACTTACTTCCTGGGAGGGTTCATCGTGTTGGCAATCCTCTACTCAGAAATCAGTAAGCGATTCAAATAACTGAAAAAGAAAGATTTTGAATTATGAGTAAGAAAAGTGTACCTGAAATTAACGCCTCGTCCCAAGCCGACATCGCATTCTTGTTGCTGATTTTCTTCTTGGTGGCAGCAAGTATGGACACGGATTCAGGTATTTTCCGCCGTTTGCCGCCGATGCCGCCGGAGGATGTGGTCGTGAACCCGCCGAAATACGCGAAGCGCAACATCCTGCAGGTATTGGTGAACAAAAACGACATGCTCGCCGTGAACGGAGAAATCATGGACATCTCCATGCTGAAGGACAAAGCCCTGGAATTCATCCTGAACCCGCAGAACAAGCCGGACCTTCCTGCCAAAGACATCAAGGAAGTTCCTTTCTTCGGGCGGGTTGAGGTATCGAAAGGCATTGTCTCCCTGCAAAGCGACCGAGGCACGTCCTACAAGATGTACATCGCCGTGCAAGACGAGCTGGCGGCGGCGTTCAACGAGGCAAGAGACATCAAGTCGATGGAGCAATGGGGCAAGAAATATGACGAGTTGGATCCGGAGCAGCAGGACGCCGTGCGCAAAGTGGTGCCGACCGCCATATCCGAAGCAGAACCTAAAAACATAGGAGGAACCAAGTAATGGCAATATTTAAGAGAGACGAAGGCAGCAAAAGCGCGCCTACAATTTCAACGGCTTCTTTGCCCGACGTTGTGTACATGATGTTGTTCTTCTTCATGATTAGTAGTACGATGCGGGAAGTGACCGTCATGGTCGAGAACGGAATGCCGGACGCCCGGACCGTCACCAAGCTGGAGAAGAAATCATTGGTGAGCAACATTTACATCGGACGGCCCAAGGCCGAGTTCGTGGGCATGTACGGAAGCGAGCCGAGAATCCAGTTGAACGACAAGTTCGCGACCCTCAACGACATCACCTCTTTCGTGATTGCCGAGCAAGAGGCACGCAGCGAGGAAGACCGGAACAGCATCACGAACAACCTGAAAGTGGACATGGACACGAAAATGGGTATCGTGACCGACTTGAAACAAGAATTGCGTAGAGCTAACTCCTTGCGCGTAAGCTACGCCGCGCGCAAGAAAGTATAAACTTTACAAGTTTGAAGAAAAAAAGGGGGGCAAATGCTCCCCTTTTTTAGAAAAATATATTAGCTTTGCATCCGGTTTCAGAGACATTCTGGCCGCACGGTTCCGTAGTTCAATGGATAGAATGAAGGATTCCGGTTCCTTTGATTGGGGTTCGAGTCCCCACGGAATCACAAAGACCCGCTTTCAGGCGGGTCTTGTTCTTTTGTTCCCAAAATCATCTGGCGGCCAGCAGTTCCTTGACCTTCTCCTTGTCCTGCCGCAATTGGGACTTCAATTCGGCAAGACTCGCGAACTTCTGCTCCCCCCTCACCCGTGCCACCAACTGAACGGTGAGGGATTCCCCGTAAATGTCGCGCCCGAAGTCAAAAATGTTCACTTCCCGGGTGACCACTCCCTCCCGGCTCACCGTCGGCCGCACGCCGATGTTCAACATTCCGCCATACTCCCCGCCGTCCACCCTCACCCGCACGGCATACACCCCCACCGCCGGCAGCAATTTCCGCTCGTCGGCCAAGGCGATGTTCGCCGTCGGGAAACCAATCTCGTTGCCCAGATGCTGCCCGGCGACGACCGTGCCCGTGAAGGAATAGGGATACCCCAAAAAACGGTTCACCAACGCCACGTCGCCCACGGCAAGCGCGTTGCGTATCTTCGTGGAGCTGACGTTCACGTCATCCTCCTCGAACACCTGCTCCTGCTCCAGAAAAAAGCCATATTGGCGGCTCAGGAGCTGCAGACTCTCGAAGTTTCCCTCCCGGTCCTTTCCAAAATGGTGGTCGTACCCCACGACCAACCCCCGCATGCGCAACCGCCCCACCAGCGCGTCCCGCACGAAATCGGCGTACGACTGCCGGGCGAATTCCACCGTGAAAGGCTCTATCACGAGGTGGTCCACCCCGTAACGCTCCAATATCTCCATCTTCTCGTCCAACGTCGTCAATATCCCGGGCTTCTTTTCCATAGGATAAAGCACCTCCCTCGGATGGGGCTCGAAACTGATAATCACAGACTCGCCGCCTGTCTCGGCCGCTTTCCTTCTCAAATGGCGTATCACGCAAGCGTGCCCGAGATGCACCCCGTCGAAACTCCCTATCGTGACCACCGGGTTGTGGGCGGCGACATTTCCTATGCCGTAATGGACCTTCATTTTCTACTTATCGATTTAATTGCCACAAAAGTAACACATTCGGACATTATAACTAACTTCGCGGGCGAAAATTTAAATCTTCAGGCATGCAAGAAATGAACACCACCCTCCTCACCCCGTCCCATTGGAAGGACTACGCCCTCGTCGACAGCGGCGGTTTCGAGAAACTCGAGCGGTTCGGCCCCTACCTCGTCGCCAGGCCGGAGCCCCAGGCCATCTGGAACAAGTCGCTGCCCGACTCGGAGTGGGAGTCGCGGGCCGACGCCTATTTCCACAAAGACAAGCGCGGCGAGGAGCGCGGGGAATGGACATGCAAGCCCCGCATGAGGCAGCAATGGTTCGTCAACTACGCCAACGGCGGCATGAGGCTCCGCATGAGGCTCGGCCTCACCTCGTTCAAGCACGTGGGACTTTTCCCCGAGCAGGCGGAGAACTGGGACTTCATCTTCAAGCAAGCCGGACGAATCGGCGCGGGCTGCAAGGTGCTGAACCTCTTCGCCTACACGGGAGGGGCCTCCCTGGCCGCCAAAAGCGCCGGGGCGGACGTCACCCACGTGGACTCCGTGAAGCCGGTCGTCACCTGGGCGCGGGAGAACATGGAGGCCAGCGGCCTCGACGGCATCCGCTGGATCGTGGAAGACGCCCTCAAATTCACGCGCAGGGAAGTGAAACGGGGCAACCTCTACGACGGCATCGTCCTCGACCCGCCCGCCTACGGCCGCGGGGCGAACGGCGAGAAATGGGTGCTCGAGGAAAACATCAACGAGCTTCTCTCCCTCTGCGCCCGGCTTTTGAGGCGGAACCGCAGTTTCCTCGTGCTCAACCTTTATTCCATGGGACTTTCCGCCCTGCTGGCCAAAAGCGCAGTGCGCCAGCTCTTCGGCCAATGCTCCGGCGAGCAGTTCGGCGAGCTGTACTTCGACGACTCGTTCGGCAAGACCCTCCCCCTCGGCGTGTACTACCGCCTTTGGAGGGACTGACCGCGCGCAGCGGCGGGCCTCACCGCACTCCCGTGCGGCGCAACCGCTCGTTCAGGCGGGCGCGTATCTTGTTGAGGACGTTTTTCCGCCTCAGCAGCCCCATCAACCGTTCCGCGTCCTCCTTCTTCTGTTGCGACTCGAGGATTTGATTGTCAATCTCCGCGGAAAGCATCTCCACCCGTCTCATCTTGTAATTGTCCACCACCTTCGGCAACAGCTCCGCCAGCTTCATCTGCTCCGTCTCCACCAGATTGTCCATCTTATACCATATCTTGCTCAGCTCGTAAGGCTCGCTCAGCATGTTGGCCGCGAGCGTGCTCACCCGGATGTCCGGATGCGTGCCGAAATAACGCGCCGGGTCGAAGTCGGGCGACTCGTAGCGCCGCTGATACTCCGTCTGGATTGTCCGGCACAAGGGATTCTGCATCTCCAGGTCGTCCGCCGCCAGCTCCCGCACGATAAACTCCCCCACGGTCACCATCCTCGCGTAGCCGTTCGCCTCCTCCTCGTACAGCGGCTCCGTCCCGAACAAAAGCAGATAGCGCACAATCGCCATCTCCTCCAAATCGCACGGGGTCACCTCCCTCGCCACCGGCGCGGGGTCGGGGGCGGACGGCCTTGCGCCCGGGCGAGCGGCCTGCTCGTCGCCCTTCAGCCGGATTTTCGCTATCTCCGTGTACAAAACCTTCTCCTCCACCTCCAACATCCGGGAAGTCTCCCGCACATACACCGAGCGGGTGATTTCGTCCGGAATCTTCGAGATGCTCCTCACGATGTCCGTGATCAGCCGGGCCCGCTCCACCGGGTCGTCCCCGGCGGCACCGAGCAGCAGCTTCGTCTTGAAATTGATGAAATCCGTCTCGTTGGCGGCTATGTAGTCGGCCAGTTCCTGCGGCGAGTGGGCGCGGGCGAAACTGTCCGGGTCCTCCCCGTCCGGCAGCAGCAGCACCCGCACGTTCAGCCCCTCCTCCAGCACCAGGTCGATGCCCCGCAACGACGCCTTGATTCCGGCGGCGTCCCCGTCGTAGATGATGGTCACGTTGGGCGTCAGCCTGTGAATCAGCCGTATCTGCTCTATCGTCAGCGACGTGCCGGAAGAGGCCACCACGTTCTCCACCCCCTTGGCGTGGAACGAAATCACGTCCGTGTACCCCTCCACCAGAATGCAGCGGTCGTGCTGGATAATGCTCTTCTTCGCGAGATAAACGCCGTACAGCGTCTTGCTCTTGTGGTAAATCTCCGACTCCGGGGAATTGAGGTACTTGGCCACCTTCTTGTCCGCCGTCATCGTCCTGCCCCCGAAAGCGATGACCTTCCCCGCCAGGTCGTGGACGGGGAAAATCACCCGCGCCCGGAACCGGTCGAAAGCCCCGCGCTCGTTCTCTATCGTCAGCCCCGTCTTCACGAGGAACTCCTTCTTGTACCCCTTCGCGACGGCGGCCTTCGTGAACGCGCCCCACTCCTCCGGGTTGTACCCCAGTCCGAACTTCCGAATCATCTCGTCGCTGATTCCCCGCTGGCGCAGATAGCCCAACCCCACGGAACGCCCCTCGTCCGTGTGCCACAACTGGTATTGGTAATACTCGTTGGCGTACCCCGTCACGATGAGCATGCTCTCCCGCTCCGTCTGCTCCCGGCGCTGCTCCTCGGTCATCTCCTTCTCCTCTATAGTGATGTGGTACTTGGCCGCCAGGAAACGCAACGCCTCCACGTACGACATCTGCTCGTGCTCCATGATGAAACTCACGGCGTTCCCTCCCTTCCCGCAACCGAAGCACTTGTAAATGCCCTTGGCGGGCGAAACTGTGAACGACCCCGTCTTCTCGTTGTGGAACGGACAAAGCCCGATATAGTTCGCCCCCCGCTTCTTCAAACTGACAAACTCGGACACGACATCGTAAATGTCCGCCGCGTCGAAAATCTTCTGTATGGTAGCCTGGTCAATCATACCGCAAAGATAACACATAATTCCGTCCCTCGCGCGCCCCGCCCGCCCGCAAATATATTAACAATAAATTAACAACGCGGACAATCGCGCCTGACATAAAATATATACATTTGCCCTCGGAAACGTTCAACACAAAAACCGTTTCCATACGCACTTTGTTTCAACACACGAACATGGAAAACAACGACAAGTCACAAAAAGAACAAATCATCCAACGGATATCCGAGCTTTTCCTCATCTACGGACTGAGGAGCACCTCGATGGACGACATCGCCAACCATCTCCGGATATCAAAAAAGACACTATACCAACACTTTAAAAACAAGGACGACGTGGTCGAGCAAGTCATGCTCGCCCGCCTCCACGACCAGAAAATCCGCTTGGAACTGCAAGAGGAGGACCGCCAGAACCCCATCGCCATCATCGACAGCACCAAGAGATTCATCATCGCCAGGCTCAACAGCCTCCACCCGTCGAACGACTTCGACATGAAAAAATACCACCCCGAGGTCTACGCGAGAATCAAAGACACGGAGGAAAAACTGAAAGGAGAATTCCTGACCACCCTGCTCGACCAAGGCATCGAGCAAGGCTACTTCAGGCGGGACATCGATCGGGACCTGCAAATCTACCTGCTCAACACCCCGCTCCGCTACCTCTCCGACCCGGAAATGAGCGCCAACATGCAATATCCCATATCCGACGTCGTGTGCACCATACTGGACAACTTCATCCGGGCCATATCCACCGAAAAAGGACTGCAAGAAATCAAAAAATACGAGAAACAGAAAAACGGAGACTCTCGCACCATGTGAGTCCCGCGCACCAGACAATAAAAACAACAAAAACAATAAATCTATGAAAAAAGGAGTATCACTTTTACTTTTGATGCTAATCGCGCCATGGATGCTTCGGGCCCAGCAAGAAACACAATCGCTGACCCTGCAACAGGCCGTGGAACACGCGATCAAGCACAACAAAGAACTGAAAGCCTCGCGGATGGACATCGACCTCCGGCAAGAAATGATTCGGGAAGCCGTGTCGGAAGGACTGCCGCAAATCAACGGAACGATTGATTACAGTTCCAACTTCGGATACCGCATGAGATTCGGCGAGCAATCCATGAAACTGAAAGACCAGTCGAACCTCCAGGTCGGACTGTCGCAATTGCTCTTCAGCGGGCAGTGGATCGTCGGCATCCAAACCAGCAAAATCGCCAAGCAATTGACAGCCCAGCAAGTGGAGAGCTCGGAGCTGGACATCGTGGAGACCATCTACAACTCCTACTACACGGTGCTCGTCAGCGAACGGCTGCGCGACATCCTCCGCAAGAACCTCGACAACATGAAGGACATCTACACGCACACCCTCAACCAGTTCAAGGCGGGGACCGTGGAGGAGACCGACGTGGATCAAATCAAAATCAACGTCGGCCAACTGGAAAACAACCTGCTCGCCATGGAACGGACCGTGGAGGTGAATTACAACCTCCTCAGCATCCAATTAGGCGTGCCGGCGGGCACCGTCATCTCCTTGACCAACAGACTGGAGGAATTCCTGGACGAGAACATCGCCGCCCAACTCTACGCCCAACCTTTCAACATCGAGAACAACCTCGAATACCGGCAAATGGAAACCCAGGCGGAACTGAACCGCAAACAGGTCGCCCTGCAAAAATGGAGCTTCGCCCCGACCATATCGGGCTCCTACGCCTACACCTATAAAATCAAGACATCCGGATTCGACATGAGTCCCAACCACTCCGCCGGATTCTCGATGAGCATCCCGATTTTCTCCGGGTTGCAACGCTACTCACAGGTGAAACAGGCGAAAATCACCTACGAGCAGACTCTCACCAACCAGGATCTGCTGCGCGACAACCTCCACCTGCAGGACGAGCAACTGAAGTTCGACCTCAAGAACGCCATGGAAAACTACGAGCTCCAAAAGGAAAACATCGACGTGGCGGCCCGCGTGTTGAAAAACTATCAAATCAAGTTCGAGCACGGAGCCATATCCAGCCTCGACCTCACCCAGGCCAACGACAACTACCTCACCGCCGAAAGCAACTACACGGACGCCATCCTGACCCTCCTGCAGGCGCAAGTAAGCATCGAAAAACTGTACAATCAATTGAAACGTTAATCACATAAACAAATCAAACAAGTATGATCAGAAACATCATCCTTTCGACTATAGCTTTAAGCGTGCTGGCCGGCTGCTCCGGCGGCAAAGACAACAAAGCTGCACAAGAAACAACAGAAGAAGCCATCCCCGTGAAAGTGCTCACCCTGGAACCGACATCCATCGCCACCACTCTCGACTACACCGCCGACCTCCAGGCCGACGAGGAAGTCTACTACGCCCCCTCCGCCGCGGGACGCATCGAGAAAATCCACGTCGAGGTCGGCGACCGCATCAAGAAGGGGCAACTCCTCGTGGAAATGGACCGCACCAACCTCATCCAGGCGGAAGTCGAACTGAAAAACCTGGAAACGGAATACAACCGGGCCGTGGCCTTGAAACAAACCGGTAGCATCAGCCAGCAAAACTACGACGCCGCCGTCACCCAGTACGAGGTGGCCAAGGCCAACGTCGAGTTCCTCCGCGAGAACACCCAGATGCTCGCCCCGTTCGACGGCATCGTCACCGGGAAATACTACGAGGACAAAGAGCTGTACACCGGAGCCGCCGTCGGAGGGGCCTCGAAGCCTTCCGTCATCGCCATCCAGAAGACCAACCCGCTGAAAGCCTACGTCAACCTCTCCGAGCAATACTACCTCTCCGTGAAGAAAGGCATGAGCGTCGAGCTGAAAAGCAACATCTACCCTGACCGCGTCTTCGAGGGCAAGGTCAGCATCGTCTACCCCACCATCGACCCCGCCTCCCGCACCTTCACCGTCGAGGTGAAAATCCCTAACAACGACGAGGCGCTGCGCCCGGGCATGTACGGCACCATCAACTTCTTCATCGGAGAGACGAGCACCCTCGTCGTGCCCGCCATCGCCGTGCTCAAGCTGCAAGGGGCCAACGACCGCTACCTCTTCCTCAACGAGAACGGCCGCGCCAAACGCGTCGGTGTCACCCTCGGCCGCCGCTTCGACGACAAAGTGGAAGTCTTCAGCGACGACATCAAACCCGGGGCCCAGTTAGTCATCGTCGGCCAAGGACGGCTCATCGACGGCTCGCCCCTCAAAATCACGAAATAATCACGTAACAACGCAACATCATGAGCATATACAGTAGCGCAGTAAACAAGCCCATCTCCACCTTGATGGTATTCCTCGCCATCATGGTGCTCGGTGTGGCTTCCTATCTCCAGTTGCCCGTGGACCAATACCCCAAAATGGACCCGCCGTACATCACGGTCATGGCAACCTACCCCGGGGCGAACGCCTCGGACATCGAGGAAAACGTCACCAAAATCCTGGAGGACCAGCTCAACTCCGTCGACAAACTGAAGGAGCTGACATCCACCTCCTACGACAACCTCTCCGTCATCAGCCTCGAGTTCGAGTGGGAAGCCAACCTCGACGAGGCGTCCAATGACGTGCGCGACGCCGTGGACAAGGCCATGGACGGACTTCCGGACGACATCGACCGCCCGACAATCATGCGGTTCAGCACCTCGTCCATGCCCATCCTCATCTACGCCGTCACGGCCAAGGAATCCTACCCAGGCCTTAACAAAATCCTCGACGACAAGGTGGTCACCCGGCTCAACCGCGTCGACGGCGTCGCCTCCATCACCGTGGCGGGAGCGCCCGAGCGCGTCGTGTACGTGGAACTCGACCCCAACCAGCTTGACGCCTACAACCTCTCCCTCACCGACATCGGCAACCGCATCGCCGCCGAGAACATCGACATCTCCTCCGGCAACGTGAAGATGGGCGACATGGACTACACCATCCGCGTCGAGGGAGAGTTCGACGAGAGCGACCAAATCAAGAACATCGTGCTCGGCACACAGGACGGCAAGACCGTATTCCTCCGCGACGTGGCCAACGTCCGCGACACCATCAAGGACATCACCCTCGAGCAGACCGTCAACCGCGGCAACGGAGGCGTCCTCCTCATCTCCAAGCAGACCGACGCCAACGCCGTAGCCGTAGCCGAGGAAGCCAAAGCGGAACTCGAACTGGCAAAGAAGGAACTGCCCACCGACATCCAGTTCCAAATCATCAGCGACAACTCCGACTTCATCGTCAAAGCGGTCGACAACCTTCAGGAGACTTTGATGTACGCCCTCATCTTCGTGGTGCTCATCGTGTTCCTCTTCCTCGGGCGCTGGCGGGCCACCTTCATCATCGCCCTCACGATTCCCATATCGTTGATTGTGGCGTTCATCTACCTATTCGCCACCGGCGAGTCGCTCAACGTCATCTCGCTGTCCTCCCTCTCCATTGCGATTGGCATGGTGGTGGACGACGCCATCGTGGTGCTCGAGAACATCACCAAGCACATCGACCGGGGAAGCCGCCCGAGGGAAGCCGCCATCTACGGAACCAACGAGGTGTGGCTCTCCGTCATCGTGACGACGCTCGTCACCATCGCCGTGTTCTTCCCCTTGACCCTCGTCACCGGGATGACCGGAATCCTCTTCAAGCAACTGGGATGGATTGTCTGCATCACAATCACCACCTCCACCGTCACGGCCATATCGCTGACCCCCATGCTCAGCTCGCAGCTACTCCGCATACAGACGGTGAAGACCGACGGCAAGTTCAGCTTCTACACCTTCACCAACCGCATGCTCGACGGCCTCGACGGCGCCTACGAGAAACTCATCCGCTGGGTGCTCCATCACAAGACCGTCACCATCTGCAGCATGTTCGCCCTATTCATCGGCTCGTGCAGCCTCAGCGGGAACATCCAGACCGACTTCATGCCGCAGAACGACCAGAACTACCTCAGCGTCTACGCCAAGATGCAGTCCGGCCAACGCGTCGAAATCACCAAGAAGATAGCCTTCGACATAGACTCCGTCATCCGGGCCGAGGTGCCGGAAATCAGCCTCATCAACCTCTCCTACGGTAGCGAGGAGGAAGCCTCCATGGCCTCCATGATGAACAGCACCGGCAACAACATCCTCAACATGCGGCTCCGCACCGTCGACCTCGAGGAGCGCACGCGCAGCGTCTTCGAGATCGCCGACCAAGTCCGCGGCATCCTCAAACGCTATCCCGACATCCTCCAGTACACCGTCAGCACCGGAGGCATGGGCTCCATGGGAAGCAACACCGTTGATGTCGAAATCATGGGACACGACTTCGACGTCACCACCAACCTCGCCCAGGAAATCGCCCGCCAGGCGGCCAACATCCCCGGAGCCGAGGACATCAAGATAAGCCGCGACGAGGACAAGGCCGAGCTCCAAATCGTGCTCGACCAGGACAAGCTCGCCCGCCACGCCCTCACCACCTCCACCGTCGGCAGCTACGTCCGCAACTACATCTACGGCAGCCGCAACACCAAGTTCAAGGAGGACGGCGAGGAATACGACATCATCGTCCGCCTCGAGGAGGAATACCGCACCTCCATCTCCGACGTCGAGAACTTCATCATCACCGACGGCTACGGACAGAAAGTGCGCCTCAAGGAATTGGGCCAAGTGAAGGAATACTTCTCCCCGCCAAACATCGAGCGCAAGAGCAAGCAGCGCATCCTCAAGGTGTCCATCAGCCCGGCCGCCGGAGTGGCCATGGGCCAGATAGCCGAGGGAGCGCAGCAAATCATTGACAACCTCGAGGAGATACCGCAGGGAGTCACCCTTTACGTCGGCGGAAACTACGAGGACCAGCAGGAGTCCTTCTCCTCGCTCTTCGCCCTGTTGCTCCTCTCCCTCATGCTCGTCTACATCGTCATGGCGGCCGAGTTCGAGTCGTTCAAGATGCCGTTCATCATCATGCTCTCCATCCCCTTCGCCTTCACCGGCGTCGTGCTGGCCCTCCTGCTCACCGACACTCCGTTGAGCATCGTGGCCGCCCTCGGGGGAGTGCTCCTTGTCGGCATCGTCACGAAGAACGGCATCGTGCTCATCGACTTCATCAACCTTCTCCGCGAGCGCGGCGTCCACCTCTACGAGGCCATCGCCCGCGCCGCCCGCTCCCGTCTGCGGCCCGTGCTGATGACCTCCCTGACCACCATCCTCGGCATGGTGCCCATGGCGTTGAGCACCGGCGAGGGGTCCGAGACATGGAGGCCCATGGGCATCGCCGTCATCGGCGGCATGGTGTTCTCCACCATCATCACCATGATCATCGTGCCCGCCGTCTACGCCTCCATGGACCGCAGCGGCAGCCGCGACAAGAAGAAGAAGCTCGCCAAGCAGTTCAGATTCATGGACGGCTTCGACCCCGAGAAAGAATTACCCAAACATTAACCACAACCGGGACGGGGCGTCCCCGCGGACGCCCCAAATCCCTCTAAAACACAAACAAGACATGTCACTAAAAGCAGTAATGATCGTATACAACCAGGCCCTCACCGAGCGCGTCGGCTATATGCTCGACCAGCTCCGCGTCACGGGCTTCACCCAATGGCCCCTCGTCAACGGGGCGGGCACCAACGGCGGCGAGCCCCGCATGGGCACCCACACGTGGCCCGAGATGAACTCCGCCACCCTCACCGTCGTCGAGGAGGACATGGTGCCCCTCATCCTCAAGTACGTCGAGCGGCTCGACAACGTGAACAAGGAAAACGGAATCCGTGCCTTTGTCTGGGACATCACCCAGACTTACTGATTCATATAAAACATCAATCGCAGGAAAGCGTCCCCGAGGCCCGGCGCCAGCCGTCCGCCTCCCGGACGCTTTCTTTTTCCCCGCCGCTCCATTTTCCTCCGCCACATGTCCCACACATATCCCAGTCATGCCTGACTTAACTACGACTCATCTCCGAGTTTTCTCCGAGTTTCATCCGAGTTCAAGCGTTGACAAATTGCGAAAAAAAGAAATTTCCTTATTTTTGTTCCGGGGAAGGGTGGGAGATGTGTGGGATATATGTGGAACAACGGTAAAAGGAGGACAACATGAAAGTAGAGAAAGGATTGGCGGAAGGTTTTTCCGGAAAAATCGGGGACATGGTTTTCTACCAGCGGAACGGGCGGACTTATGCGCGGCGGGCGCCGACCCCCAAATCGAGCGGGAAGCAAAAGGAACGCTCGGAGAAGCAAAAGGCCTCGACGACGAGGTTCCAGTTGTTGCAACGGTTGTACGCCTACTACAAGCGAAGCATATCGGCGGACATCTGGCGGGTGGCCGCCCGGGAGAAGGGGCGGATGGCGCACAATCTGTTCTACTCGGAGAATTACGGCTGCTTCGACGGCAAGGGGCAGCTGGTGAAGCCGGAGCTGCTGCGGTTCTCGGCGGGGAGCCTGCTGCTGCCGCCGGGGCTGCGCGTGGAGCGGACGGGCGACGGGGTGTTCCGCGCGACGTGGGAGGCGGAGGAAGAGTGGGAGACGTGCGCCGGGACAGACCGGCTGCTGGCGGGAGTGGTCTACCCCTCCCTCATGCCATCGATGTACCGGGCGTTGGAATCGAGCGGCACGCGGGGCGAACTTGCGGGGACGTTCCGGGTGCGGACGGACTTGGGACCGACGGCCCACGTCTACCTCTTTTTCGGGCGGGCCGACGGCACGGCATACTCGCCAAGCCTTCACTTCCTCGTGGAAGTCGCAGCGGCAAAAGACGGCACAGCAGAGGATGCCGCCGAGGCAAAGACGGAGTAGGACGACGAGGCGCAAGCGCGCAGCCTTTCCCTTGTAACAACTTTGTTAGTAAGCGTCTTGTTAGTAACAAAGATATTACTTATTTTTGTGGAAAGATAATTTCAATCGGCTATGGAAAACAGACCCTTTACATTTGGCGTGGCGGCGTCCGGCGAGAATTTCACCGACCGGGAGGCGGAAACGAAACGCCTGCTGACGAATTTCCGGCACGGCGTGAACACGATTCTGATTTCCCCCCGGCGTTGGGGTAAGACCTCGTTGGTGCAGAAAGTGTGTCGGCTGGCGCAGTCCGACAAGTTGAGAGTGGTGTACATGGACGCGTTCTCGTGCCGCAGCGAGCGCGACTTCTGCGACGCGTTCGCCTCGGCCGTCTTGAAGCAGACCTCGACCAAGGCGGAGGAGTGGCTGGAAAGCGTCAAACTGTTTCTCTCGCGAGTCAGCCCGAAGATTTCACTGGGGCCCGACCCGATGACGGATTTTTCCATATCGCTCGAAATGAATCCCAAGCGGGAGGAGGTGGACGAGATTCTGCAACTGCCGGAAAAAATCGCGCGGAAGCGGGGATGGCGCATCGTGGTGTGTGTCGATGAGTTTCAGCAAATCGCGGAGTTCACCGACTCCAAAGCGTTCCAGAAAAAGCTGCGTTCCGTGTGGCAACTCCAAGAGTCGGTGTCCTACTGCCTGTTCGGCAGCAAGAAGCATTTGATGAACGAGCTTTTCGAGAAGAAGAGCCTTCCGTTCTACAAGTTCGGCGACGCCATTTATTTGCAGAAAATCGGGACGGCGGACTGGGTGGACTATATCCGCAGCCGCTTCGAGGCCACGGGGAAGCGCGTGTCAAGGGAGCTGGCGGAGAAGATTTGCCAGCGGGTAGACAACCATTCCTCGTACGTGCAGCAGCTGGCGTGGCTGGTGTGGACGCACACGGAGGACGAAGCGACGGAGCGGGATTTCGACAACGCATGGCGGGACATCGTGGACCAGAACACGCCCTTGTTCGAGAAGCAGACCGAGAGCCTGACGACGTATCAGATGAATTTCCTGCGGGCCGTCGTGGACGGGGTGAGCGACGAGTTCACCACGCAGGAGGTGTTGCGGAAATACCAGCTCGGCACGTCGGCCAACGTCAGCGCCGTGAAGCGGGCGTTGGAGAAGAAGGAGCTTATCGAGGTCGAGAAACGCCAAGTGGTCATCCCCGACCCCATTTTGAAAGAATGGCTAAAACGGGAACTGAAGGCGTGAGGCGCGGAAGGGAAACCAATTCTTTGATGAAATATCGGTGAAAATAGTTAACTTTGTGGAGCGACAATTAAAGAATGGGCACAATGGACACGAATACACGAAACAAGGTGGAGTATATTGTTGTGATGATAGCCGAGTTCGCCAAGGCGAAACATCTGACGGAGAGCCAGGCTTTCCGCTATTTGCGCCGTTTTAAGGCCATCAAGTTTCTGGACGAGCATTATTCGATAGCGCACACGCTGCGCATGGAGGACGTGCTGGACGACATGGCCGCCTACTGCCGCCGCCAGGGAGGGGCCATCGCATGAGACTGTACCACGGCTCCACGGTCGTCATCGACACAATCGACCTGTCGATTACGACATCGTATATGGGCCGATAGCCAACGACCGGGTAGGGTTACAGATACGTAATTATATGGAACACAATATAGACTTAGCCACATTCTTGGATCGATTGAAGTATATGAAAGGGATTACTTTTCAATATTTCTTCGGGACGGAGCGGGCCATTAAATTGTTGAAAAGAGTATGACAGGGACAGAATACATGATGGAGTGCATGACAAAGGATTTGGTCCTTTTGTTGATGGAACGCCGCCACATAGACATGGAGACGGCGTTGGAGACGTTGTACACCTCCGACACGTTCGCCAAGTTGAAGGACAGCCGCACGGGGCTTTATTTCCAAAGCCCCCTGTACGTCTACGACTTCCTGGAGAAGGAAATCGAGACGGGGGTCATGGGATGAGCGAGAGGCGGGCGGATATGTCGCAGCGGGCGGAAGAATAGCATAGATAAATATTGTTTGGTTGTCGCATTGCTTTATGATTCGAAGGGGGCGGTGCGGATGTTCCAGGTGAGGCAGTTGAGGGCGCCGCCTTGGCGGACGAGGGAAGCGAGGGGGATTTGCTCGACGCGGCCGGAGTAGTCGGGGAAAAGGCGGAGGATTTGCTCCAACGCCTGTGCGTCCTCGGGGATGCCGAGGGCGGGGAGGAGGATGACGCGGGAGGTCTGGAGGTAGTTGATGTAGGCCCAGGAGTCGGGGTGGTGCTCGGGCACGTCGTAGCGCAGCTCGATGACCCGGAAGCGGGCGGAGAGGCGGCGGAGCATCTCGTCGGCGATGGCGGGGTCGAAGTCGCGGTAGTTGGTGAAGAGGACGCGGTTGCCACGAATGTGGCGGACGACACCGTCGGCATGGCCGTAAGGCTCGGCGGGGTCCCAGGGGAGGTAGAGGATTTCCGCCTGGAAGGCCTTTTCGAGCATGGCGGTGATTCGCGCCGGGGTGTGGTCCGGGTTCTCGGCGAAGACTTTTTCCGTCATGATGACGGTCTCGGGGCATTTGACGATGTTGCCGCCGTCGAGGACGAGGGGAAGCGGCTCGGGCGCGATGCCGAGGGAGCGGCAGACGGGGGCGGGGTCGGTGATATAGCGGCGATCGCGGGCGTTGTCGAGGTAGTCGGGGCGGTAGACGTAGCCGACGAAGCGGTCGAGGCGCGACTGGACGGGCATGTAGTCGCGGCACCAGTAGTCGGCGGTGTGGGGCAGAAGGTCGTGGCGCACGCCGTGGCGGTCGAGGGCGGCGGCAATAGCGGCGTACTCCTTCGGGTGGTCCTTGGCGAGCCAAGCGGAGAGGTAGACGGTGTCGGTGTCGCAGTCGGTGAGGAGGGTGAGCTTCCGGGACAGCCGTTGCGATTCCCGTGCTTTTTCCACGGCTCGCCGCACTTCCTCTTCCGCCAAGGGATGTTTCCGCATTTCCTCCACCTCCCGCGTTCCCGCCTCGCTGGCCTTGCGGATGCGGGCAGTCATTTCGTCGGCTTCTTTTTGCTTTCGGGTCTCGTTGTCGGGATTGTTAGGACAACGGGGGTCGTCGAGGAAACCGCCAATCATTTCGATGTGGTCGAGCATGATTGTGAGTACACGGGCGAGATTGTCCGGAAGCAAAAGGATGTGCCGCTTTTTGAGATGGCCGTTGACGAAATCGAAGATTTGGTCGAAATAGATGTCGCCGCCTATGCCGATGACGTTGTTCCAGCAATCGCCAAAGGCATGGTCGATGGCCTCCCATGTGGATTCGGGGAGGGGGAAGTCGATGCGGGCGTAAACCGCTTTTTTCACTTTTCCGGGGTCGATTGACATGTTGTGTTTCAATTTTGAGTGTGGACAATAAGCCAAAGCCAGTTGGCGGAGAGCAGACAGGCAAAGGCAGCAAAAACGAGGCGACGCTTCAGCGAGGCGTTGTGTCTTGTTGGTTGATGCGGCGGGAGAAGCGCCAGGGGCGGGGGTCCTGGAGGTGGCGGCGGTTGGCGGTGGGGAGGCCTTCGTCGAGGTAGGGGAGCTTGTCGCCATCGGGGGAGAAGAGGGGGACGTTGCGGCGGACGGAGCAGACAATCTCGTCGTCGTCGTCAAGGACGGGGGCTGGCACCCAAGCGAGGCGGATGCCGTCGGCGAGGGAGGGGCCGCAGAGAAGGGCCTCGTAGAGGTAGGTGGAGCGGGTCTCGTATCCGGCGGGGAGGGGAGCGTCGCCGTCGAGGAGGTTGTAGCCGCGGACGAGGGCGGAGGCCCGGTAGCGGCGGTCGGGGTTCTCGAAGGTGATGTCGAGACCGGAGACGTGCGGGTAGAGCGAGCCGAGGGGCAGGTAGGGCAGCTCGGCGGCGGGGGAGTTCCGGTGGTACATGACGGGGTCCTTGACGGGCCCTTCTTCCTCGTGGTAGTAGAATTCGACATCGCGGAGGTAGATGCGGCGGGTGTCGCCCACGGCGATGTAGCCGCCGCGGAGGAGGTAGTCGGCCAGGAGGCCGAATTGCTCCGCAAGGCTTTCTTCTTTTCCATCGGCCCCGCGGAAGCGGGCCAGCGCGTCGGTCAAAGAGAGGATGGGGTTCATCTTCGTTTTGTTTTGTATTTCCTTAGCCCCGGCAGGAAAGTTTATACAAAAAAGAAAGCGGGAGGCTGTTTAGCTTATCTGCTTAGAGGTTCTGGACTACCCGACACAAGATAACGCGACATCCCCCACGCTGAACGGTATAGCGCATTAATGCAGCATATACACTCAGGTGAACGTTTGTACGCTTGCTCCCTGTGTCAGTAATTTACCAGATTCCTAAGCGGGATAAAGCTAAGAAACGCTTTCCATTCAATATGTCACCGGGGGATTGCTCCTCCGGCAAGGCAAATATATGAATTTTCCGGCGTTTCCCCAAACGTTCGTAGGGATGTCGCATCGTAATTTATGAATTTATCCGCAAGAACGGTAACGGTTTCCGAGATTTTCATCGTGATTTTTGTTTTTGCCACGCATTCCCCGGACATGGCGGTTATACTTACACGAAAGCGTGAGGAATTTCTCGTTTTATGCACTTGAGGGTCTGGACTCCCTATCTCGAATAAAACGACACCCTCACGCCAGACCAGCATATAATGAAGATATATATGGCGAACGTGAGCGTTAGAATCGCTTTCCTCGAGATTAGAATTGTCCAGATTCCAAGTACAGGAACAGCAGAAACGCTTTCATCAATATGTCCCTGCCGGATGAGAGGCGGCGAGTGTCACCCAACCCCAGCATTGAGACAAAGATATGAATTTTTAGGGGATGACGGGCGGAATGGGGGAAAGAATATTTTTCACGTGTTTACAACACATTGACTACAAGTGCATTACAACACATTTCCAAAGGAATTAATTTTAGTGTAAATCGCATTCTGAAAGGAGAAGAAGGGGAATGGAAAAAAAGAAAAACAAATAGAATATGAAATATTTTTTTAGACAAATATATTATAAAATATCTAATATTAGAGTTCGTAATTTTATTTTTCCTTTGCAAAAACGAAGGAATAAAAAGCAATGAAACAGCTATGAAGAAAAGAGTCAAAGAACGATACATACGCGAATATAAAAGATTTAGCCGTTGCAAGCAAATCTTCGGGACGGATTTTTACCGGTCTTTTATTAATCAGAAGGCATCGAAGGATGCTTTTCACAAATGTTTACACGATGAAGTATTTTGATAGATTAGTGCCTTTAGGGTCCGGGAGTGGACCGCAAAGGCAAATCGAGAGACACACACGCTCCTTAGCGGGCCTGACGAACGGAGTTATTCACTTTTTAAACGCGAAGACTTATGGGAAAAGCGAAATGGATGTACGGTAAGGGGACGCAAGGCCGCATCGGGAACAATTCGTATTACCTCCGAAAGGGGATGCAAATGATCCGGCAGACCGGCTCGAACTACACGGGCTCCACGTCGACCGCGGCGTTGATACAGCAGTTGATATTCTCGGTGCTGAGCGCCTGGGCGACGACCTCGTTCCCCGGCATCAAACTGGGGCTGCTGCCACACGACGTGTGGGATACGGCCCGGACGCGGTTCATGAGCCTGAACTCGGGCATTGTGACAGTGACGGACTTGGAGAGCAAGGCGGTGGAGGTGGATTTTCCGTCGCTGGTGTGCGCCGAGGGCCGGCTGGTGCCGCCCGACGCCGAGGTGACCTTCGACGAGGAGGCGCAGTCGCTGGCGTTCACGCTGGCGGCCCAGGATCCGGGCATAGACTGCAAGGAGGACGATACGATACACGCCTTGATTCTCAGCGCGGGCAAGCGGAACAGGTGTCTGCTTAAAACGCTGGGCACGAGAGGCGACGGCGGCATGACATCGGTGAGCGTCCCGAAGTATCTGGACGGCGAGCTGCACGTGTACGTGTTCGCCACGACGGCCGACGGCAAGATGGCATCGGACTCCATCTATCTGCCGCTGGCATAAAACAACATGGCCGGAGAGCCGTCCGAAGATTCCGCTTGCACGAAAAAAGACCCGGCGCGAAGCCGGGCCTTTTCATTTCAAGCAGTTTCGTTTTCCGACGCAAGGGGGAGAAAGGTCAGTCCTGCAGCGACTTGAAGCCGCGGCCCAATATCTCGCGCGAGTCGATGACGTTGATGAAGGCCTCGGGGTCGATTTCCCGGATGCGGTGGCGGAGCACCATCATCTCCTTGCGGCTGAGGATGGTGTAGATAATCTTGTGCTCCACGCCCTGATAGGCCCCAATGGCGGAGAGGATGGTGGCGCCGCGGTTGATGTCGCGGAGGATGATGTTCTTGACGGTCTCCGTCTGGCTGGTGATAATCATCAGCGTCTTGTTGACGGAGGCTCCCTCCACGATGAGGTCGATGACCTTACCCTCGATGAAGACGATAATCCATGAGTACATCGGCAAACGCCAGTCGCCGAAGGCGATGACCGTGGAGAGGGTGATGGTGCAGTCAACGATAATCACCAACGTCCCCAAGGAGATGTGCGTGTACTTGTTCAGAATCATGGAGATGATGTCGGAGCCGCCGGAGGTGGCGCGCGCCTTGAATATCATGCCGATGCCGATGCCGTAGACGATGCCGCCGAAGATGGCCGACAGCAGTTGCTCCTGCAACTCGGTGCGCTCCACCACGCCCGGCTCAAGAAGGGCGTCGTAGCCATAGGTGGCGTGGATAAGCCTCATGAACAGGGGAATGGCGAAGGTGCAGATAAGCGTCTTGATGCCGAACATGCCGCCGAGGAAATAAATGCCCAGCAGCAGCAGGGGCACGTCCATGCAGAAAGCGGCGATTTCCGTCTCCCATCCCCACAGGTGGTGGAACACCATAGAGAGGCCGTACGTGCCTCCCGGCGCGAATCCGTACGGCTCGGCGAAAAGCACGGCTCCGAGCGAGAAAACGAAACAGCCGCCCAGCAACCAGGCGTAGCTGATGAAAAAGTCTTTCGAGAACGGTTTCTCGGGCGACTTGAAGAAATCCTTCCAGAATTGCTTCGTGAATACTTTAGATGTTGTGGTTCCCATATCACATTTTAATTTTACTTGTTTTATCTATCCAGCGTCGGTTTTCGACCGCACAAAATTACAACTTGTTTCCGACTTTCCACAAAGTTTTCAGCGTCTTCGGCAAGCAACCAACAACATGACGGACAGTCACTTAGCACTTTCGTCATAAGCATAATTATACAAACGCCCTCATATTTATACAAAAACCCGGGGAGGCCCCTCAAACTTTTCCGGGATATTTTCGCCCCGTTGTTTCCATTTCTCGCGGAAACGCGTATCTTTGTCGGTGTATTGGCGAGCGGACGCCCTCCGTGGCGTCCCGAGGGAATCCCGTGAGAGTCGGGAACTGTGCCCGCAGCTGTGAGCTTCGTAACTTTAGTCTCTACTGCCACTGCCCCCGCTGGGGTGGGAAGGCGACGAAAAGGAAGCGAGTCAGAAGACCTGCCAAGACGTAACTGTTTTTACTGTGCTTTCGGGAAGTGAAGCTGGTAGAATGTAGACCGCCGAGGGAGCGGTTCCTTTTACCTCATTTTTCCAACAAGCCCTGTTCTGCCGATTAAGCGGACGCCCCGCATGGCCGCAACCATCTCTGCCTTTTCCGGTCGCCCGCCGCGAGCCCGTCCGCTTAATCCTTTTTCCCCAAGAGGCTACTTGTCCAAGCGAAACTCGACGGGCACCGAATAAAACACCCGCACCGGCTTTCCATCCTGGCGCCCCGGCTTCCAGCGGGGCATTTCCCGCACGACGCGCAAGGCCTCCTCGTCCAACAGGGGATGCACGGGGCGGCTCACCTCCACCTCGGTCACGCTGCCATCCCGGTCAACGACGAAGCGCACCCACACCTCGCCCTCAATTCCCCGCTCCCTCGCCTCCTCGGGATAGCGCACACGCCCGACCAAATAACGCTCCACCTTCCCCTCGGGAAACACAGGCATTTCTTCCGCCTCTGTGCACACATCTCTCCACCATTCCCTTTCGTGCCGTTCGGCATTGAACGGGACGGTCACCACGTAGGTCTCGTCCACGGCCCTGCCATTGACATAAGCCGGCCTCCACCGGGGCAATTCCCGGGCGACGCGCAAGGCCTCCGCATCCAACAAGGGATGCGCTCCCCGCACAATGCGCTCGTCCGTCACGCTGCCGTCCGCCCGAATCGTCACGCCCACATACACATTGCCCTTGATACCTTTCCGCAACGCCTCCTCGGGATACACGATTCTGTCACTGATATACCCACTCAACATGTCCCATGAGTCCGGAATCTCAATGATATCATAGCATAACGACGTCAAGCTCCGCCTGGCGCTCTCCAACATCTTTTCCGTGTACTCGATGAACAACGCTCCCTTCACCCGCACCGGCTTCCCGCCCTGCCGCCCGGGCAGGAACACCGGCAATCCGGCCACCACCTCCATCGCGCTGGTGTCCAAATCGGGAGCCACGCTTTGAATCACCTCCACGTCCGTCACCTTTCCCCACTCGTCCACGGTGAAGCCCACTATCACCGTGCCCGTCGCCCCCTCGCTCAACGCATTGATGGGATAAGACAGCGTGCGGTTCCTCACGTACGCCATCACGTTTCCCTCCGGACAAACCGGCTCCTCCTCCACCTCCTCGAACACCACGCCGTCCTTCCTCGCCAGCGAGTCGACCACCTGCTCCGCCACCGTCCCCGTCCCGCCCGGGAAGCGGGCGGCTTCCCTCGCAGGCGCGGCGTCTCGGGCAACGACCCCTCCCGCCGGGGCCAGCAGCGACATCCCCACCAACATCTTCCAGTCGCTCAACCACTTCCAGCCAACGCGCCCCGACAGCCGCGCCAGCACCCGATAAAGCGTCCTCTTAAAATCTTTCCTCATAGCTCAACAATTAAACGGTTTAAGACTCAGTTCGCGCGTCACCGGGTCGGCGTCCCGCAGCGTGCCTCCCACCTGCTCGGCGGCGGCGCGGCATCCTCCCCGACTCCTCTCCCAGCGGCCACACTCCTCGCAGAAAGCCGCCCGCCCGCTCTCCCACGAGCAGGCGTAGTCGGAAAACAGTATCTCCTCCAGCGGCTGACGGTAGACGTTGCCCATCACCCGCGGCGAGTGGTTGCACATCCGCACGTTCCCTTCCACATCGAACGTCAGCGGGCGGCGGTACGCCTCCGTCCCGCAACTCCCGAAACACACATGGGGATACTCCTCCGGGTCCAGCAGGCAATGCGGCGTGCAGACCCCCGACACCACGTCCAGCCCCAGCCGCCCCGCCAGATCGTCCACCTCCCGGAACACCCGCCGCAGCGTCGCCGCATCCGGCGACAGACTCCGCACCTGCCGCAACCCCTCGCCCCCGACGTTGTAGCGGTTCACCATCACCCGCCGCACCCCCATCCCGCACAGCATCTCCAGACACTCCCCCACCCCGTCGGCGTTCAACGCCGTCACCACCGTCACGGGCACCACCTCTACGCCCCGCTCCAACGCCAGCCGCAGCTCCCGCGTCGTCCGCTCCCACGACCCCGCCGCGCCCGTGATGCCGTCGTGCGTCGCCGCCCGCGCGGACAGCACAGAGAACTCCAGCAGGTCCACCCCCATCCGCGCCAACGCCTCGTACACCCGCCCCGGCCCGTTGCCGTTCGTGATGACCGTCACCCGCAGCCCGTTCACCTTGGCGTGCAACGCCAGCTCCTCGAACCGCTCGCACAGCGTCGGCTCGCCGCCGGAGAACACCACCTGCTCCGCCGTCGTGTGGCTTATCAGCCATTCCAACAGCCGGAACACCTTCCCGAACGACCCCCTCGCGGGAGGAGCCTCCCCCTCCCGTTTCCACCAATTGTAGCAATGCTTGTACCGCAGATTGCAGTCCGTGGTCACCTCCACCACCGCGTGCGGCAGATAAGCCCGTTCCTTCGCGCCCATGACATTCGCTTTTATTTTCCACAAATGCACGCAAACAATTCCGAGAAACAAAGCCACGTCCCTCACAAACCAACGCCCTCAACGCTTCCCGTAGGCCGCCGCCACCAACGGCAACGCCCCCGCCGGCACGTAGGCCGACACGTCCTCGCCCCGCCGCAGCCGCTCGCGTATCTCCGTGGCCGACAATGGGAACAGCGGCGCGTCCACCAGCGTCGCTCCCATCTCCGGCGGCAACTCCACCCGTGTGTCCCGCCGCGGATAGACGAAAATCGGCACGTGCCCCTCAATCCACCGGTAATCCTTCCACCCCGTGAAGCGGGACACGTTGTCCGCCCCCATCACCAATGCGAACCGCTCCCCCGGCCGCGCCGCCATCAGCCGCCGCAGCGTGTCCGCCGTGTACGACGGCCTCGGCATGTCGAACTCAGCGTCGCACGCCCTCATCCCCCGCTCCCCGGCGATGGCCGCCTCCACGATGGCCAGCCTCTCCTCCTCCGGCAGCAGTCCCTCCTCGCGCTTGAACGGATTGCGCGGGCTCACCACGAACCACACCTCCCGGCACCATTCCCCCTCCAGCAACGCCCGGGCGATGCCCACGTGCCCGTTGTGAATCGGGTTGAACGAGCCGAAAAACAGCCCCACCGGCAAGCTCTCTCCGCTCCCCCCCATGCTCACTCCTCCAAAAAAGCCCTCACCTTACGCTCCGCGTCGGCCAACGCCTCGTCCAGCCGGTCGTTCACCACCACCGCGTCGAAGCGGTCGCGGAACGTCATCTCGTACTCCGCCTTCGCCAGCCGCTGCTCGATGCGCTCCGGCGAGTCCGTCCCCCGGCCCTCCAGCCGACGGCGCAGTTCCTCCACCGAGGGAGCCTGCACGAACACCGCCAACGCCCGCTCGCCGAACATCCGCTTGATGTTCACGCCCCCGGCCACGTCCACGTCGAACACCACCGTGTGGCCCTTCGCCCAAATGCGCTCCAGCTCGCTCTTCAACGTCCCGTAGTAGCACCCCTCGTACACCTCCTCCCACTCCAGGAACTCCCCCGCGTCCACCCGCCGCCGGAACTCCTCCGCCGTGAAGAAATAATACTCCCTCCCGTCGCGCTCCTGTCCCCGCGGGGCGCGGCTCGTGGCCGAAATCGAGAACTCCAGTCCCAGCCCCAGCCCCAGCAGGTGGCTCACAATCGTGCTCTTCCCCGAGCCGCTCGGCGCCGAAAATATCACCACCTTCCTCATAGCACGTTCAGGCATTGTTCCTTGATTTTCTCCAACTCGTCCTTCATCCTCACCACCAGCTTCTGAATGTCGTGGTCGTTCGCCTTCGACCCCATCGTGTTTATCTCCCGGCCCATCTCCTGCGCGATGAAGCCCAGCTTCCGCCCCGGGGCCTCCTCCCGCTCCGCCGTCTCCGTGAAATAGCGGCAATGGCTGGCCAGGCGCACCTTCTCCTCCGTGATGTCCAGCTTCTCCAGATAATAAATGATTTCCTGCTCCATCCGGTTCTCGTCCACGTTCTTCACCTCGCCCCACTCCTTCATCTTCTCCTGCAACCGCTGACGGATGGCGGGCACGCGCTGCGCCTCGAACCGCGGCACCTCCGCCGCCAACTCCTTGATGGCCTCCACGCGCCGCAGGATGTCGGCCATCAGCGCCCGGCCCTCCTGCTCCCGGAACCGGCACAGCCGCTCCAACGCCTCCTCAATCCCCTCGCGCAGCCGCAGCCACTCCTCCTCCTCCAGCTCCTCCTCCTTCACCTGCAGGCAGTCCGGGAATCGGGCCACCGTCTGCAACAGCTCCCCCCGGTCGGGCTCCACGCCCAGCGACTCCGCCACCTCCAGCATCTGCCGGAAATACTGGGCCACCACCCCCTTGTTGATGGCCACCTCCTTCTCCTCCACGTCGTTGTCGAAATAAACGAACATGTCCACCTTCCCGCGGTCCAGCCTCTCCTTGATGAGCCCGCGGATCTCGATGTCTTTCTCCTTGTACAGGGTGGGAGTCTTCAGGCTGATGTCCAGCTGCTTCGAGTTCAGGCTCTTCACCTCCACCACTATCTTCTTGGCGCCACAGCTCACCGTGGCCTTTCCAAAACCGGTCATTGACTTAATCATATCCTTGATACTTTGTGTTCCTAACGCGAAAGTAGGATTATTTCCGCAAAAACCATGCGCCGCGCCGCGCATAAAAACCCAAACGCCGCGCCACTCCCCTTCCCGCCCCGCCGTCCGCCCGGAAAAATCCGGGGCGGAAACGGGCTCCTTCCGGCCGACCACATTCGAATCACTTCCGAATCTCCTTCGAATCTCCTTCGAAAAATTCCATAGGAGGCCGGTAAGTGACAGCCACGCGTCATGTCGGTTTTCGCCGGGGAGGCGCCTGCCACACCCCAGGCGGATGCCGGGAAGGGCGGGCAGGGGGAGCACCCCGAAGGGGGTAGGAGTATGAAAAGTATTTCATGAAAGGGCGCGCGGGCCGCGGCGGCGACAAACCCGGCAAAGATTGCGAAGATTACAAACCGATTTTGTATCTTTGCCCTCCGAATTAAACAGAGCCGGATGAAGAACATTAGAAATTTCTGTATCATAGCGCACATCGACCACGGGAAGAGCACGCTCGCCGACCGCCTGCTGGAACGGACGGGCACCGTGGTGGGCAAGGACTTGCAGGCGCAAGTGCTGGACGACATGGAGTTGGAACGCGAGCGGGGCATCACCATCAAGAGCCACGCCATCCAGATGGACTACGAATACCGGGGCGAGAAGTACGTGCTGAACCTCATCGACACGCCGGGGCACGTGGACTTCTCCTACGAGGTGTCGCGCTCCATCGCGGCATGCGAGGGGGCGTTGCTGGTGGTGGACGCCACGCAGGGTATCCAGGCGCAGACCATATCGAACCTGTACCTGGCCATCGACAACAACCTGGAGGTGATTCCCGTGCTCAACAAGATGGACATGCCGAACGCCATGCCGGAAGAGGTGAAGGACCAAATCGTGGAGCTGCTGGGATGCCGGCGGGAGGACATCATCGAGGCGAGCGGGAAGACGGGCGCGGGCGTGGACGAGATACTGGAGGCGGTGGTGGAGCGCATCCCCGCGCCGGAGGGCGACCCGGACGCTCCGTTGCAGGCGTTGATATTCGACTCGGAGTTCAACTCGTTCCGGGGCATCATCACGTACTGCCGGGTGGTGAACGGCTCGCTGAGGAGCGGCGAGCGGGTGAAGTTCGTGAACACGGGCCGGGAATACACGGCGGACGAAATCGGGGTGCTGCGCCTGACGCAGGAGCCGCGGAAGGAACTGCCGACGGGCGACGTGGGCTACATCATCTCGGGGATAAAAACGTCGACGGAGGTGAAGGTGGGCGACACGGTGACGAGCGTGGAGCGGCCGTGCGACGGGGCCATCGAGGGATTCAAAGAGGTGAAGCCGATGGTGTTCGCCGGAATTTACCCCATCGACTCGGAGGATTACGAGGACCTGCGGGCCTCCATCGAGAAGCTGCAGCTGAACGACGCTTCGCTGACGTTCGAGCCGGAGTCGTCGGCCGCGCTGGGGTTCGGCTTCCGCTGCGGGTTCCTCGGCATGCTGCACATGGAAATCGTGCAGGAGCGGCTGGACCGGGAATTCAACATGAACGTCATCACGACCGTGCCGAACGTGATGTACATCGCCCACACGACGAAGGGGGAGGAGTTCGAGATGCACAACCCGTCGGACATGCCGTCGCCGACAACGCTGGACTATATCGAGGAGCCCTACATCAAGGCGCAAATCATCACGCCCACGGACTACATCGGACAAATCATGACGCTCTGCCTCGGCAAGCGGGGGACGCTCATCAAGCAGCACTACCTGACGGGCAACCGCATCGAGCTGAACTACGAGATGCCGCTCGCCGAGATTGTCTTCGATTTCTACGACAAGCTGAAAAGCATCACGAAGGGGTACGCGTCGTTCGACTATTTCCAAATCGGCTACCGGCAGGCGAATCTGGTGAAGCTGGACATTCTGCTGAACGGGGAGTCGGTGGACGCGTTGTCGGCCCTAATCCACTACGACAACGCCTACTCGTTCGGGAAGCGCATCTGCGAGAAGCTGAAGGAGCTGATTCCGAGGCAGCAGTTCGACATCGCCATCCAGGCGGCCATCGGGGCGAAAATCATCGCCCGGGAGACCATCAAGGCGGTGCGCAAGGACGTGACCGCCAAATGCTACGGAGGCGACATCTCGCGGAAGCGGAAGTTGCTGGAAAAGCAGAAGCGGGGAAAGAAGCGGATGAAGCAAATCGGCAACGTGGAGGTGCCTCAGAAAGCGTTCCTCGCCGTGCTGAAACTGGATTAAAGGCAGAGAGGGAGCTGTGTCGAAATGGCCAACAATACCCCTCCGTCCGCTTTGCGGCCACCTCCCCTACGTTAGGGGAGGAGTTGCAGAGCAATGATATTCAACCGAATAACTTTGTTCCGCAAACTCTCCCCCTAAGGTAGGGGGAGTACCCCGAAGGGGGGTAGGGGTATGAAAACGGCATTTCAACACGCCTCCCTCTCTGCTTGGGGAACGCGCGAGCTCAGTCGTCGTAGTCGAGGACGGTGAAGTTTTGGTCGAATTTCACCTCCAAGCCCCGGGAAAGGGTGATTTCCCAACCGACGAGGCCACGCTCGATTTGACGCACCTGCCTGTCGGAGAAGTTTCCGGAGGCCACGAAATCCTTGATTTGCCGCGGGACGATGGCGTCGGGCACGGCGCCGTACTCGCTCGACACGCTTTTCCACTCGCCGTCGGGACGGAACTCGACGGAGGTGCGGTCGGTGTAAACCACGTCGTACTCCGTGCCGGCGCGCTTCTGCTCGGCCACGACGTAAGCGACGGTCTTGCCGGAGAAATGGGCGGAAAGGAAGGTCTGTGCCGTCTGAGGCAGCTCGGAGAGGGTCGCGGCGCGCTCGCGGTCATTGTCGTGGCCGTGCTCCATGTCGATGTCGAGCACTTTGAAATTGAGGTCGAACTTCACCTCGGAACCGGAGGAGAGTTCAATCTCCCAAGAATGGGAGCCGCGGTTGATTTCGCGCACCTGCTGGCCGGAAAAGTTTCCGGAGGCCACATAGTCCTTGATTTGCCGCGGGACGATGGCGTCGGGCACGGCGCCGTATTTGCTCGACACGCTTTTCCACTCGCCGTCGGGACGGAAGTCAACGGTGACACGGTCGGAGTAAACCACCTCGTACTCGTCGCCGGCGTATTTCTGCTCGGCCACGGCGTAAGCCAAAGTCTTGCCGCCGAAATGGGCGGAGAGGAATGTCCGGGCCGTCTGGGGCAACTCGTTCAGGGTGACGGGGCGCTCCCGTCCGTCGGCGAAGGCCGTCGTGATTGTCGCCGCGGCGACCAATGCTGTCAGTAAAAACTTTTTCATAGCTCTATCTTTTTAAGGTTCATATTCAAGTTTACACGACAAAGGTAAGGGGCGATTCTGGAAAGAATCTGAAACCCTCCACTTTTTTCGCCTCCCCGCAGGAAAAAACGAGGATGCGTCGAAATGGCGTTTTCATACTCTCTCCCTCCTTCGGGGCACTTCCTCTATCTTAAAGGAAGGGTTGCGAAGCAAAGTTATTCAGCTGAATATCTTTGTTCTGCAACACCTCCCCAAGGCCAGGGGAGGTGGACGCGAAGCGGACGGAAGAGCATGACCACCTATTTCGACACCTCCGCGGGGATTTGGGATTTTTTCGCTATCTTCGCCAAAACAAAAACAGAGGCACATGCAACGACCGTTCAAATTCACGAAGCTCAAACTGATAGCGGGATACGCCGCCATCCTGCTGCTGTCGCTGTTCGCCATAGGATTCATCTACAGGCAGACCATGTCGCTCGCCCAAAAAGACGACATCGAACAGCTCACGCAGCGCAAACTCTTCCTGACGAGCAACACGCTCGCCAAGCTGTACGAGGTGGAGGGAATAAGCCTCGCGTTCATGCAAACGGAGTCGAAGAGCGATTTCACAGCCTACATCCGGCTGATGGAGGACATCGGGCGGAACATCGACACGCTCAAGCACCTGTCGAACAGCAAGGCGCAGGCCCTGCGGCTGGACACCATCAACACGCTCCTCTCGCAGCGGCTGCAGAACCTGCGGCAACTGATTTACGTGAAGCGGTACTACATCCCGGAGGACTTTTACAACAAGGCGATGGGGGAAATCGAGTCGCTCCGCGACTCCTCCGGGCAGGAGCCGAACATCGTGACCCGCTACGTGACCCGGCAGGACAGCAGCTACGTGAAGGACGAGGAGAAGCGGCCCGGCTTTTTCAAGCGAGTCTTCGGAGGAAAGCAGAAGGAGGACTCCGTGCTGCAAATCACCACCTACCGGCAGTTGCAGGTGGACACCATCCCCCCGCCCCCCATGCCGAGCACAGACACGGTAATCAACACGATACGGGAAATGTGGGTGGAATTCCAACAACAAAGGAAGGACGTGGCCGAGCGCATCTACCGCCAGGAGTTGGCCGTGATTCAGAACGGGCAGGCCATCACGGAGCGCATCAAGCAAATCCTTAACGACCTGGAGCAGGAGGAAATCAACAACACCATCGCCAAGCTGAACCAGCAGCAGGCCGTGACGCACCAGATAGCCCGCACCATCGCGTGGATAGCCATCGCCGCCTGCGTGGTGGTCATGCTGTTCGTGTTCCTCATCCTGAGCGACATCTCGCAAAGCCAGCGTTACCGAAAGCAACTGGAAGAGGCCAAGCAGTACACGGAGCGGCTGCTCCACAACCGGGAGAAGCTCATGCTGACCGTGACGCACGACATCAAGGCCCCGCTCAGCTCCATCATCAGCTACATCGAACTGCTGAACCACACGCGGCTGGAGGAACGGCAGCACTATTTCCTGCAAAACATGAAGAGCTCGTCGGAACATATCCTGCACCTGGCCAACAACATGCTCGACTTCTCGAAACTGGAGGCCAAACAGATGGAGGTGAACGACATGTCCTACAACCCGTGGCGGCTGCTCCGGGAAACGGCCGACAGCTTCCTGCCCCTCGCCGCGGAGAAGGGGTTGGCCCTGGAAAGCCACATCAGCAAAGAGCTTGACGGCGGCTATTCCGGCGACGCGCTGAAGATGCGGCAAATCGTGGTGAACCTCCTCTCGAACGCCGTGAAATACACCCGGCAGGGGAAAGTGGAATTGTCGGCGTTCACGGCCAACGATCGGAGCAACACCCTCGTCGTTGTCGTCAAAGATTCCGGCCCGGGGATGACCGAAGAGGAGCAAAAGTTGATATTCAAGGAATTCACCCGCCTGAACACGGAGGAGAGCGCCGGAGCCGAGGGCACCGGACTAGGCCTGACCATCACGCTGCAACTCGTGCAACTGCTGGGTGGCACGCTGACCCTCTCCAGCGAGAAAGGCGTGGGCAGCGCGTTCACCGTCCGCCTGCCCCTGCGCCCGGGACAAGCCGCCCCGCCGACCACACCCGCTCCGCCAACCGCGACCCTCGCCCCGCCGGAGGGACAAGTGAAGGCCCTGGTGGTCGACGACGACGCCACGCAACTGGAAGTGCGCATCCTCACGCTGGGCGCGGCGGGAATCGCCTGCACGCCCTGCGCGGACCCGAGGGAGGCATTGCCCCTGCTGGAGAAGGGAGACTTCGACATCGTGTTCTCGGACATCCAGATGCCGGAAATGGACGGGTTCGAGCTCATCCGGGAGATACGGAACTCTTCCGTCCCCCGGGTCAGCGGCGTGCCTGTCATCGCCATGTCCGGCCGCGACGACATCCGGGAGACGGAATACCTGCGGGCGGGCTTCTCGGCCTTCGTCAGCAAAGTCACCAGCCCCGCCCAGGTCATCGCCCGCGTGAACGAACTGCTGGGCCGCGACCTGCGCCTGCCCGCCCCCGAGGCGACGGCGGCGGAAACGGAGAAACCCTACGACCTCGGCTCGATACGGGTTTTCGCAGACAACGACGAGGCCGCCGTGGCGCAAATAGCGGAAGCGTTCCTCGCCGACTGCCGGACGAACTTCGACCTGCTCCGGCAACACTTGGAGGCCGGCGACATGGCAAAAATCAGCAAGCTGGCCCATAAGATGATTCCCATGTTCAAACAATTCGGCATCCGGGAAATCACCCCGCTCCTCGTGTTCCTTGAACGCATGGACGCGGCGGCCGTGGACCGGGAAAACGTGGCGGAGACCGTGGCCTCCATACTGGAGAAAGGCCCCGAAGTGGCCGACCTCATCCGCCGGGAAGTGGGACTGCCGGAATGAAAAAACGGGCGGAGAAAAAGATTTCTTGAAATTTTCTCCGGAATATTTTGCAGATATCAAAAAAGGCGTTACATTTGCACCCGCAATCGGACAGATAGCAGGGGCGCTTAGCTCAGCTGGTTCAGAGTACCTGGTTTACACCCAGAGGGTCGGGGGTTCGAATCCCTCAGCGCCCACCCCGAAAAAGGAAAGTGCCAAAAGCGAAAACTTTTGGCACTTTTTTTTATATAAACAGCAACATAAACCCTAAACGACACACGAACCATGCCCCAAATCACGATATACACCGACGGAGCGGCCAGCGGCAATCCCGGGCCGGGAGGCTACGGGGTGGTGCTCATCTCCGGCCCCCACCGCAAAGAGCTCTCCGAGGGCTTCCGCCTCACCACCAACAACCGCATGGAGCTGCTGGCCGTCATCATCGGCCTCGCCGCCCTACGCGTCGAGGGCAGCGACGTCACCGTCTACTCCGACTCCCGCTACGTGGTGGACGCCGTGGAGAAGGGATGGGTGTTCACCTGGGAAAGGAACCGCTTCAAGAAGAAAAAAAACCCCGACCTCTGGCGGCAGTTCCTCGTCCTCTACCGCCGCCACCGCGTGCGCTTCGTCTGGGTCAAGGGCCACGCCGCCGTGCCCGAAAACGAGCGTTGCGACCAGCTGGCCGTGGCCGCCTACAAAGGAGCTAATCTCCAAATAGATGAATATTACGAGACCGTGGAACGGCTGGAAGAATAAAAAAACGCACCCCGCCGAAAAAATATCCCCGATTCTTGACCCCCAACGTTTGAAAATCATTATTTTCGCGGCGAGAAAGAAAATACCGTTCATCATAAAAAACAACAGAGATGAAAAAAATATTGATTATCGGGGCCGGTGGCCAGATTGGTTCTGAACTCACCCCCCACTTGAGATCCATTTACGGGGACAACAACGTGGTTGCGGCAGACGTGAACGCCGACAAATGCAAAGCCCTGGCCGAGGCCGGGCCTTTCGAGTCATTCAACGCCCTTGACGGCGAAGCCTTCGCCGACATCGTGAGGAAGTACCGCATCGACACGATTTTCAACCTCGTGGCCCTGCTGTCCGCCACCGGCGAGAAGAACCCGAAACTGGCGTGGGACATCAACATCGGCGCCTTGACGAACTCGCTCTACATCGCCAAGGACAACAACTGCGCCGTGTTCACCCCCAGCTCCATCGGCGCCTTCGGGAAAGACACCCCGAAAGACAAGACTCCGCAGGACACCCTGCAACGCTCCAACACCACCATATACGGCGTGTGCAAGGTGACAGGCGAGCTCCTCAGCGACTACTACTTCAACCGCTTCGGAGTGGACACCCGTAGCGTGCGCTTCCCGGGCCTGATTTCCTACGTGACGCTCCCCGGCGGCGGCACCACCGACTACGCCGTGGACATCTACTACGACGCCATCCGCAAAGGCTCCTTCACCTGCAACGTGAAGGCCGGCACCTACATGGACATGATGTACATGCCCGACGCCCTCAACGCCGTGGTCATGCTGATGGAAGCCGACCCCAAGAAGCTGAAGCACCGCAACAGCTTCAACATCGCCTCCATGAGCTTCGAGCCGGAGCAAATCGCCGCAGAAATCCGCAAGCACATGCCCGACTTCAAGATGGACTACGACATCGACCCCGTGAAACAGGCCATCGCCGACAGCTGGCCCAACAGCATGGACGACACCTGCGCCCGCGAGGAGTGGGGATGGGCCCCGAAATACGACCTCGCCGCCATGACCGACGACATGCTCGTGAAGGTGAAAGAAAAATTCGACAAAGGCCTTGTCAAATAATCATTGTTTCCATACCAATACCCAAAAAAAGAGGCGCGCCCCGTTCTAGGACGCGCCTCTTTCGCTTTCCCATCCCCCGTCTCAAGGCAAGCGTCTGTCAACAAGCCCGCCCTTCCCCACATTGCCATGAAGCCGGTTTCCCCCTCCTTGCGCCGACTCACTCCCAAATCACTTCCGCACCACTCCCGCCCCTGCGCCGCCAAGCTTTGCGTCACACATCCGTGACGGAAGCAAGAATGATCCGGACAGAAGCAGGCGAATCCATAGCGCACTCCTTGTCCGCCGCCTTCCAAAAACAAAACTCTCCCCGCCCCACACGCCACCCTCGCCACAACCTCCCCGCAGCCTCGCACACCCACTGCGGCAACCTCTCCCCACAAAAATTCCCCTCCGGCAAAGGCAGCCCGGAAGGGAATCGAACAACAGTTAAAATAACATTGATTTATGGAGCATAAAATAAGTGGGGGTATCTCACGACACCCCCCACTCCTCTCTAGTTGCATTAAATAAGGTACCAGCCTTATTCCTTAAATATTGATAAGAAAAATTTTGCGTACAAAGTACGGGAGCAGAGCTCCCGCACTCTAACATTATTGTACGGATACCGTCACTACAGTTTCCAATAATCTCCAAGGAGAAGCCATGGACACTTTCACCTTCAAATCAACCGCGCCAACCTCGCCAGTAGCCTTGAACGTGATAACTCCAGTCGCTTCGTCAAGTTCGCACTTGCCACCTCTTTGGATCATATCGTTCACAAACTGCTTCGTAGCCTGGTCTGCCCATTCGAATTTCGGCGCGCCAATCCGATAAACAGATCCTGCTTCTTGGGTAACGCCTGCGGCCACAGTCACATTTTTGAACGCACCCTTCTCGTAAAGAACAGCGTCGGACTTGCCACTGCCATCCTTACCTTTCACAACCACGCTGCTCTTGATGTTGAGTGTTTGATCAATTGTCGTGTTGTTCTTATCCAAGGTGCCACCTTGAGCGGTCAAGCCTTGCAACGGAGACACGAAGCGAACAATGAAGGACTCTCCATATTTCTCACTCAGTTCATCGGTGGTGGAAATAGTCTCTCCGTTTTGATCTTCGACCCCATTAACCATCTTGGCCAAACCTAAGTTATACCAAGCATACGGCTGAACTTCGATGTCACGATAGCTTTCATTTTCCGCAATCTCTGTGATGGAAATCTCACCCAACCAACCTTCCGGAGTGGAAGCCATTCCGGCATCGATGGTCGCGTTTGCTTCCAACGGGTTCACAAATACATATTGAACATTTGCTCTCGCTTGATTAAGCGCGTCGCCTTCCCAAGCTCCATCCCAAGGATCTTCGTCATTCGGCAGGCTATACTTGAACGCATTGGCAATCTTACCGCCCATGTTGAAGACATACTTGCCGTTGTTGTCTTCCACGTACACGCCGTTCACCATCAACATATTGTTCTCCCAGAAGTTTCCACCGTCTGTCACATCCGTACGTTTCGTCAACAAGGTATAGTCCGGATAAACCACGTTAACTGTGTAAGTCACGTATACAGGAGGATAAACATCGGCATTGCTCGACTCGAACACGCCCTTCACGGTATACGTTCCAGCCTGCTTGTAGTTGGGAACGTAAACGGCCAACCACTCGTTCTTGCCTTCTGTCGTCGTTGTCAACGCCAATTCAATCTCAGTATCCATCTTCGGATCGTCCGTGATTTGTCTGAAATTGTAAGTAGCGTGGAATTTGTCGGCGCCAAGAATATCCAAGTTGTCAGCCACGAAGCCATACAACTTATCCATTTGCAAGTATTGGGCGGCACCCTTGTTGTTCAACGTGTAGTTGACTTCTTCCGTGTAATTCAATTCGTCTTGAGCGATTTCCTTCTCGGCGATGATAACCTTGGCATAAACAGTCTTCACGGTTTGACCATGGTTAACATCCGCATCACTCTTCATCGTAATGCTTACAATAGGAGTTCTACCCAACGAAGAACCTCTCTCGTCCTCTGCTTCCACAATCGTCAACACACCATCCTCGCTTAAATTAACATAGGAACCATAATCTTCCTCATTTCCATCATTGTCTTCAAACAAGAACACTTCCTTCTTGTATGTGTAGGAGTGTTCGTCGAATCCGTTGGCTGTCAACTCGAACTTGCCCTCGACACCGCTAAGTCCTTCTCTCGTGAAGAAGGCTGCGATCTCGTTCGCCAAATTCAAAGAGCCCTCGGCGTTGTTATACACCAACGTGAAATTGGGGGTTCCTTTCTTAGCCTCATCCAAAGTGTTGTACAACGGCTCGTAAGTCACCTTCTCATCGGCTCCGACCACTTTCTTCTCGATTGTCACGTCGTTCACGGAGATGTTGTAATCATAAGCCAGCACGTAATCAGAAATTAACGTTTCGCTTTGTTGGCTTGTCACGCTCAATGCGATAATGTTCATGAGCGGGTCGATAATCCCCTTGTCCGCGTCAATTTTCGACATGTCGTAACGCAACATATAAGAATCCTGCTCTGCCACATCGTCCAGATAATTATACGAGCACAATCCGTTCATGGCTTTCGCTTTCAACGTGAGGAAACCATCCGCAACGTTCTCGTCGGAAATCATGAATCCGTTCTGAGCGGCGCGTGAAGCCACTTGCTGTTTCACAAAACCGTTCACCCTCAAATCAGCGGATTTCGGATTGATTTCATATTTCAAATCAGCCTTACCGGCATACAAACGCACATAATTTCCATCCTTGTCAACTCCGTAAATCGTCGGGAACAACAAACCGTTTTCAGACTCATACCACAGATTCATCGGTATCGTCATCAAACCAGCCAAAGCGGCATTCTTCCATACCTTGACGGGAGTTTCCGGCATTTGGCCTTGGGCATCGGGCAGATAGAACTCCACCAAATCCTCCTTCACAACAGCGTATCCGCTTCCTCCCGTCAAATTGATTTTGGCGCCTTCCTGTCTCTCGCCGTTCACGCAAATATATCCCTCGTCATCAATGGTGATAGCCACGTCTGCCGCTGCCACCTCGTCATTGACCACTTTTCCTTTGTCCACGTCGTCAATCCACAAATGACCGTTCTCGTCCACCGTCACCACAGAACCCGCCTTCCCCGGCTGGCCTTCCTGTCCTTGTTGACCCTCCTTACCATTCACAATCTCATAGGAGGTATTATCACTGAATGTGATTTTGAATCCTCCTGTGATGGGAGTGACATCCGTTATCGACTTCCCGCTTTCCACGAGCTTTTTCAAATCCTCCAGCCCGGTGTTCAGCGTATTCACTTGTTCTTGCAACGCATTGATATCGTCGTCATAATCCTTACAACCAACGAATGAAGGCCCTGCAATCCCACAAACAAGCGCGCTCAATAGCGCTGTTCTTGTAAAATTACTTCTTTTATTCATACGTATAAATTAATTTGGTAATTAAAAAAGTTTCCAAATAACATTTCTTCCATCTTCCAATGTCTAATATCCTGTTTAATAATACAATTCATATCCATACATATGTTTCATCATACTACCAAAAAACCTTCGTTTTTTTGTATCGAATTTTCGCCCTTCTCAGAGTCTTTTTGTCATTGTCAGAAATGTTAAATATTTAAAAATAGAGAAGTTTTTTCAGATTGAACAACGCACTAATATACAAACGATTACACTGCAAAACTATCAATATAGGAATAAAAAAGACGACAAGTTATTGGTATCATCAAAAAAAGGATTACTTTTGTATCATTAAACGAACGTTTTTTTGTATTCTGTTGCGTTCGAACCTCCATAAGAATCAAGCATTTACAAAACCGATTTTTACGCAAAAACGCCCCGAAAAACACCGTTTTCCGCCCATTTTCCCACATTTTGCCCAAAAACGGCCATTCCCGCCCATTTTCCACACCCGCTTTTTGCTCCCGCAACCCCCATTCCTCCCGCCCGCAAAAAGACATCCTCCCCCACAACAATCCGCCCCACATACGCTTCCAAACGGCCAATAAAGAAAAGGAAGGAGCATGTGCCAATCTTGGCAACCATACTCCTCCGTCTGCTCCGCAGCCAAGCGAGGCTTTGCCTCGAACCGGCCACGCTCGGCAAATCGAAAACGAGTTTCCTCTCTGCCCCCGCTGAAACTCCGGTTTCCCCTGCCTTAGGGGAAGAATTAAATACTTAGACTGCAATGCGGGATAGCCATGCGCCTATAGTTGCCATATCCCTCCCCGGCCCTCGGCCACCTCCCCGGTTTCAAAAAAAGAATTGCGGAGCAATGAGATTCAGTCGAATATCTTTGCTCCGCAATAGAGGGTGTATCAAAATGTTCTTTTCATACTCCCTCCCCCCTTCGGGGTACTCCCTCTAACTTAGAAGGAGAGTTGAATAGCATTGCTGCTCAAGTATTTAAACTCCTCCCCTAAGGTAGGGGAGGTGGCTGCGGAGCGATAGCGAAGCAGACGGAGGAGTATGATTAACTATTTTGATACACCCTCTACCCCGAAAGGGGGTAGGGGTATGAAACATCTTCCGCCCGCCTCCCGGCGTCATCCGCACTTCGACGAGCCGCACGACTTGCAAATCAGACAGCCCTCCTGATAGATAATCTTGTCCGAGCCGCAATTCTCGCACACGGCACCCGTGGCGGCCGTCCCGTCGGGGATGTACTTCCGCAGCGCGCGCTCCACGCCGTTCTTCCAGGTGTTGATGTTCTCGTCGTCTAACTCCATCGAGGCCACCAGGTTCACCGTCTGGTTGATCGGCATTCCGTAGCGCAGGATTCCGGAAATCAGCCGGGCGTAGTTCCAGAACTCCTTGTTGAACTTGTACGACAATCCTTCCACCGTCGTCTTGAAGCCCCGCTTGTTCGAGAACTGGAAGTCGTAGCGGCTCGTCCCGTCCTCGTTGTAATTTTTCACGATTTTTCCCTCCGTCACCGCCTTCGGCAGCATGATGCCTTCCTCGTCGTCGGCGATACCGGTGAAAATCTCGTAAGGCCGCCCCTCGTACAAGCCGATGAAGGCAATCCATTTCTCCTTGTTGTTCTGGAAACGCACCACCTCCGCGTCCAGCTCCCGCGGACGCTTCAGCGGCATGGGGGCGTTCTCCTCCTTCTTCGTCTTGTTCGACAACAGCACGCCCGAGCGCGACCCGTCGCGGTACACCGTGCATCCCTTGCACCCGCTGCGCCACGCCTCGATATACAACTGCCCCACCAGCTCCTCCGTCACGTCCGCCGGCAAATTCACCGTCACGCTGATCGAGTGGTCCACCCACTTCTGCACCCGTCCCTGCATCCTCACCTTGGCCACCCAGTCGATGTCGTTCGACGTCGCCTTATAATAAGGTGAGCGTTTCACAATCTCCTCCAGCTCCTCGTCCGTGTAGCGACGGTGCGTGTCGTAATTGTTCTTCTCCATCCACACGGCAAACTTGTGGTGGAACACCGTGAACTCCTCGAAAGCGTCGCCCACCTCGTCCGTGAAATCCACCCGCACGTTCTTGTCGTTCGGATTCACCTTCCGGCGGCGTTTGTACACCGGAAGGAACACCGGCTCTATTCCCGACGTGGTCTGCGTCATCAGGCTCGTCGTCCCCGTCGGGGCTATCGTCAGGCACGCGATGTTGCGCCGCCCGTACTTCTTCATTTGCTCGTACATCTCCGGAGCGGCCTCCCGCAACCGCGTGATGAAAGGATTCTCCCGCTCCCGTTCCGTGTCGTAAATCGCGAACGCGCCCCGTTCCCGGGCCAGCTCCACCGACGAGCCGTAAGCCGCCACGGCCAGCCGCTTGTGCACGTCCACCGAGAAATCAATCGCCTCGTCGCTGCCGTAGCGCAACCCGAGGGCCGCCAGCATGTCGCCCTCCGCCGTGATACCCACTCCGGTGCGCCTGCCTTCCTTCGCCTTCTTCCGAATCTTCTCCCACAGGTGGACCTCCACGCCCTTCAGCTCCATGTCCTCCGGGTCCTCGTTGATTTTTTCCAGAATGGCGTCGATTTTCTCCAGCTCCAGGTCGATGATGTCGTCCATGATGCGCTGCGCTATCGCCACGTGCTTCTCGAACAAGTCGTAATTGAACTTCGCCCACGGCGTGAACGGCTCCTCCACGTAAGAATAGAGATTTATCGCCAGCAACCGGCACGAGTCGTAAGGACACAGCGGAATCTCCCCGCACGGGTTCGTCGACACCGTACGGTAGCCCAGATCGGCGTAGCAGTCCGGCACGCTCTCCCGGATAATGGTGTCCCAGAACAGGATGCCCGGCTCGGCCGACTTCCACGCGTTGTGCACGATTTTGTGCCACAACGTCCGCGCGTCCACCACCCGCGTGTACTTCGGATGCTCGGAATACACCGGATACTTCTGCACATACTCCCGTCCGTCGATCACGGCGTTCATGAACTCGTCGTCGATTTTCACCGACACGTTGGCCCCCGTCACCTTCCCCTCCGTCATTTTGGCGTCGATAAAACTCTCCGAGTCCGGATGATTAATCGACACGCTCAACATCAACGCCCCGCGGCGGCCGTCCTGCGCCACCTCCCGCGTCGAATTGGAATACCGCTCCATGAACGGCACGATTCCCGTCGAGGTCAGCGCCGAATTCTTCACGGGCGACCCTTTCGGACGGATGTGCGACAAGTCGTGCCCCACACCCCCGCGCCGCTTCATCAGCTGCACCTGCTCCTGGTCGATTTTCATCACCCCGCCGTAAGAGTCGGCTGGACCGTCGTGCCCGATGACGAAACAATTGGAGAGCGAGGCGATTTGATAATCGTTGCCGATTCCCGTCATCGGACCGCCCTGCGGCACGATATACTTGAAATCGCGCAACACCTCGAAAATCTCGTCCTCCGACAACGGATTCTCGTACTGCCGCTCCACGCGGGCGATTTCCCTCGCCAGACGGCGGTGCATGTCGTTCGGGTTCAACTCGAAAATATTGCCGAACGAATCCTTCAGCGCGTACTTGCTCACCCACACGCGGGCGGCCAGCTCGTCGCCGTGGAAATACTCCAGCGAACTGGCAAACGCTTCCCCTTGCGTATAGACGGGATGCCCGTCCACTGTCTTTTTTTCACCTTCTTGATTTGCAATTTCTTCCATGGTTCAAGTATTATATATGACCAAACAACCTTCATTTTTCAACTCGACAAAGCTATGGAAAAAATAATTCCTAGAAAAGCGGCTCCCCAAAATAAAATCGGAAAGTTTTCCGAAATTTTACACATTACACTGTATATCAACAAAGTGAAAATTCCACACACTCGAAAAGTTTTCCAAAATAAAAATTTTCCACATCCGACAACTTTTTCTTCCGCAAATTTTGCTTTAACCGAAATTACATTTTCTCCTCCCCGATTCCCGCCACCACGCCCCTCCTTTCTCACTCCCTTCCAACACGTCCCCAACGCCACCCTTGCGCCGGGGTTCCGCCCCTTTCCTAACGAACCAGCAACGTTTCGACAACGAATCAACCGTGTTCGCAAACACCGATGAAACGCATCGCATTCGCATCTCATTCTCGCATGAACAGGCGAAACCCCGGCGCAACCATAACCCTGCCCCGACCCGTCGCCATCGTACCCCCGCCCCGTCTCCCCCGCTTCTCCCTTCCCCCGCGCACCGCCCCGCTGCCATCGTGCAAATTGTCAATTGAATTGAGAATTTGCACGATTCTCTCGTTTTCTCATAGCTATCAACACATTACCCCACAACCCTGGTCTCAAGAAAACTCCGCAACGGAAACAAATAAGACGAATTCAAGTCCCAATAACGGGAATCATCAAAGAAAAATTCCTTACCGCCCTTGAATCGCTCTGCCTCCCGCCTCGACTTTTTAATGGACTCCACGTAAGCGTATATCTTGGCCTTCCGAGTCGGAAGGAGGTATTTGGGCTTTCCCGCCGCATCACAATGTCCCGCCACGCAACGCTCGTACTGCTCGAAACACCTCAACAGGCACTCATGCTCTTTGTTCACGATGTTTTCCAAAAGCGTTTCAAAATCACCGTCGGCTTTGTCGTTCGGAAACAAAAACAAATCCGCCTCCAATGCCAATTCCGCCAGCCGGGCCTGCAAATACGATTTCCTTGCCACGAATCCCCCTCCATTTTCCTCAAAATCCGCATCGAAAACGACAAGATTCATGCCTCCAGCCTCGCTGTTCTCCTTAAATTGCAAGTCCAAGAGGGGCAATTTCGTGTAGCCTCCGGCGGAGACCACCTCCCACCTTCCTTCGTTCCGGCCAAACAAGTGAGCCAAATAGACCTCCATAAACACCTTGTCACGTCCTTCGACAAAAATTCGTGTCATCTGATTTCAATTTCCTGATTAATCGCATATTGAAACTTCTCGAACGAATAGCCATAGGCTTTCAGCTCGTCCGTAACCAAGCGGCGCAAGGAATAACACATCACGTCCTTTCGATACGCCGCCATCCTCTCCTCCGCAAGCACACCGCTCAAGGCGCGCAACGACTCAACGTTATGGGTCGTGGCGAATACTTGAGCGTTTAGCGACTCCGCCATTTCCACCACCGCTTTCCATAAAGAAGGCAACGAGGAGAAATGTAGTCCATTGTCAATCTCATCGACAAAAAGAATTCCGTTCCGGCACTTGTAAAGCGTCGTGGCAAGGGCCAAGAGTTTTCGGATTCCGTCGCCCAGCATGTTCACAGGAATCAGGCGGCTCAACCCGACATCCACACTCACTCCGGATTTCAACACAGCAATCGAACGAATCTTAGGCTCGATGCGCCGCAATATCTCCACAACCATTCCCTCCTGCTTCTCTTCAATGATGCGGGACAAATCATCCACCGCAATCTCAAAGGCGAATTTCGAGTTGACGTAAACGCCATGCAGGGTGTCTCTGAAAGTTCCGGGAGAACGGACCTCGATCTTATCGTCCCGCGCCCTGTCTTCGGGAAATATGGCAGCGCCCCCCGCACCTTGTCCTCCGTCCTCGGAAACATAACTGTACATCAAGCTCAACCCCGCCTTTCCGTCCTCCTCCCGGCTCGAAAGAAGACCGCCGGCCGGTCCCTCGGCAGGTTCCACGATTCGGGACGCCTCCACCACGGGAGCGATTTCCAACTCCCGGACGGCACGCTCCCCCAACTTGCCTCTCAAACGAATCGGGACGGAGACATCCATGTTATAAAAGTTCAACGCCATATCTTCTTCCGCAAAATGATTGTAGTCCCGGAATTGGTTGATTCGGTAACACAGTGCCGGATTGGAGAAACCCGTCAATAAAAAAGCAGCGTCCAGCACGCTCGATTTCCCACAATTATTCCTGCCGACAAACAAATTCACCCGTTTCACGTCGGACAACAGCAAATGCCGTATTCCCCTAAAATTGCGTATCTCTATTTCTTTAAATCCCATGACAACGTTTCGCTTTAGGAGGGTAAAGTTACAATTTTTCCACAAATGTTCCGCGAAACAGGGATTTTAATAAAGGTCGAAGATGTCCTCGGGGATATCGACGCGGAGGAATTGCTCCTCGGGAAGGATTTCCAGGACGTAATCCTCCGAATAAGGGAGCAGTATTTCTTTGCCCAGGAGCGATATGGTGAACACCACGTTGCCGGAGTAATTGTCCACATGGAGCAACTCGCCCTTCTCCCCCGTGCGGACGTCCAGGACGGCATACCCCCGCATGTCGGACAATTCGAAGGGGACATCCTCCTCTTCCAGCAGCTCCTTGTCCATTAGAAGGTCGCACCCCACCAGCCGCTCCGCCTGCCGCCGGTCGTCCACATAGTCGAACTTCACGATATAGGAGGAATGATTGCGGCGCGAGAGACCGTTCTCGGCGATATAAAAAGGAACCGGTGCTCCCTCCAAGAGGATGAACATCGGTTCTTCCCTATATCCTTCAAGAAGATCATTGTCCGCATAAACCACCACGGAGCCTTCCAGCCCGTGGGTTTTTCCGATTTCGCCTATTTTCAGGCAATCTTCTCGTTTAATCATCGGGACAAGAGTTATTCCGCGGCGGGAGCTTCTGCCGGAGCCTCCGCTTGAGCGTCGGCGGCGGCGGCCTCGTTGGCGGCGGCTTCCGCTTCGGCGCGGGCAGCAGCCTCGGCCTCGGCCTTGGCGGCGGCTATCTCGGCCAGTTTCTTGGCCACGACTTCGGCCTTCGCCTCTTTTTGCTTCGTCTCAGCCTCTATGCGGGCTTTGTGGGCGGCCTCGGACTCATTGGCCAGCTTCGTCACGCGGGCCTGGAGTTTGGCCATTCTCTCTTTCTTCCACGCCTCGAACTTGGCTTCCGCCGTCGCCATGTCAAAAGCGCCTTTCTTCACACCGCCCAGCAGGTGCTTCTTCAAAAGAACACCCTCGTGGGAAAGAAGGCTGCGCACAGTGTCGGTCGGTTGCGCGCCGACGTTCAGCCAATACAACGCGCGTTCGAAGTTCAAATCCACCGTGGCGGGGTCCGTCATCGGGTTGTAGGAGCCGATACGCTCGATGTAACGTCCGTCGCGCGGGGCGCGGCTGTCTGCTACCACTACATGATAGAACGGTTTGCCTTTACGGCCATGTCTTGCTAATCTGATTCTAGTTGCCATTTCTTTAATTTTTAATGGGTTAAACACTATCCTATTCTCGATAGGCGGCGCAAAGATAGAAAAAATCTTTGAAGACTAGGCCGTTTCATGGCTTTTTATGCTTATTTTTGTTCTCCGACACGATTGCTAAACGAAGCTACACTCTTGAAGGATGGATAACAAAGCGGACAAAGACATCATATTGCGCGACGGCTCTCGCATTCCTTTCGAATCATTTTTCAAAAAAGGATTCCCCAAGTTTTTTGCCTTTGCGGGAAGGTTCCTGTCGGAACCTTTCACCCAGGAGGACATCGTCCAGGAAGCCTACATTGAGGTATGGAGCCGCCGCCACACGTATTTCGAGGACGAACCGTCGCTGGACGGCTACATGTACACGTTTATAAAAAACAAATGCGTCGACCACCTCCGGCACATCAAAAACAAAGAGCGGCTCTCGAGCCAGGAGGTGCAGGCCAAAGCGTCGGACGAGTTCCTACTGCAATCCCTCATCGACGAGGAAGCCCGTTTTCTGCTCCACCAGGCCGTGCGACGGCTCACGCCCCAATGCCAGAAAGTGATGCAATTGCACCTTGCCGGAAAAAAAATCAAAGAGATAGCCCAGGAAATGGGCATAAGCGAGGTCACCGTCAAATTCCACAAGGCTTCCGCCTTCAAACAATTGTACAAATCCCTACGCCCGTTGCTGCTGAGAATCATCACCATGAGAAAAAAGTTTTAAAAAAAACACTTTCCGACCTATACTTTTTTGCCGCCCATACGTTCTATTAGAAATTTCACGACTATGGAACGCATCACGATTGGATTAAAAATAGCCCGGCTCGTTTGCAAACAACGGCTCTTCGGACTGACTCCGGCCGAAAAAGAGGAACTTGCGGCCTACCGCCGGCAATGCTTGCCGGGAGAAGACCTCCCCATTCTTTCCGAAAGACTGTCACCCGCCGCGCTTTCAGAGCGTTACTCCGCCGTGGACACGGCAAAGGAGTGGGGCGTGTTCCTCCGCCGCACAAGAAGGCGCCGGCGACTCGGCACATGGACAGCCGCGGCCTGCGTTTGCCTCCTGCTGGCCGGCGGCTTCAGCATCTGGCTATTGAATCCGGGGAAATCCACGATAACCCTCGCACGGGAAGACTCCCGGAATCAAATCTCGCTTGTCCTTTCGGACGGCCAAAAAATCGACCTCTCCGACACGACTTCCCACTCCGCGCTGGAGCCCGGCGCGACGCTCCACGCCGACAGGCTCACATACAGCCAGGACACCACGGACGAAGAACTGAAATACAACACGATTATCATCCCCAAGGGCGCTTATTACCATCTAATCTTATCGGACGGCACGAAAGTATGGCTGAACGCCGACAGCAAATTGTACTACCCCGTCCATTTCGGCAAGAACAACCGGGAAGTCAGCCTGAAAGGCGAGGCCTACTTCGAAGTGGCCAAAGACACCACGCGCCCGTTCATTGTCAGCACGGAGGCCCTCAACGTGAAAGTCCTTGGCACCCATTTCGACGTGAACAGCTACAAGGACGACGGGCGGGTCTACACCGCACTCACGGAAGGGTTGGTGGAAGTGTACAACGAACACGGCAGCCGCCTTCTCCACCCCGGCCAAATGGCCAGCGTGGACACAAGAGAGGAAAAACCCTCGATTCAAGTGGACTCCTGCGACACGTCAATCCTCACGGGATGGAGAGACGGACAGTTCCGGTTCCGCAACACCTCCCTGACCCAAATTCTGAAACAGATATCCCGCTGCTACGACGTCACCATCATCCTTCAGCGGGACTACCAAGAAGAGTATTACTCGGGAGACATTTCTTACCACATCCCCCTGTCCACCCTGCTCGGCGCCATCGAGGCTTCCACGTCCGTGCATTTCGACATCGAGGGCAACACCGTGTACATGAAAAGAAAATAATCATTTCTAACCTACAAATAAATTAAAACATGGAAAGAAAACGACCTTTCACATCGCTAAAAATGCTCTACCTCCTTTTGGGGGTATTCCTGTTCGCCCCGGGGCAGGCAATAGCGCAAACGAGTTCCCCGACGAGGATCACGTTGAAAATGACCCACGCCAAACTCATCACGGCGTTAGAAGAAATCAAGAAACAATCGGGTTTCAGCTTTATCTACAACGAAAAACTGGTGACAGAAGTGACCGACGTCACCGTAGACCTGAAAGAAGTGTCCCTTGACAGCGCGCTGAACGCCGTCCTGAAAGGAACCGGCCTCACCTACCGTATCCAAGAGAAAATCATCCTTTTGGAAAAAAAGAAGACGACAACCACCCAAATCTCCGCCAAGACCATATCCGGAACGGTGAAAGACGAGCGGGGAGAACCGCTCCCCGGCGTGTCCGTGCTAATCAAAGGCACGGTCAACGGCGTGTCGACCGACGCGGAGGGAAACTTCAAACTCAACGTTCCCGCGGGATTCGACAAATTGCTTTTCTCATTCGTGGGTATGGAAACGCAAGAAGTGAGAATCTCCGACAAGACCCACCTGAACATCAGGATGAGACTGGCCGTGGACCAATTGGACGAGGTGGTGGTCACCACGGGATACACCACCACGACCCAACGCCGCTCGACAGGCTCCGTGGCGGTACTCGGTGAAGAAGTCTTCGCCAACCAGGTGCGGCCCACCGTGGACCAACTGCTGCAAGGGCAAGTGGCCGGAGTGAGCGTCGTGGCCCGTTCCGGACGACCGGGGGAATCGGCGCAAATCCGCATCCGGGGGACAAACACGCTCACCGGCGACGCCGAGCCCTTGTGGGTGATTGACGGCGTGCCCCTGCAACGGGACATCCCCGACATCAGCGGCGGACAAATCAAGGCGGGCGACTTCAACAACATCTTCGCCAACGGCATCGCCGGAATCAACCCGAACGACATCGAAAGCGTGACCATACTGAAAGACGCGTCCGCCACGGCCATTTACGGTTCCCGTGCGGCGGGAGGCGTCATCGTGGTGACCACGAAGAAGGGAAAAGCCGGAAAATTCTCCGTGAACTACGCCGCCAATTTCTCCCTCGTGATGAAACCCCAACGGGACGCGAACCTGATGAACTCGGCGGAAAAGCTGGCATGGGAACAAGAGCTGTACGATGAATTTTACGTGGGCTCCACGAACCAACCCGTCATCGGGATTGTCGGCCTCATCCGCACAGGCAAACTGGGGAAAAACGGACAATTGTGGACCGACACGGAAGGATTCGAACCCATGACCGCCGAAGAACAGGACGCCTACATCGCCGAGCTGGCACGGACAAGCACGAACTGGTTCGACGAGATTTTCCGCAACGCCTTTTCCATGAACCATTACCTGTCGTTCTCGGGAGGCTCGGAAAAAGCCGCCTACTACATTTCGCTCGGCTATTCCGACGACAACGGAATCCTAAAGAAAACCTCCTACGACCGCTATAACCTGAGCGCCAAAATCGGGTTAAGGCCCGTCGAGCAATTGTCCCTTGACCTGAACATCGATTTGGCGCAACAAAAATCCAAGGGGTCGTCCATGAACGTGAACCCGTTCGAGTACGCCTACTTCGCCAATCCCTACGAGAAACCATACAATGAGGACGGCAGCTACCGCCCGGACTACACCTACCACATCCTGCGGCAAGCCAACGGGGGAACGGAAACCATCCTGCCTCCGAACGGATACAACATCATGCGGGAAATCAACGAGACTTCAAGCGAAGTGAACGACGCTTCCGTCAACCTGCAATTGCAAGTGAACTACAAACTATCCTCAAAGTTCAGCATAAACGGCCTGGCCGCTTACTCGTTCATCAACAACAAGTCGGACAACATCAACGGCATCGAAACATTCGCCGCGTTCTCCGACCGAGTCTCGTTCGAGAAATTCAACAGCCGCCGCACTTACGGCTCCATCACGCAAAGCTCCGCCAACAACGTGACATACACCGCACGGGCGCAAATCAACTATTCGGACATCTTCGCCGACGTCCACCGGCTAAACCTCATCGCCGGAACTGAGATCCGCGGCTCAAAAGGCAAGAGCATTTATGCGAAACGATACGGATACGACCCGGTGACAGGCAATTCCTCCATGCCGCTGCCCGAGGTGGAGGAAGGCACCGACAAAATCAATTACAGCGACATGGTGACCTTCGCCACCTTTGTCGACGGCCTGTCCGGACAAAGCATCGAAGAGAGCCGTTTCGCGTCATTCTACGCGGCGGCGGACTACACGCTGCACGACAAATACATCGCCAGTGTCACTTTCCGCACCGACGGCTCGAACAACTTCGGCAGCAAGGAGCAGTTCAACCCCACGTGGTCCGTGGGCGCGGCCTGGCACATTGGCGACGAAGCCTTCATGGAGGCCCTGCGCCCGGTGGTGAGCCGCCTGAAACTGAGCCTCTCCATGGGATACACGGGCAACATCAGCAAGTCGGTGAAACCGGAATTGGTGATGGCCTACAGCTCGCTCTACCGGAAAGCGGACGACAACAACTACCGCACGGGGTATGTGAAATCGGCACCCAATCCGAAACTCCGCTGGGAGAAAACCAAAGACATGAAAGTGGGCGTGGATTTCGGGCTCTTTGACAACCGCGTCGGCGGGGTTTTCGAAGCCTATTACCGGCTGAGCAAGGATGTCGTGAGCAACGTGGAAGTGCCCTACGTCACGGGATTCGACAACCAAGGCTACAACACGTCGGAAATCGAGAACAAAGGAATGGAGTTCACATTGCAGGCGAGCGTGCTCCGGCTTAAAGACTTCAACTTCAACCTCTCCGCCAACGTGGCCTGGAACAGGAACATATTGAAGAAATACGAGTCGCCCACCGGGCTGAACGGCACAGAGGTGGAAGGCTACCCCATCGGCTCCATTTTCGCCGGCAAGTCGAACGGAATCAGCCCGGAATCGGGCCTGTACACCTACCAACTCCGTCCGGACGCCGACATCCAACAAGTGGCCGACTTGACCGACTCGGACAATTACTTCTATTACCTGGGCACGACCACCGCCCCAGTGACGGGAGGGTTCACCCTGTCGTTCAACTACAAGAGCTTGGCGCTCAGCGTGGGCGGCGTGTATTCCTGCAACGGGAAAATCAAGAACACGATTTCGTCGCCCGCCTCGTACAACACGCTCGGCGGCACCCCCAACGAATACGTACCCACGGAGGAAAACGATTTATACCGCAACCACCTGAACGTGCGCAAAGACGTGGTGGACCGGTGGACTCCGGAACGACGCACCGGCGTGAAATACCCCCGCATCATCGACGCCCACGGTCCCAGCCTGGGCTTCAAACAGCTCTACCCGTGGACTTCCACCATCACGCAGGCCTCCACGCTGGAAGACGGCTCGTACCTGCGGGTGCAAAACATCTCCTTGTCTTACAGCCTTCCCGGCAAGATTTTGGACAAAACGCCGCTGTCGTCCGTGTCGCTTTCGTGCATGATGACAAACCTGTTCACCATCACCAACTACACGGGGCTGGACCCGGAAACACCGGGGGCGACCTACCCGCTGTCGCGGACTGTCTCGCTCGGTATCAGTGTCGGATTTTAAAACATAACAACATGAAAAAACTCATACATATCGGATTCGTCGCCATCATCGCGCTTCTCGCAAGTTCCTGCAAGGAGTATCTCGACGTGAAACCGCAAGGGGAAGTGATTCCCAAAACGGCGGAAGAATTCTCCGCCCTGCTGCACACCCATCTGGACGCCATAGACCAAGGAACGGACAGCTACATCTTCGGCAACTCGATTTGGATGCTTGAGCTGGAATGCTTCAGCGACAACCTCGAGGCCAGCCTCACCAAATATCCGGACGGCAACACTCTGCCGCTATACGTGGGCTCGTGGCTGAACAATTCCCGAAACGCTTACCGGGGCATTTATTCCACTATCCGGGATTGCAACATCGTCATCCACGAGCTGGAAGAACGCGACAGCGAACTCGGCAAGACAATCCTGGCCACCGCCCACGCCATGCGGGGCGCCTGCTATTTCAACCTCATGCGCCTGTTCTGCGACCCGTACGACCCCGCCACCGCCGAGCGGCAACTGGGCCTGTCGCTGACGGAGGAATTCGACATGGAAAATAGGCCGGCGCGCTCGAGCCTGTACCAAACCGCCACATTCATCGAGAACGACTTGCTGGAGGCCATCCGCCTCAACCGCCAGGAGGCCATCTACCGCTACACGGCGGACGTGGCAAAATTTTACCTGGCCCGCGTTTACTTTTGGACGCGGCAATGGGACAAAGCCGCCGCCATCGCCGGAGAAATACTGGAAGCCCATCCGCTTGTGGAAGGGGAGGAATACCTGAACATGATGAACTCAAAAAGCTCGGCACTGGGCAACGTGCTGATGCGTTCCTCCGTCTACGCCACGGGACAAAGCAGCTCCTCGGACTACGACAACACGCGCACACTCCAAAAAGCCCGCCCGGTGAGCAAGGAATTCGCGGACCTCTTCGCAGAGAAAGAGAACGACATCCGCTACGCCCTCTCGTTCAACGCCAAGCGGGAAGCCACGAAAGGCGTGTTCGCCAACCTCAGAAGCGCGGAAATGTGCCTCGTCATGGCAGAGAGCTACGCGCATTTGGGCGACAACACGAACGCGTTGAAATATCTGAACCTCCTGCGCTCGAAACGCGTCACGGGACACACGCCTTACACGATGGGCAATCTCCCCGACGTGGACACCGACAACAAATTGCAACAGGACGCGACCGGCCAGCCTTTCAGCAAACTCACCTGGGCCATCCATTGCGAGCGTCGCAAGGAGCTTTTCCTGGAGGGAGACCGCTGGTTTGAACTGAAACGCCACGGGCGGCCGGAATTCTGGGCGGCAAAAGACGGACAGAAGTACACGACCATGCAATTCATGTACACGGCCCCCATCCCGCGCAACGACATGCTCCTCATCCCCGGAATGCAGCAAAACAACGGATATGAATAAACCTCTAAACCTGAATACCATGAAAAAGTTCATCAGCATATATTTTATCGCCATCATGACAATCCTGTGCGCCGGCTGTGGCAGCGAAGACGAAGTGCCGCCCCGCATGGACCCCATTGACAACGACTACCAGCTTCCGCTCCCGACCACTCTCACGGCTGAGGACCGCGAGGCGATTCGCCAACTTCAACTGGAATATGAGGAGGCCACGGCCGACGCCGCTTCGGAAGAGGCCCCGAGTACAGAAAACGATGTGTAACTTAAAACACCGGATATTATGAAAAGAGCCATATATTTATTCATGCTGTTCGCCGGTCTCGGCTTCGCCGCTTGCGAGGAAGACGACCCCATCGACCTGAACACGCCCATACTGCAGTTCGCCCAAACGGTCTACTCGCTGCCTCCCACAGAATCGTTAGAGGTGAAACTGACCGTCTCCCAACCGGCGCCCCAAGAGATGACTGTCGCCTTCGACGTCTCAGGCGCGGCCATTGAAGGCGAAGAATACGAGCTGTCCGCCCACGAATTCCAATTCGCGGCGGGCGACACGGCGGCAAGCGTCATCATTTCCCCTAAAACATGCAAAGAGGACGGAAAGACAGTCAAACTCACCCTGCACCCCGTGGACGGCTATCGGTTCGGGGACTTCGATTTCGCCCTCGTCGAATTGGTGGCAGAGGCACAAGTCATTGCGTCGTTCAACCAATCGTCCTACGTGCTTCCGCAAGAACTCACCGTGACCGCCTATATCAAAAACGCGCTGACGGGCAATTACTACTCCTCCCACGCGTCGGAAATCAAGGTGCCGTTCTACATCGACGAACGGTCGACCGCCGTGGAGGGCGAACATTTCGAGCTCGTGGACAACCCGGACCACGTGTTCTCTTTCGGCAGCAACCAGTATCAGAGCGACCTCACCATCCGGCTGCTCAAGTGGGAAGAAGGGAAAACCGACCTGTACCTGAACGTGGGCGACGAGAACATCATCGCAGGCAACATCGACCAGATATACGTCCTCGTGAAAGGCCCGACCACCGTCGCCGACCTGGAAGGCAAATGGGCGTTCTCGGAAGCCTTGTCGTGGGATTATCTTTACGAAAACGGCTTAATGTGGAGCTACAACGAAGCCGAGGTGCAAAATCTTCCCCGCAACAACACGCCGGACGACATTCTGGAATTCAAAGACGGACGCCTGATTCCGCATCTGACCGGCGACCTCTCCATGTATTTCCGGGAATGTGACGTGACCTTCCTGCAAGAAAAACAAGTGTTCCTCAACGAGCAAGCCACAGGAATGCGTCCACCCGAGGTCACCGTCTCCGAAATGCAACTGGGCGCCGCCAACGTCAACTTCTCCGCCACACACGAAGACATCCGGCCCGCCCGAATCGGCTTCCGCATTCTGGAGGACAACGAGACATTGGAAGTCTCCATCTACGACTACGAGCCCACGGACTTCCTATACGACACCTACAACATGGTAAAGGACTGGACTTTGGAAGGCATGTGTCCCATGGACGAAAACCTGCTACACATCCGCTATCACTTCAAACGGGTGGAATAAACAAAAAAATGGAGGCTTCCGCCTCCATTTTTTATTTCTAAACAGTCGCTCACAGCACCTTGTGTTTGGGGACGGTGGCCACGAAGTCTTTCAGATAGAACGGCTCGAAATAGGCGACGTCCACAAAATCGGAGGCGGCGAATTTCTGCTCCGAGAGGGCGGTCATGTTCAAGGCGGAAGTGGTCACGCCGCTCACGAAGCGGGCGTTCGGATGAGACAGCACGCCCCGGACTTTGTCGCTCCCGTTGCCGAAAAAGCAAACCGGTCCCGCCGCCAGAAGGTCCGAGAAAGAACGCTCGTCCACGACAACCGCCTCGATATCCCGCGTCAACCGCTCCTGCCGGTCGAACACCGCCGTGTAAACCTCCATCCGGCGGGCGTCAATCATCGGGCAATACAACGCCTCCAGTCCCGTCCGCTCTATCGCCGCGTGGGCCAAGGCGTTCAACGTGCCCACGGCAATCAGCGGCTTCTCCGCGCCGAAGCAAAGCCCCTTCGCCAACGACACCCCGATGCGCAAGCCCGTGTAGGACCCCGGGCCCATGCTCACCGCCACGGCGTCCAAGTCGGCGGCCGACAGCCGGGCTTCCCGCAACACCTCGTCCACATACACGCCCAAAAGCGTCGAGTGGTTCAAACCTTCTCCATTCTCTTTCACCGCCACCAGACGACCGTCCCGGGCAAGCGCCACGGAACACACCTCGGTGGCCGTGTCAATGTTTAATATCAACGCCATACGCTTATTCTTTATTTTCTGATAATTTGAATCTCTCCCCCCCTGCCCAACTTGATAACGCTCGACGGGGCCGGATTGCCCGACTCTTCCCGCCGGAAATCCACGATGTAGTCCACCCCGTTTTTCACCTCCTCGCCAATCTCGGCAAAACACCGCGGCGAAGGCTTCCCGCTGATGTTGGCCGAAGTGGACACCACAGGCCGCCGAAAGCGGGCTATCATGCCGCAGGAGAAGGCTTCCTTCGTCACCCGTATGCCTATCGTGCCGTCATCGGCTATCAGGTTGAGGGCCAAGTTTTTCGCCCCGGGATAAACAATCGTCATCGGCTTGTCCGCCGCCTCCAGCAGGTCGTAGGCCACATCGGGCATGTCCACGTAGGAGGGCAGCCGCCCCACGTCGTCGAGCAAGACGAGCATGGCCTTCGAGTCGTCGCGCCGCTTCAACTCGTACACCCGCCGCACGGCCTCCTCGTTCGTGGCGTCGCAACCGATTCCCCAAATCGTGTCCGTGGGATAGAGGATAAGCCCTCCATCGTTCAGCACTTTACACGCCTTCTGTATCTCTTCCTTCAATTTCAATGTGTCCATTTCCAATAACAGCTAATTTCTATGATGTCAAAGGTACAACAATTCGATGGGAAACACCTCCCCCTTCCGCAGAATAAACATCAATTAACAAACCTCCTCCGCGCCTCATTCGGGGCGCAAGGAAAAATCCTTGGGGAAACGACGCTCCGCAAAAGATTCCTCCGTGCGCGGTCATAGTGCGTTAAGGGTACGTACAATATGTGTTTAGGGTATACGGTCAATACACGCTCCTGTCACAGTCGTTTCACAGCCGCTCAATTGGGTGGCTGTGAAACGACTGTGACGCAAAGGCGCATTGGCTGTATACCCTAAGCACACCATGAACACACCCTAAGGACGCCATGAACGCGCCCTATTCAACCGGGGAAATCACACCAGACGGCGCACCCATTCCTTACGCTCGCCGGGCAGGAGGTCCACCACCGGAATCTCGATAAGGGTGTAGCAGCCGGGACGCTGGCGCATGGCGGCGCGGGCCGCTCCCACGAGAATCTGGGCGGTCAGGGCCGGGTTGTTGATGCGCATGTTGAACTCGAAGAGCTGGTTTTGCGTGCGGCCGGAAACGCCTTTGCGGGTGAGGTTCACGCCGTGGCCCATGTCTTTCAGCGCGTCGACGCTTTCCACCTGGCGCACGTGGGTCTCGTCGTGCGCGAAATAGGGGTCCGTTTTAATGGCGTCGGCCACGGCGGCGAAGTCCGCGCCTTCCTCCAATTCCACATAGACCATGCGGCGATGGATGCCCGTGCCGACGGGGATGGTCATCGAGAGGGCGGCTTTCACGCCGGGGACGGCTTTCACCGCCACGGTGTGGCCCATGCTCATGCCGGGACCGAAGTTGGTGTACGTGATGCCTTTCGGGGCGCAGGCCTCCAAGAGGGCGCGCACGACGGAGTCGGAACCAGGGTCCCATCCGGCGGAGAGGACGGACACTTTTCCATGCGCCTCGGCGATTTTCCCCAGGCGCTCATAGACACCGGGGATGTCCGTGTGGATGTCGAAACTGTCGACAGTGTTGATTCCTTGGGCCAGAATCCGGGAAGCGTATTCCTCGACTTTCCGGGACGGAGTACACAATATGGCGACATCCACGCCGGAAAGGGCGGCGATGTCAGCGACCACGGGAATGTTTCCCAACTCGGCGGGCACGCGGGAAGGGTCGCGACGGACGACTCCCGCCAACTCAAAATCAGGGGCTTCACGGAGGGCATCCAGCACATAGTGGCCGATGTTTCCGTAGCCCACAACAGCTACTCTAATCTTTTTCATTTGTTTTTTGCTTTATGTTTGACACTACAAAGAACGCAAGAAAATGCGAAATAAAGAAGAAATTCTTTTTTTTATTGCGGGAAAGGTCTAATTTTGTCTTTGGTTTTTACCAACAAACAGTTACGTAACAAATACATAAAAACTTATTATGGCAGAGAATGTAAACGAAAAGCTTTTCAGTGAGTTTGCGCCGACCACGACCCAGGAGTGGCTGGACAAAGTCACCGCAGACCTCAAAGGGGCTGACTTCAACAAAAAGCTGGTTTGGAGAACAAACGAGGGCTTCAACGTGCAGCCGATGTACCGGTTGGAAAACATGAAAGACCTCAAGAATCTGGAATGCTTCCCGGGAGAGTTTCCTTTCGTGAGAGGCAACAAGAAGGACAACAACAATTGGTTTGTGCGCCAGGACATCGTGGTGGAAGACGCGGCGGAGGCCAACCGGAAAGCGCTGGACGTGTTGAACCGGGGCGTGGATTCATTGGGATTCGTGATGACGAACTGCAAGAATTTCACGAAGGCGGACATGGAGACGTTGTTGAAAGACATCTGCCTGGAGTGCGTGGAAGTGAACTTCACGCTGTGCTGCAACAAGGTGGCCATCCTGAAGATGTTCCAGGAAGTAGTGTCCGAGCGCGGTATCGACCCGGAAAAAATCCGCGGCGGAATCAACATCGACCCGATTAGCAAATTGTTGCTGGAAGGCAAATTCTGCGACCCGAATCCTTTCCACGTGGTAAAGGAGACCACGGAAAGCACCGCCTCCATGAAGAACTTCAAGAGCATCGAGGTGGGCGGCCTGCACTTCAACAACTCGGGCGCGTCCATCGTGCAAGAACTCGGATTCAGCCTGGCCGCCGGAGTGGAATACCTCGACAAACTGACGGACGCCGGAATGGACGTGAAGGACGTCGCCCCGCGCATGCGTTTCCATTTCGCCATCGGCTCCAAATATTTCATGGAAATCGCCAAATTGAGAGCGGCCCGCTACTTGTGGGCGAAAATCGTGAAAGCCTACAATCCTTGCTGCGACTGCGTTTGCAAGATGAACATCCATGCGGAGACGTCGGAATGGAACAAGACGGTTTACGACGCCTACGTGAACATGCTGCGCACGCAGACGGAATCCATGTCCGCGGCCATCGGCGGAGTTGACTCGTTCACGGTTCATCCGTACGACTACGCGTTCGAGTGCCACCCGTCCGAGTTGGGCGAGCGAATCGCCCGCAACCAACAGTTGCTGCTGAAAGAGGAGGCCCACTTCGACAAAATCGTCGACGCCGCCGGAGGCTCTTATTACATCGAGGAGCTGACGGAATACATCGCCGAGGCCGCCTGGAAACTGTTCCTGGAAGTGCAGGAGCAAGGAGGCATGATCAAGGCCATCGAGAAAGGCTTCGTTCAAGCCGCCGTCAAGGCCACCGCTCAAAAGAGAGACCAGGACATCGCCAACCGCAAGGAGAATTTCTTGGGCACGAACCAGTTCCCCAATTTCAACGAGAAAATCGAGGACACTCTTTGCGACTGCGTGCTGAAACCGGAAGACCACACGGCAGAGGGAGCCACCGTGGAGACATTGAAGCCCTACCGCGGAACGCAGGCCTTCGAGGCCATGCGCTTGAAGACCGACATGTTCGCCAAGGAACACGGCCGCCGTCCGGTGGTTTACATGTTCCCGATGGGCAACCTGGCCATGCGCATCGCAAGAGCCCAATTCGCTTGCAACTTCTTCGCCTGCGCCGGATTCCAGGTCATCAGCAACAACGGGTTCAAGACGGTGGAGGAAGGCGTCAAGGCTTGCCTCGACAATAAAGCGGACATCGTGGTAATCTGCAGCTCGGACGACGAGTACGCGACCATCGCTCCCGAGATTTATGCCGCATTGAAGGACAAAGCCATTCTCGTGGTGGCAGGCAATCCGGAATCAAGACCCCAACTGGAGGAAGCCGGACTGAAGCACTTCATCCACGTGAAATGCAACGTGCTGGAAGACCTGAAGAATTACCAGGAAATGTTGGGAATTAAATAATTTGACGATTTTAGAGTATTAGAAGATGAAACCGAATTTCAAAGACATAGATATCAAGTCATCCCAAAAACTCGCCACTTCCGCCAGCGAGTGGGAGAAAGCTAACCACATCGAGAAAAACTGGATGACACCGGAACTGATACCGGTAAAACCCGTGTACACGGAAGAGGACATTCAAAACATGGAACACTTGAACTACGTGTCCGGTATTCCGCCTTATTTGCGCGGCCCGTACTCGGCCATGTATCCGTTGCGTCCGTGGACAATCCGCCAATACGCCGGGTTCTCCACCGCGGAGGAGTCCAACGCGTTCTACCGCCGCAACCTGGCAGCCGGGCAAAAGGGACTTTCCGTGGCGTTCGACTTGGCCACCCACAGAGGATACGACTCTGACCATCCCCGCGTGATCGGCGATGTCGGCAAGGCGGGCGTGGCCGTGGATTCCATCATGGACATGGAAATCCTGTTCGACCAGATTCCGTTGGACAAGATGTCAGTTTCCATGACAATGAACGGGGCCGTTCTTCCCGTGTTGGCATTCTACATTGTCGCCGGGCTGGAACAAGGAGCCTCTCTCGAGCAATTGTCCGGAACCATCCAGAACGACATTCTGAAGGAGTTCATGGTGCGTAACACCTATATTTATCCTCCGAAGTTCTCGATGAAGATTATCGCCGACATTTTCGAATACACGTCCAAATACATGCCCAAGTTCAACTCCATCTCCATCTCCGGCTACCACATGCAAGAAGCCGGCGCGACAGCCGACATCGAGCTTGCCTACACGCTGGCGGACGGATTGGAATACTTGCGCACGGGTATCAACGCAGGGCTGGACATCGACGCCTTCGCGCCCCGCTTGTCCTTCTTCTGGGCAATCGGCATGAACCACTTCATGGAAATCGCCAAGATGAGAGCGGGACGTCTGTTGTGGGCGAAGATTGTAAAACAGTTCAATCCGAAGAACCCGAAATCTCTGGCGTTGCGCACGCACTGCCAGACATCCGGATGGTCGTTGACGGAGCAAGACCCGTTCAACAACGTGGGACGCACCTGCATCGAGGCCATGGGAGCCGCTCTGGGACACACGCAGTCGTTGCACACCAACGCGTTGGACGAGGCCATCGCATTGCCGACCGACTTCTCCGCCCGCATCGCCCGCAACACGCAAATCTACATCCAAGACGAGACCACGGTTTGCCGCGCCATCGACCCGTGGGGTGGTTCCTACTATGTGGAGAGCCTGACCAACGAGCTGGTTCACAAAGCCTGGGCCCACATCCAAGAAGTCGAGAAACTGGGCGGCATGGCCAAGGCCATTGAATCCGGAATTCCGAAACTCCGCATCGAGGAGGCCGCGGCCCGCACGCAAGCCCGCATCGACAGCGGCGAGCAGACCATCGTGGGCACGAACAAGTACCGTCTGGACAAAGAGGACCCCATCGACATTCTCGAAGTGGACAACACCGCCGTGCGCGAGGCACAAATCCGCCGTCTGCAAGAATTGCGCGCCAACCGCAACCAGGCCGAGGTGGACGCCGCGCTGGACGCCATCACCCGTTGCGCCGAGACCGGCGAAGGCAACCTGCTGGAACTGGCCGTGGACGCAGCCAAGAAGAGAGCTTCGTTGGGAGAAATCTCTTACGCGTGTGAAAAAGTTGTAGGACGTTATAAAGCTGTTATCAGAACCGTGAGCGGAGTATATTCGAGCGTGGCCAAGGAAGACGAGGACTTCAACCACGCCAAGGAATTAGCCAACCAATTTGCGGAAATGACGGGACGTCGTCCGCGTATCATGATTGCCAAGATGGGCCAGGACGGACACGACCGTGGAGCCAAGGTTGTCGCCACCGGCTTTGCCGACATTGGCTTCGACGTGGACATGGGACCGTTGTTCCAAACCCCAGAAGAGACCGCCAAGCAGGCCGTCGAGAACGACGTGCACGCAATCGGCGTTTCCTCGCTGGCCGCAGGACACAAGACGCTCGTTCCGGCCGTCATCAACGAACTGAAGAAACTCGGACGGGAAGACATTCTCGTTTTCGTGGGCGGTGTGATTCCCCACCAAGACTATCAGTTCCTGTTTGACGCGGGAGCAGTCGCCATCTTCGGCCCCGGCACCAAAGTTTCCAAGAGCGCCATCCAAGTATTGAACATTCTCATGGAAATGGCCAAAAAAGAAGCTTAAAAAACTTTCCCATCATAGACAGGGACGCGTGGCCATGCGTCCCTGTTTTTTTATCCCGAACTCGCGTATCTATGACATGAATAAGCAACAAACGACAGTGGTGCTTGTCAATGCGGCGGAGAAAGTCAAATGGAAAGACGGCATCTTGTCCATCAAGCATGAACCATTTAACGATGTAGTCTGGAAACTGGAAAGATGGTACGGAGTCACCATCGAGAACCAAACCGGGGAAACATTTCCCCAAGCCTTTAGCGGCGAATTTGATGAAGAGGACATCCACATGGCGATGCAAGTTTTATGCACCCATTTGGACATAACATATAGCATGGAAAAAGATAGAGTAATCTTGAAAAAAAGTAGAAGAAGCACCCGTGCGACCAACATCAGATGCTTCCTTGCTACTTTACATTTATTATAAATTTAATACTACAAAAGTATGAAAAAAACAGTGCATTACTAAGTATGCCTTTAAAATTCCTCTGCCGAGTGGTTTTATTGGCAATTATTGGAACCAATCTATTTTGTCTTACAGCAAAAGGCGTGCCAAACGAGCCGCAGCGAGTGACATTAAATCTCAAACAGGTCACACTCTCCATGCTGTTTGACGAATTGAAAAAAACAAACCACCTACAAATTTTTCCACAACGACGACCAGGTGCGCGACATGAAACGGCTATCCGTCAGCGCCAATAACGAGACGGCGGAAAGCGTGCTGGACAAAGTGTTCAGAAACACGAAATACACCTCGTCTCCATCGCCCTGCTGGGATATGTCACCTCCCGCCCAAATCCGGGAGCGCGTCGACCTCTCGAAGGAGGAGAACCGCCACGTGCGCCTCATCGAGCGGGAGAACGGGCAGAAAGTGTTCCTCCGCATGTTCAGCGGCTCCAACCGCTACCCCTCGAAAGCCGAAATCACCGCGGCCCTGAATACCATGATTGACGGCAGCCCGAGCGTGGCCTTCCTCAGCGGACACGGCGAGCGGGACATCCACCACCAAATGGGCCAACCTCTTCTTCAGATGGATATGCCCCGCCCTGCTGCTCGCCAGCGGCTGCGTCCTCTGGTTCCGCCGCCAAATGAGATAACCTTGCGAACAAACCATATCCTGTGTTTCTTCCCCCTCCCTTCCGGATTTCCTTCCCGAAGCGGAGGGGGAAACCACTTTTCCCACACACTTTTCTCCCTCTTGCACTGATTCCAAAAAATCCGACACAATGACAAACCTTCTTTACTCCGAGATAACTCGGAGTAAATCGGATCAGAGTTGGAGCCAACCTGGACACAATCTGTGCAAGCGTGGAAAACAAGCGGAAGAAAAACAAGTCAACTTTTTCCAAGAAACGCGGTCCACATTTTCAGGAAATCGTCAGAAGCGGGAAAGGACAGGCATTGAAAATTACGGAATTGATGCTTAATTTCGCGCCACAATTAAAAGCAAAACAAAATGAGCATCGATTTTACCACTGTCATCGACTACGTCGGAACGTTCGCATTCGCCATCAGCGGAATCCGGCTGGCCTCGGCCAAGCGGTTCGACTGGTTCGGAGCCTATGTCGTGGGAGCCGCCACGGCCATCGGGGGAGGCACAATCCGCGACATCATGCTGGGGTATTCCCCGTTTTGGATGTACCAACCCTCTTACCTCGTCGTCACGGGTCTCGCCCTGCTTTTCGTCATCTGTTTCGGCCGATACGTCATCCGGCTGAACAACACGTTTTTCATATTCGACGCCATCGGATTGGGGCTGTTCACCGTGGTGGGCATAGAAAAAAGCCTCGACGCGTCGTTCCCGATGTGGGTCGCCATCATCATGGGGATGGTGACGGGGGCCGTGGGCGGCGTCATCCGCGACATTTTCATCAACGAGGTCCCCTTGATTTTCAGAAAGGACATTTACGCCCTGGCCTGCATCGTCGGGGGCTTCCTCTACTATTTGTGCGAGACCGTCGGCACGGGGCACATCGCCACCCAGCTCATCACGGCCGCAAGCGTCATTCTGTGTCGCCTCGTGGCCGTCAAGTACCACATCAGCCTGCCCGTTTTAAAAGGCAACGAGGATTGTCAACAACAATAGCCCTTTTTACACAAATCTTCGTATCTTTGCGGAACAATCAAAATAGAACATCTCGAACATGACCCAACAACTTTCCATCACAGAGGTCCAGTCCATCTGTCTAAGGAACAACATTCCTTTTTACACCTACCGTCTGCCGGACACGGAAGATGTCGTCTTCGGAGCCCAGCTGACCGACGACACCACCCTCTTTAAAGGTTTCGAGTACCACCGGGGAGAGGAGGGCTTCGTCATCGTTCCTTTCAATCCCTCGTCATGGAGTTTTCCCTATATCATTCGTCCCGACTTAAAGTTCCGCAACGCGCTGACCGACCCGGCGGCCATCGTCAACTTGCAGAACACCGTCTTCAACACGCCCGAGCGAAAGTTCTCCTGCCAAGACTGGGGGCACCTCGAGTTTGTGGACAAAGTCCGTTCCCTAAAAAACATTCTGGAGCAAGAAAACATAAGGACGGCCACGCTCAGCCGCACCATCACCATTCCCTGCGACTCCATATTGACCGCCCCGTCCCTGTTCCGCCAAATGCTGCAATACCGCCACGCCTTCGTGTTCTTCGTGGCCATCCCGGGCAAATGCGCCTGGATGGGGGCCAGCCCGGAACCTTTCTTGCGCTACAGCCGGGAAGGCTTCCAGACCACGTTGCTGTCCGGAGTCCGGCCCAGCCCGGCGGGCGGCGACACTCCCGCATGGGACGAGCAGGAAATCGAGGAGCAAGAAACAATCTCCAACTATATCGGCGAGACGCTACGGCCTTTTTTCCGCCGCAACCTAGAAAAATCCGGCCCCGCCACCATGCAGGCCGGCAACATGCTCCATCTGTGCACCCATTTCAAAAGCGACGAGCAGTTGTCCGCCGACCAGATTGACATCCTGGCAAAGACGCTCCATCCCTCTCCGGCCGTATGCGGCATTCCCAAGAAGAATACCATGCAAATCATCGTCGAGACGGAAGCCCAGGACCGGAAGTATTACACCGGTTATTTGGGCCCCCTGTCAGCCAGCGGCGGTTTCGACCTGTTCATGAACCTCCGCTCGATGGAAATATTCGACGACGCGCTGAAGTTGTTCGTCGGAAGCGACATCACGCCCGATTCCGACCCGGAGCGCAAATGGCAGGAGACAAATGAAAAAGCGAATACGATATTAAACCTAATACGACAAATCAATTATGGCAAAACAAATTTCTGACATCGAGACGGTCCGTCTTCTCGTAAACCACCTCGCGCTGGGGTTCGTGTCCGACATCGTAATTGTCCCGGGAGCCTCCAACGCCCCCATTTCCGTCAGTCTGGCGCGCATTCCCTTTTTCCATTGCCACACCATACTGGACGCCCGGGCGGCCGGTTTCTTCGCATTGGGGATGGCCCAACTGGCGATTCCCCCCGTGGCCCTCATCTGCCCGAACGGGACCGCCCTCCTGAATTGCGCCCCCGCCATTGCGGAGGCCTATTACCAACACCTGCCCCTCATCGTCGTCACGGCCGACCGTCCCGAGGAATGGCTTAACCAGAACGACGGGCACATGGTCGAGCAACAGGAGGCGCTCGCCCCATTCTTCAAATACCGCTGCCAAGTACCGTCATCGATTTCCTGCGACGACGAGCGCTGGTACGCCAACAGGATTATGCGGGAGGCCGTCAACGCCTCCTCCCAGAACCCCAATGGCCCGGTACACATCAACATTCCCATCCGCGAGCCCCTGGGCAATTTCAACACGCCGCCCTCCATGCGGATAAGCGGCGCGCTTCCCATCGCCCCCCTCAAGAGCAATTCCGAACTTTCCATGAAAAGCCTCTGCCGCAATTTCAACGAGCGGAAGCGAATCATGGTGGTCATCGGCCCCATGCTGAGGAGTTTCGACGTCGGGGAATTCGTAATGAAGATGGAGAAGAACTACGATGTCGTCGTGGTCCACGAGAACATGTCCAACCTTGTCTGCGGGAAAGGAGTCAAACACATTGACCGGGTCCTCGCGACCATCACTCCCGAGGAGGAAAACGCCTTCCTGCCCGACCTTGTCATCACTTGCGGCGGAGCCGTATCCTCCCGCAAGTTGCAAGAGTTCATCCGCAAAGGGCGGCTCACCAAGACATGGCACATCGGCGAAGAAGCCTATGCGCCGGACACGTTCAAGTCCCTGTCCGTACACATCCCCATGCAACCGGACTCGTTCTTCGACCAGTTTATCAAAGCCCAGGGGAAAAAGAGGAAACGTTCCAAATTCCACCAGTTGTGGGAGACGAAAGTCCAAATCGCAGAGCAACGGCACAAGGCTTTCATCGAGAACGCTCCCTGGAGCGACTTAAAGGCTTTCTCCATCATCGCCCAGACGCAACCGGAAGAAAGCGACCTCCAATTAGGCACGAGCACCCCCATGCGGTACATGGACCTGTTCGACTACACCATTATCGGGTACACGTGGGGAAACTGCGGGACGCACGGCATTGAAGGCTGCCTGTCCACCGCCACCGGGTTCACCCTGAAAACGCACAACACAGTGACGGTCATTTTAGGAGACAACAGTTTCCTTTACGACTCGAACGCCCTGCTCATCGCAGAATTACCCACCGCCCTCAAAATCATTGTCATCGACAACGAGGGAGGGAGTTCCTACCGGATTTCCCCGGAGACATCCCAAATCGAGGAGGTACGGGAACTATGCGAGCTTCCCCACGAGCAAGACATCGCCCGCATCGCAAAAGCGTACGGACTGAAAGTGCTGAAGGCCCAGGACGAAGATTCTTTGCAAATGGCGCTGAAGGAGCTTTACGCGCCACAGGACCTGCCGGCGTTGCTCGTCGTCAAAACACCGGCCCACATGAACGGCGAGGTTTTAAGACAATACTTTCAATACATGAGAGAGGCATGAACACCAGATACAAGGACATCATCGGGCAAATATACCGGGAAGTGAAAGCTTTGCCAGCCGACGGGAATGTGGCCGACTACATTCCCGCCTTGGCCAATGTGGACCCGGAACAATTCGGCATCGCCATCGCCACCATCGACGGAGAGGTCATCGGCGTGGGCGATTACCAATCCAAGTTCTCCATCCAAAGCATATCCAAAGTGTTCACCCTGGCCATGGTCATCCGGCACATGGGGGACCGGCTATGGCGGCATGTCGGCAAAGAGCCTTCGGGCACCGCGTTCAATTCCCTTGTCCAGCTGGAGTGGGAAAACGGCATTCCCCGGAACCCGTTCATCAACGCCGGAGCGCTCGTCGTCACGGACAAGCTGATGAGCCTCTATTCCCATCCCAAGGAGGCGATTTTAAAATTTGTGAGAGAAGCGGCCCGCACGGACGACATTTATTACGACAAGAACGTGGCCGTCTCCGAGTTGGAACACGGAAGCCGCAACCAAGCCTTGGGCTATTTCATGAAGAGCTTCAACAACATCGACAACGACGTAGACTCCCTGCTCGACGTCTACTGCCACCAATGCGGCATCACCATGACGTGCGAGGAACTGGCGAGGTCGTTCCTTTTTTTGGCCAATCACGGCATCAACCCCCACTCGGGCGAGCAAATCTTGTCCGTCAGCCAGGCCAAACGGCTAAACGCCCTCATGCTCACCTGCGGTTTCTACGACGAATCCGGAGAATTCGCCTTCCGGGTCGGCATGCCCGGGAAGAGCGGGGTGGGAGGAGGCATCGTGGCCCTTATCCCCGGACAGCTAAGCATCGCCGTATGGAGTCCGCGACTAAACAAATACGGGAATTCCAATCTCGGCATAGAAACCTTGGAACGATTCACAACTTACAGCGGAATATCCATTTTTTAACCATGCGCCCCATACCACTCATCGCACTGACCGCGCTGCTTTTGGCCGCCTGCGAACAAAAACAGGAAACAGGCAAGGAAATAACAATCCCGTTGACGCTTTCTTGCAAGCCTTCCGGCGACACGGCCGGCGAGGGTGTCTCCAGTTTGCATTTATGGGCCGTCAACCGGGACGACGCCATCGTCCGCCACTATGTTTTCGACTCCGCCTCCTGGGACGGCAAGACGCTTGCGACAGAACTGCCTTACGGGCGGTACCGCCTTGCCTTTGCGGCCAACGCCAGGACTCCCGACGAAATCGACGCAGGGCGAGGCGCGTCGCTGGACGACATCATGCTGCGCCTGCCCCTCCGGGAAGACGGCCATGGAGAAGCGTCCCCTTTCCTCACAGCCTTGGAAAGCGTGTACGTCACGGACAACTCCACGATTCTCGACACCGTCCGGCTATTCCCACGCACTGGCGAGCTGCGCATCCGCATCTCCGGAATACCGTCCGGCATCTCGGAATTGAAGTTAAAATTGTTCCCGGTTCCGTCATCCGCGTCTTTCTCGGGAGAAAGCATCTCTCCAGAAACCTGTATCATTCTTCCACTCGCCGTCTCGGATGAAATAGAGACAAGGCTCACCACGTTTCCCATCGAAACGCCGACGGCCCAACTCTTCCTGGCGTACTCGACCGACTCGGGCGTGGCCCACAAGCGAATCCCATTCAACACGACCGTAGACACCAACCAAACCATCTGCGTCGACTGCCGCTTCAACGAACTGGCCGACGAAGAACCCGCCCCCGGAGACTTGCCGGGAGAAGACGTCGGGCACGGAAACGGCATCAACTTGCTTTCCAATGGCAGCTTCGAGCAATGGTTCGACGGCAGCGAGCCGCCCGACGGCTGGCACTACTACCGCAACGGACGGGACAGCGCAGCCGTCAAAATCAACGCCTCACCCGTCCTACACGGAAAGCAAGCCGTGCGCCTCGAGGGTAAGACGTATCTGTACCAGGACGTGGAAATCACACCCGGAGAGCGTTACGAAATAAAAATGCACGTGAATGCGCCCCACGCCGACTTTTCCTGGAAATACTACTGCTACTGGCGGAAAAGCAAAAGCCAGGCGCTGCCCAAGGCATACAACACTCCCATACAATCCCCGAAATACCTGAAACAGACCGACGGCTGGACGAACGTATTCGAGGGAAAGACATTCCGGGCCCCCGACGAAGCCAAACTTCTCCGCATCGAAATCCGCACTTACGGCAAGACCCGCCAAGCCGGCACGGGCGTTTACATCGACGATTTCAGCGTGGAACTCGTCGAATAATTCCCCGTTCCAGCAATTTCCCGGAATTTCTTTTTTTCTTTAACAACAAAGAATTAAATTCGCGTTTTCAAATCTGTATAAATAACATTTTCAGTATATGGGAAGAGCGTTTGAATACCGTAAAGCACGGAAATTGAAGAGATGGGGCAACATGGCCCGCACATTCACGAGAATCGGTAAAGAAATCGACATTGCCGTAAAAGCCGGAGGTCCGGATCCTGCAAACAATACCCGCCTGCGCATGCTTATCCAAAACGCCAAGGCGGAAAACATGCCCAAAGAAAACGTGGAGCGGGCCATCAAACGGGCCGTGTCCAAAGACACCTCCGATTACAAAGAAGTTGTTTACGAAGGCTACGGACCTTTCGGCATCGCCATCGTGGTTGAAACCGCCACCGACAACAACACCCGCACCGTCGCCAACGTGCGCCATTGTTTCACAAAATACGGCGGCTCGCTGGGCACATCCGGAAGCCTGGATTTCTTGTTCGACCGCAAATCAGTATTCAGAATCTCCAAGCCGGAAAATTTCAACATCGAAGATTTCGAATTGGAAATGATCGACTACGGAGCCGATGAGATTTTCGAAGACGAGGAGGAGAACCAAATCGTCATTTACGGCTCGTTCGAATCATTTGGAGCCATCCAAAAATACTTGGAGGACAACCACTACAGCATCGTCAGCGGAGAATTCGAGCGCATTCCGCTGGACACGAAAGAACTCACCCCCGAACAACGCGAAACGGTAGACAAGCTGCTGGAGAAATTAGAAGAAGACGAGGACGTGACCAACGTTTATCACAATATCAAGGAGTAATCCCCACCCGCCTCAATTCCGGGGGACGCGCCAACGCGTCCCCCATTCTTTTTATCCGCCCCTCCACCACGATCCCGCAACACACTCACATTCAGCAAACAGAAAAATCTTTCAACAATAAACCTCATTTTTCTTGCAGAAATGAAAATATAGTCGCATATTTGCACCCGCAAAACGGTCACAAGCCGTACCAACAAAAAGACTCCGTAGCTCAGTTGGTAGAGCAATTGACTCTTAATCAATGGGCCGTGGGTTCGAATCCCACCGGGGTCACAGAAAATCAGAGAGTTACAAAAGTAACTCTCTTTCTTTTTGCCGAGAAATCTCACATAAACAAGCACGATGTTTAAACCGAAATTCAAACATAAACACCTATGTTTCATCAGTTTACTACACATCAAAAACACTAAAGAATGGAAACCACCCACTAATGCTAAGAGTGACACAAAATCGCAAATCCCAATATGTCAGCTTAGGCATATCAATTTCTCCCGAGCATTGGGATGAATGTTATCCTTTCAATGATTACAAAATTTCCAAATTTCATGAGCAAACTGTCAAAAGAGCGTTAAAGAAGGGAAATATGCTTTCCATTTAATACTCCCATAGAACTCAACAGCCGCAGTCCATATCAACAATTAGCAAAAAAATCATCCCCTGCCATCTGTTCTCCGCCATAATCACTATCTTTGCAAAAAAGAATAACTTACAAATGGTTTCAAGTGATGAGATAAAATACGGCCTGACAGAAAAACTGAAACAAGAACATTGTTTCTGGTCTTTCAACGAGGAAGCAATCAAAGAGGTTCCCGATGACATTTTAATCGAGAAAACTTTGCTTCATCTCGACATGGAGGAGATAAAACAACTTTTCCTGCTTTATCCGTTCAAAAAGATAAAACGGGTGTGGTTGGATTACCTTGTTCCGCAAGGGGAATATCTGTACACGTTGAACCGCTTCCTGGCTTGGTACTTTTTCAAAGTAAAAAGGCCGGACGCTTATATCAAAAGCATGGCCACCCGTCATCTAAATAAACTGCTCCAATGAAAGGTTTAGCCCCTCATACGAAGAACCTGTTTGAACCCGTTTCAAAATTGGAATGCATCAAGCCCTACATACTTGTGGGAGGAACCGCCTTGTCCTTACAAATCCATACCCGGCAAAGCGAGGACTTGGATTTCATGAAGTGGCGCACAAGCAAGAAAGAAAAAATGGAGGTGGACTGGTTTCACATTGAAAAAGAGCTTGCCACGATTGGAGACATTCAACATAAAGATTTGTTAGATATCGACCATGTGGAATTTCTTGTTTCCGGGGTCAAATTCTCTTTCTATGCTTGCGACAAATATACCCCGGTAACAAGCCCTGTCAAAATGATGAACAACTTATATCTGGCGGATTTGAAATCCATAGGGGTCATGAAAATGGAAGTGATGTTACGCCGTAGCACATTCAGGGACTATTACGACATTTATTCCATTATCAAGCAAGGTGTTCCCATAGAAGAACTTATCTCATCGGCATTGAAATACTCCGACCATAAATTGAAATCCAAGAATCTACTGGCCATGTTGACCAACGGGAAACGCTTTGCCAGAGACAGTCATTTCGAACAACTCCAACCGATATACGATATCTCGCCCGAAGAAATAGAGGCGTTTATAAAATCATCCCTGATAAAATAAGGTTTTCGCCCCAAGCCCACACCTATCGCTCATTTCTCCGCCATAATCACTATCTTTATGGTAAAGAGGACAAGATAAATCAAACGGTTATCAACAAACTAAGGATTTTTTCTATTTAAATAATGCACTATCAAAGAAACCCATCATCCATAATATTTTTGATTTCTCCCCACATCCATTATATAGTCGTCCCTTAAAAAGCCCACTTTTGTGAGATATTGTTCAACCACAGCATCTTGCATATTTTTTGAATCATGTACC
>CALUHX010000008.1 GCA_944320555.1 uncultured Butyricimonas sp. | reverse complement strand
CCCTCGGCTCGCCTCTCTCGTTCAGGTAGTAATAATTCGCCATATCCCGTGCATATACTTTTATTATGTACGAAAGTAGATAAAAATGTTTACATGTCCAAACAAGCGTCCTCTTTTTTGACATCCCGCTCCGCCGCGGCGCCATTCCGCCCCCGCGACGGCCCTTCCCCGCTCAGAAGTGGTTCCATTCGCTGCGGCCCTTGCGGACGAAATTGTCATTGTCGTCGAACTCGTACAGGTCGTAACACCAACGATATTCGCCGCCTTCTCTCACCCCGTATTCCCCAATCAGGCATTTGTTGTTGCCCCACACCGATTCATATATGCAGGGAAGCAGGATTTGCCCGTCGCGGCCGTCGATGATGCCCCATTTGCCGCCGCTGACGTTGCGCTCCTCGTCGAGCGTTCCCCCTTGGTTAATGAACACCGGGCCGATGTTTTCCCACCGTTCGTTGCCGGTGAAATTGCGGGTCACTCCCATGATATACTCGCAGGGGAGAATCTCCTCGCCGCTCGTCGAATAGAGGCCCCGCAGCCCGTCCCGCTCCACCCGCAGGATGCCCGGGGCGAACCACGGCAGGATTTCGTCATACCGGCAGGGAATGGACTCCCGCCCGAAACGGTCCAGCGTCCCCCGTCCGCTCCCCTTTTCGATGAAGCAGTAGCCCTCCTTGTAAGAGGTCGTCGGATTTGCCAGATAGTAGCCGGTGGTGAACAGCGAGGAGGCCAGGAAAGGCGTCGCCGCAAGCAAAGCGTACACGAACCCCTTTCGCCCGGGGGAGAAAAAGGTGACAGCAACGGGCAACGCCGCGACTATCAGCACGATTATTGCCGGCAACAGTGGCTTCACCCCGAACCACGAGGCCGCAAACGCCGCCGCAAACCTGCCCGCAAGCAGGCCGACAATCGCCCCCGTGACGGCGTAACTGACGAGGAGGACTTTCACAAGGCTCGGCGCCGTTCCCCCTTTCACGGGCGTTTGTGGCCGCCTTATCTCATACATGAGCCGCCACGTGTCGCTCTCCTCTTCCCACACGCGCGTGTCCGGCCGCAAGCCCTGCCGTGTCAACTCGTCCCGGCTGAAAGGTCCCACCTTCTCCATCCGGTTGTTCAAATAGTAATATCTTGCCATACGCTTTCCATTTTTAACCGCCCAGCCCGCCATTCCTCCCGTCCCGCAAATATAGCGAAACGCCCGCCCCCAACCAAGCGTTTTCCCCGCAATGTTTTATTCGTCTGTATTCTCCGTGGCTGGAAGCGACAAATCTGTTGGAGTACGTAATTGTCGATACAACTGCCTCACCATTGTTTCAAATTCGCCAATATTTCCAAACGAATGAGCGTCAAGTCTTTGTCCGAATGCCCCAGCAAGGTTTCCAGGCTTGCCAATTCTTGTTTGAAGTCGTCTGTCTCGTAATCGTTGTTCCTGATTGCCTCGCGCAAGGCCTCCAGTCGTTTCTCGATTTCCGGAACCCGCTCCGTGCCTGCCCGTTGAATCTCGTCCAACACCTTTTCCACCGTCCATCCGTAAGGCCCGTCCTCGCACGGAGGCTTGTATGCGTCCCTCGGCGTCGCGGGTCAACAGGCGCACTTCTTCCCGGTGTGCCGATGAGATGATTTGTGGGGAATGCGTGGCGAGGACGAATTGACAGTCGTTGCCTTTCGCGCACCGCCTCAAGACGGGCAGCAAATAACTTTGCCACGAGGGGTGTAGCGACTCTTCCGGCTCGTCCATCAAAATCACCCGTCCCCTTGCGTCGGCGGCAAACAGTGGGAACACTTTCGCCAACACTTGCCTCTCTCCGTCGGACAGTCCGTCCACTCCGAACTCCGCCCCGTTTTGATTGACGAACACCAAATGCTTGTTCGCGTCTATTCCCTTGAAACGCGCTTGCAGGTGGAAGTCGGCAAACACGTCATCGATCAACGCCTGTATTTCCCGGTAGGCCTCGAAACTCGTCCTGCCCTCCACGTAAACAAAGCGGTCCACGTATTTCAAAATCTTCTCCTCCAATTGTTTGGAAACTTTCTCTACGTTGTTGGCACTAAAATACAGGACGGAGGCAAACACCCTCCGATACTCGGAATCTTGTGTGATGGTGGGAGGTATTTGAAACGTTTTTTCCCCCTCTTCGGCCATGATGCGGATTTCTCCCGTGCGGAGCGTCGAGAACTTCTGCGGCTTGATGTAGCTCAGCAGGGTGCTTTTCCCGGTCCCGTTCACCCCGGCAATCACCACGATGGGTAGCGGTCCCTTCTCGTCGCAGAAGTCGATATCAAAGTCATGGAACAATTTATAGTCGTCGATATGGACATGTTTCAGTTTCATTGAAAATGGATTTAGTTTCCGACAAAATTAGGCAAAAAAACAAACATTCCCGCCCTTTTGGAGGCGAAATGCGCCTACAGCATCTCGGCAGGAAGAAGCCCGGGGAAATCATTCCTTCCCGGATTTGTCGTTTTGATATGCCAAGGCCTTCAAATCCCGGCTTACTTTCAGGCCGTGCCTTTCCCACGTCCTGTAGCACCGTGCTTGGAGAAAGCCGCGTGCGAACCCGGAGGGTTTCTTCTTGTTGCCGCCGACAATCTCCGGCTTTTCCTCCGCTCCAACCGGATAGAGCGCCACGTGGGTAATCTCACCGTTGTTCATAATCGGCAATGCCACGCAGGGCCTGTTCCCCAGTTTGGCCACGACAAACACCTCGTTGGGTAACGGCTCCCCGGCTTTCTCGACCGCCTCCCACGCCTCCAGCCACATCGGCGTCTCCTGCACCTCCTGCAAAAAAGATTCTCCCGTCATCGTCAACCCCGTGTGGTGATATGTCTCGACCAAGTCCACCAACTCTTTGTTGCTCTGGCAGGCGTGTCCCGTGAGCAGGACGCACGCCACTGCGAGTGATTGAAACGCACGGATTCCTTTCATGCTCTTAAAATGTTTGCTTGACAATAGTGATTTCATATTTTGCGGTGTTGGTTTACAAATTAGTTTTAATAGGAAGGAGAATTGCGCCTCCTCCCTATCGATGTATCAGTTTATATAGTTCGCGCGTTTCGGGCGGCTGCCATTCGTATTGCATGATATAGCGGGAATCATTATATATCTTGGGATTGTTTATATCAACAACTCCAAATTCGTTTCCGAACACGACGGAATAAGCGATTCCCGTGTCTGCCCAAATAATTACCTCAGCAGCATAGCCTAAAGGGAAAAATTCATAATTTTCATCGTAAGGGAAACGCACCCTGTAATAAGTTCGTCCCATGAATTCTCTTTTCATGTATGGGGGAGAAATGGTGTCTTGCGGTGTGATTGTGATTTTGTCGATGACGAGCGGTCGTATTTTTCGATAATATCCCGGGCCGAAATGTTTCACGACTTTCTCGGCCACTTTGGTCAAATACTCGGTCCGTTTCTTTTCGCTCAGCGAATCGACGTTGACCGTCTTTTTCTGTTGCGCCATTCCGGGAATGGCCATCAGAATCATTGCGATAAATAATAATGTTTTCATTTGAATAAAATTTAAGTGTTAATCTTCAAGTACTCGTCTTTTCACTCCGTAGTCCCATATTTTAAGCGGATTCTCTGGATTGTCAGCAGCGTCGCCGGCCTTGATTTTATTAGTGTAATCATATACCAACCCTGGAATTTTTTGAGCGAATTCTATATCCTTTTTTGATGGCCCGACGGGGAAGTGAATACCCTCTGCCGCCCATGTTGCAGGATAATGCGTGTGCATGGTGCCAACGATGAGAGGCTTTTGGCGAAAGGGATCATTCCAATAAGACGGGTACTCATAATCACCTGTGCTTGCAGAAATAGTACCGTGTGCGCCTGCATGATCAAGAGCGACAATCGGACCGGGCTCCACTTCCGTACAACTATAAGAGCCGTCCGGATTCAAGAAAACGAACGCTCCGAACTCCCGTACTTCATGTGTGGATTGATGAGACTCTGCAAAACTTACGCACTTTGTCCATAAATCTTCGAAAAAGCTGACTACTATAGGGTCATTTTTGAAATCATCAACATGGGGATAAAGAACTTTGAACTTTGTTGTGGAAGTGGAATATCCAATGGTGGGATCGGATTTCAACTGAAACCCCACTTGGACGACCCATTCTCCGGGATTGAACGCCATCATGGTTTGTTTGTACGTATAATGGAGAGGTTGCCCGCCTCCGATTCTGACCCAATGATTGGGATACTTGGTTTTAGTCATCTCGATAAAAACGTTGGCGACCTCGCTTCTCATTTCGCCTCCGATATAGACAGAGATATCATAGTGTTTGGCCAATTCCACTTCATTGTTAGGGGAAACTTCTATACGGAATGATATTGCACATGTGCATTCACTCATCCTTTTGTGACAGACAGGACAAAATCTTTCTTCATATTCACTTGCTAAATCATCCCCCTTTCCTGAATCTTTTCCAGAACCGCCATTGCTAAAGCCTCCATAATACCCACCACTCGCACCTCCCGAAGGTGGCGTCCAACAATAAACGGCCCATACCCTTTGGACATAATTTAGCGTCCGCACATGATTCATTGCAATATCGAGAAATTTAATGGCGGTTTCGCTTGCTATTTCATAAGTCGCCACATTTTGAACGATTAAATCCACGTTGTGTGTCGTCCCCGGAAAATCGAACAGCACATTGGGGAAGGATCTTTTTGCAATTATCAGACCATTTTCAACATGCTTGCCTATTTCTGCTCTACAAACGTAAAGGTTGGTCCATGTGGCATTATAATAATATGTGAAACTTACCCAAATGTCTGCGGGAAGAAAATATGGAGAAGGATTTGCCATGCGCATGGCTGGAACGATGCTGTCATTGTAAACAAACGTCTTCAGTTTCCGGTCCACTTTCAGTTGGTGTTCTTCCCACGTGGCGTAGCATTGGGCTTGGAAAAATCCGCGCACGTATTCGGGATAATCCTCGGTGTCGCCGTCTATGATTAGCGGCTCGCTATTCTCGGTCATGGGATAGAATACCACGTGCGTTATTTCCTCGCCCTCAAGGACGGGCAAGACCGTGAATGTGCCATGGCTTGGGGAGTATACACAAAAGACTTCGTTGGGGTGTGGATTCCCGGCTTTTTCCACTGTGGCCCATTGTGTTTCCCAAGCGGGAGTTGATTCGACGTTTTGGATGAACGCTTGCCCGACCATGTTGAGGTTGGCATTGTAGTACTTGTTGAAAGAGTTGTCCTCGTACTCGTCATCTTGACAAGAATAGCTTGCAATCAGGATGCAAAGAGACAACCCTAATCGAAACACATCATTCTTTCTCATCATCTTTCTTTTTAAGGTTAATACTCGTATTGTTATAGGAAAGATGGGGGAAGCGACGCATTTGCCATGTTGAATCCCATGCAAAAAACAAAATACTACAAAACAACCGACTCATCATTCCATAACGTTTGTAAGGTAAGGAATGTTTTTTAAAAAACAAAGAGAAAAGACAAATTTTTGTTTGGGCGGGGCGGGATATGGCTTGGGGTTAGGTAAGGGTTGGGTTGGGGATGCGCCGGGTTTGCCGAGCATGAGGCACGTTTGGGACACGAATGAGTAGCGTTCGCAAACGCTACTCATTCGTATCTCAAACGCTATTCATTCGCATGAAAGGGAGCGAAAGAGGAGGGATGATCCGGGGAAGGGGTGGGGCGGCGGCGGATGTGTCCCGTTGTCAATGCGGGGCATCCTCGTCGCCGGGGGAGGGGGAAAAGGCCCATGTGCGGTAGGGGTGGCGGGAGAGGTAGGCGTTGTAGTAACGCTCGTCGCCGGTGACTTCCCGTCCGAGCCAGGGGGGGAGGGCCACGGTGTCCGTCTCGGAGCGCAGCTCGATTTCGGCCAGCACCAGCCCGGCGTTGTCGCCGTGGAAGACGTCGACCTCCACGGTGTGGGCGCCGAGGGGGACGAGGTGGCGGGTCTTGTCGATGACGCCCGGCTCGCAGAGGCGCAGGAGCAGCTCGGCGTCGGCGGCCGGGATTTCCCGTTCCCACTCGATGCGGGAGAGGCCGTCCGCCGTGCTCTCGCCCTTGACGGTGAGGTAGCCCCGCCCGTCGCGGAGGCGCACGCGCACGACGCGTTCCGGGACATAGGAGAGGTAGCCTTGCACGACACGGGAGGAGGACGTCGCCTCCTCCCGGAAATCCTCGCCCGTGACGAGGAATTTGCGTTCTATCTCACGATGCGCCGTCATAGGTTTTTCTCCGGGTAAAGATGGTTCCACCATGCGGGTTGCCCCTTGAGATATTTGGCGAAGTAAGCCATTATCGTGTTTCCCCACAGGATGCGCTGGTCGTAGGCGGCGACGGCGTGGTCGGCGTCCTTGACGAGGACGAGGTGGACGTCGCGGCCCAGCAGTTTCAAGGCCGTGTAGAACTGCACGCTCTCGTTCGTGGGCACGTTGGTGTCCGCCGTGCCGTGGAGGAGGAGCATGGGGGTGGTCACTTTGTCGGCGTTATAGAGGGGACTCTGGTCGACGTAGATGTCGCGGCGGTTCCAAGGGTAGGCCTCCGCCGCCGCCTCGGTGCTGTAGGAATAGCCCCAGTAGCCGCCGCCCCAATAGCCGGTGATGTCGGAGATGCCGGCATGGGAGATGGCGCAGGCGAAGATGTCGGTGCGCGTCTGGAGGTACATGGTGGTGAATCCGCCGTAGGAGGCGCCCATGCAGCCCACCCGTTGCGGGTCGACGAAGGGATGGGCTTTGAGGAAGGCTTTCACGCTGGCGATAATCTCGTCGGCGGTGACGCGGCCCCAGTTGTGCTGGTGGCGGGCGGAGAATTCCTGGCCGAAGCCGATGGCTCCGGATGGCTGGAGGACGTAGACCACGTAGCCGTTGGCGGCGTAAAGATTGAACGGCCAACGGCCTCCGAACGTGCGTTCGACGGGTGTGCATCCGCCGTAGTAGTAGACAATCATGGGATACTTTTTGGACGGGTCGAAGTCGGCGGGCAGATAATAGCGACCGTCGATGAGGGTGTTTTTGTCATAGCGGTAGTCCCAGTCCTTGACTTCGCCGAACTCCACGTCGCGGTATTGCCCGCCTTGGGGGGCCCACCACTCGGCGGCGGCGCCGTCGGCGAGCGAGAGGGTGTAGAGGCGGGGGGGATAGTTCTCGTCATTGGCCGCGTAGACGGCTTGCGGGGCCTGCTCCGAGAGGGTGAACTGGGTGACGACCGCCCCCGGGCATTCCATGCGGGTAATCGCTCCGTCGGGCGTAAGGCGGAAGAGGCGAATGTAGTCCGTGTCGTTGGCCGTGAAGTAGATGTTGCCGTCCTTGTGCCATTCCGCACGGATGACGGAGGGGGCGAAGTCGTGGGTGAGGGGAGTGGCCTCCCGGCTTTGCAGGTCGTAGAGGAAGAGCTGGAGGTCGAACGAGTTGGGGTATTTGTGCTTGCCGATGTTCAGTCCGAGTGGGCCGAAGATGTTGGCGGCTCCGCGGACGAGCAGTTTCCGCCCGTCCGGCGAGAAACTGAAGGCCGTGCCCTCGCCGGGACCGTTCCAAAGGGTGTCCACGGTGTTGGCGGCCATGTCGAGCAAGTACACACATTGTTCCATAAAGGGAAACTTGCCATAATCCGGACGGGTGGTGGAGAATATCACTTGCCGTCCGTCCGGGCTGATGTCCTGCAGGAAGGTGGAGAGGCTGCCCCACGTGAGGCGCGAGTCGGTGTGGGTGGCCATGTCGTGCTTGCAAAGGTAGAGGCGTTTGCGGTAGGCGGGCTGGCGGTCCTCCATGCCTTGCACGTCGCGGAGTTCCCAGTCCTTGTCGTTGTGGTCCTCGCTGACGTAATAAAGAAGGTAGGACTTGTCAGGCGACCAGCGGAACCCCTCCGCTCCTTCGGCAACGGGGAAGAGGCGTTCCAATCGGCGGCCGGCGACGGAATAGGCGTAGAAATGGCGGCCGCCGGCCTCTTCGCGCACGAAAGAGAAGGTGTCCTCGCCCGGCAACCAGGCAATGTCGGAGGTGTTGTCGCCGGAAAGGGTGTAAAGAATTTCTTTGGTCGCCAAATTGAGCAGGCGTGTTTCCGCCGTGGTTTTGCCTTTCACGGTTTCCGACACGCCGAGCAGAATATAGGCGCCGGAAGGGGAGAGGCGCGCGCTCGTCGCCCGGGTGCCGTTGAGCACGTCGAGGATGTTCTTGCCCCGTTTGGGGGAGAGGGTGAAGCGCACGGGGACTTCCCGGAACGGCTCGTCGGCGACGAACTCCGCGGAAAACAAGGGGTTGGAGCCGTTTTCCGCGGCAAGGCTTTTCACTATCACGGTGTGTTTTCCCGGTTCCCACCGCACGGGCAGTGTCATTTGCTCTTCAATCGTGCCGTCCGCCTTGCAGTTGGTCAGTTTTTGCTCGCCGTCAACACAGACTTCCGCCGCCTTGTCGAAGGAGAAGACAAGGTTGCCGCTCACCCATTCCGGCGCCTCGGCGTAGGTGGCGCTGTACACGACGGCAGGCGACCGGTCGGCCTGGACGGCCACCGCGCCCTCGCCGTCTGCGGAAATTTTGCTCCAAACGAGGCCGGAAGATTCCGCGCAGCCGACTTCAGGCCGGAACGTCTCCACGGGGTGGGTCGTCATCCGCAACAGTTTCGCATCGTTAAACGTTTGCCCGTCCACGTTGCGGGTGTCCCCGAACACGGGCCTTTGCACGGGAATCGGCGGGAGTTGCATCCATTCTTTTACGGTCTGTCCCTGTGCCTGAAGCGTGGCGACGAACAGAGTCATCAATAGCATTTTTCTCATGTGTATTGTTAATTTATTAGTTTTATTTTTTGGTAAAAAGAACTGGGATTAGTGTTTTTAGTCACGTTTTATCCAGTTTTCGGTGGCAAGTTCGTTGATACGTTCCATGTGACGGACATTTTCAGTCACAATGACACAATTGTTCGCTTTAGCAGTGGCTCCTATTAGCAAATCAAGATCTTCAAGGGGAGTTCCTTTTTGACGGAGCCTCACTTTTTCTTGTGCGTAAACGTGGAAAGCGTTTCGGATGGGCAAGACCGCAATGCTGTCGCATAACATTTCAATTAATTGTTTATTATTTGATACGTTGTTGCTGTTCTCTGCGCCATATAAAAGTTCAGCTATGGTTATTTCTGATATGCAGCAATTCTCCCATCCAATTTCTGCGATGCGCTGAGCGATTCCGTAGCGTCCTTGTAAAAAGTAAACGCAAATATTTGTGTCAAGTAGGTATTTCCTCATTCGTCAAAAAGATTTTGATTCGGATTTGTGGAAGAATGTCTGTTGTTATAAATGTCTTCAATGATTTCTTCTGCGGAGCGTTTGTCGCTCCATGCTCCGTTAAATCGGGCAATCATTTGAGCGGTCAAATCGTTGCGTGGTTGATTATCGCTTGACGAAAATATTTTCGTCAAGCTTTGCATCACTTTCTCAAGCAATTCATCGCTGTCAATATTCAGTATGGCTCGGGCTAATCGAGCCTTGTTGGCTTCAAAATTTGTGGTCGTGTCCATGGGTGTTCTGTTATTAGTTTTGTTATTTCTTGCAAAGTATTTCGCAAATATAGCATTTCTGCGGAGATTGTGTGATCTGGAGGAGGTTAAATTCTCGGGCGAATTTTTTGAAAGAAAGATTTGGAATCCCGGAGAATTGTTCGTTATTTTGCGAACAACAAACAAAGAAGCAAATGACGACAAAGGAATACACGGCGGAACAGGAGCGGCTGGCCCGCTTCGCAAAGGCGATGGGACACCCGGCGCGCATTGCCATATTGGAGTTTTTGGCGGCGCAGGAATGTTGCTTTTTCGGCGATATCCACGAGGTGTTGCCTATCTCGAAGGCGACGGTGTCCCAGCATTTGAGCGAGTTGAGGGATGCCGGGCTGATTCAAGGGACGATAGAGCCTCCCAAGGTGCGTTATTGCATCAACCGGGAGAATTGGGCGACAGCCCGCCGGTTGTTCGCCGGTTTTTTCAAGGAGAACAACCGGGAAAAAGGGGAGTGCTGCCCGTAGCGGCCTTTCTTTTTGAACGTAATGTTCGTAATTTGACGAAATACAAATAAATTGGACATGATAACTTTAAAATATGAAACACAATGAAAAGAGGATTGACAATTTTGATGATGTGCGCCGGATTGGCCGCCTGCAAAGGCGGGGACGCGCACCAAGAAGAGACGCCTCCTGCCGGGCCGCAACGAGACAGGGTGGAGGTGCTTTATTTCCACACGCCGAAACGTTGCGCCACTTGCGCGGCCATCGAGGAGGAAACCCGGCGGGTGGTGGAGGAACAGTTTGCCGGACAACTTCGCGACAGTTCGCTGGTGTTTCGTGTCATTGACTTGTCGCAAGAGGAGAACAAGGCTTTGGCCAAGCGTTACGGAGCGGCATGGTCGTCCCTGTTTCTCACGCGCTGGCGGGAAGGGAGGGACAGCACCCTCAATCTGACGCTGGAGGCTTTCGCCAAAGCCAATGCGAATCCCGAGGCCTTTAAGAGCGAGTTGGCGCGGAAAATCACGATGTTCTTAAAATAGGCGGCCATGGAATGGATACAGTCATTGTTGGACAATGGTACCGCCCCGGCTTTGACGGCGGTGCTGCTGGGGCTGTTGACGGCGATTTCGCCGTGTCCGTTGGCGACGAACATCGCGGCGATAGGGTATATCGGCAAGGACGTGGCGGACCGGCGGAAGGTTTTCCGGAACGGGCTGCTGTACACGCTGGGGCGCATTGTCGCCTACACGGTGCTGGGAGTCGTGCTGCTTTTCGCTCTGGACGCGGGAGCGAAAGTGTTCGGCATACAGCGTTTTTTCGGGACATACGGGGAGATATTGGCGGGGCCCGCGCTGTTGTTAGTCGGCCTGTTCATGTTTTTTGGAAAGAAACTCAACCTGTCCCGTTTGGGAATTCGGTTTGAGGGAGAGAGGTTTGCCCGGCGGGGAGGATGGGGAGCGTTGTGGATAGGGGTGCTGTTCGCCTTGGCGTTTTGTCCCACCAGCGGAGTGTTTTATTTCGGGGTGCTGATACCGCTGGCCGCGTCGGTGAGCGCAGGATTCCTTTTGCCGGTTCTTTTTGCTGCGGCGACGGCTTTGCCGGTAATCGCGTCGGCATGGCTGCTGGCGTTCAGCGTGCGGCGGGTGAGCGGCTTTTACGGCAAGATGCGAATCGCGCAACGCTGGCTCAACGGGCTTGTGGGCGGATTGTTTGTTGTCGTCGGGTTATATTATTGTTATATGGTTTTTTGCTGATTTTCACACGGACGTAGTGTTCGTAATAATACAAACAATTAATGGTTCAGATTATGGAAATAAAAGTATTGGGAGCGGGGTGTGCCAAATGCAAGGCGACTTACGAGTTGCTCCGCGGCATTGTGGAGAAAAACGGGGTGGCCGCCACGGTGGTCAAAGTGGAAGACGTGATGGAATTGTTGAGTCACAATGTATTGTCCACGCCGGCAATCGTCATCGACGGCGTGGTCCGATTCAAGGGGAGAGTTCCCACGGAAAGCGAGGCGAGAAAGTTGGTCGGACTGGAATCGTGACCCCTATGGAACTAAGAACGGAAAGAAGATATTTGGCGTGGCTTGTCGCATTGTTCGGCGTCGCTTTTTTCATGCCGGTCGACAACGGTCGCTTTCTGTCGGCCGTTCACGCCGCTTTGGATTTGGTCCGTTGGTACGCCCGGGAACATGTCGTCTTGTGCCTGTTGCCGGCCTTTTTTATCGCCGGAGTGATAGCCGTGTTCGTGAGCCAGGGGGCGGTGGTGAGGTATTTCGGCGCAAGCGCGAGGAAATGGCTGGCCTACACGGTGGCGGCCGTTTCCGGAGGCGTGTTGGCAGTGTGCTCCTGCACAATATTGCCCTTGTTCACCAGCATCTACAAACGGGGGGCGGGCTTGGGACCCGCCATCGCTTTCTTGTATTCGGGGCCTGCCATCAGCATTTTGTCCGTTATTCTGACCACGAGGGTGTTGGGCGTGGAAATGGGAATGGCCAGAATGGTGGGGGCTGTGGGCTTCGCCTTATTGATAGGTCTGCTCATGGCTTTTATTTTCAGGAACGAGGAGAAAGGAAAAGAGGACGCGCGGATGGAAATTCCGCGGCAGGAGGGAGATTCTTCCGTCAGGCGGACAGTGTCGCTTTTCTTCTCGTTGGCCGCGATACTGGTGTTCGCCAACTGGGGCGCCCCGTCGCATGCGGAGTCGGGAATATGGGGTTGGGTGTTCGCCTCCAAATGGTATGTCACGGGAGGGATAGGATGCTTATTGGGGTGGGTGTTGGTGAGATATTTGAAAATAAGCGCGCTTGAGGTGTTGTGCGGCGGCGCGCTGGTCGCCGTGTCGGTGTTCGCCTCGAATATGTTCGTGCGCGACGCCAAGTTGATTCCGCTTGTTCCCATGCTTGTCGGCGTGTCGGTTTTGTTCGTCCTATTGCTGCGGGACAAGGGAAACGGAGAAAACAGGGAATGGTTGTTCGCCTCGTGGGGCTTTGCGAAACAAATATTGCCATTACTGGCGGTCGGCGTCCTCTCGGCCGGTTTTTTGTTAGGTTCCACGCATGACGGTGCGAATGTGGCGGGAGTGGTGCCCCCGGAATGGATAGAGGCATGCGTGGGCGGCAATTCCCTGTTGTCCAATTTTTGCGCGAGTTTTCTGGGGGCCTTCATGTATTTCGCCACGCTGACGGAGGTGCCCATCGTCCAAGGCCTGCTTGCCTCGGGAATGGGAGAGGGACCGGCTTTGGCCTTGTTGTTGGCGGGGCCTTCGCTCTCATTGCCGAACATGCTGGTTTTGCGGGGGGTGATGGGAACGAGGAAAACGGCCGTGTATGTGGCTCTGGTGGTGGTGATGGCGACGGTGGCGGGTTTCGTTTTCGGAACATTTTACGGGTGAGCGTGTTTTTTCCTGACAAAGAGACCGCATTTTTAATGAGATTCATTATTTTTGCAAATAAATTAAACAATCAATGCAGGGAACAATGAAAATTATCGTACCAGTTATGTTATTGGCGTGGCTTGCCGTGGGATGCGGATCGAGCAAACGCGTGTACGCTCCGCCTTTCGAGGAAGAGGAGGCAACGACCGTCGTGGCAAATGAAAGCAGCAACGCGCAGACGCACATTCCGACGCAGAAAGCAGAGGAGAAACCCGTGGTGACAAGGGAGGAGAAAGTGACCATGACACACGGCGACGAGATGAAACGCTATAATATTATCGTGGGCAGTTTCTCCAACGAGGACAATGCCGTGAAGTTGCGCGCCCGATTGGTGGGCGAGGGCTACCACAGCATCATCATGCTTAACGAGAAGGGCATGCGCCGCGTCAGCATCGCCGGATTTGACGAGGAGACTCCCGCACGGGCCGAATTGTTGAAAATCAGAGAGCAACGTCCCGAATTCGCAGACGCTTGGCTGTTGATTTCCAAATAAACTTATTCGTTGATTTTTTTCATTACATGGGGAGGCTTACGGCCTCCTTTTTTTTATGTTTGTTTGCCGGGGAGGCGGGAGATTGTTTCACGACAATGGCCTGTCGAGTTTTTCCCAAAAAGACAGGCAAAGGAGGCTTGCGGCCCCCTTTGTCATATCAGTTCGAATTCCAACAGGTCGTCGGGAGATTTGTCATCCTTTTTTTCCTTTTGCTTCTCCTTATTATTCTCGTTATCGTCGGGGGAGGAGGCTTGCGCCGTTTCCGCCAGCGTTTCGTCGGCGGACTTTTCCTCTGACGGCTCAGGGACAAGCTTTTCCTCCGACGGAGTCTCCAAGGTCGGCGCATGGGAGGCTTCCTCTCTTTCGAGGGACGCCATTGGCGGCACCTCCGCCGCAGAATTTGGCTCCAATGTCTCGGAATACGGCTCTCCTTCCGGGCTTTCCAGCTCCTCTCCACTTGTAGAAACGGCCTCCTCCTCCTGTGGCAGGAAAGAAAAATCCTCCTTCACAGCCCCGTCCTCGCAACGGAACACCCGTCCGGGGAAATGTTTGATTAATTCATATTGGTGTGTGGCAATGAGGATTGTTTTTCCTCCGTCGCAAATGTCTTTCAACAACTCGAGCAGGCGAAACGATGTTTCCGGATCGATGTTCCCGGTCGGTTCGTCGGCCAATATGATAGGGGGCGCGTTCAGCAAGGCCCGGGCCAACACCACGCGCTGCTGTTCCCCGCCGGAGAGCTGGTGCGGAAACTTCTCTTGCTTGTCGGGCAACCCCACTTTTTCCAGCACCTCCGATATGCGTTCCCGGATAGCCTTTTTGTCGCGCCAACCCGTGGCTTTCAGCACGAATTCCAGATTGGCGCGCACGCTCCGGTCGGTTAGCAGCTTGAAATCCTGGAACACGATGCCGCATTTCCGTCTCAGCATGGCCACGTTTGACTTTTTGATTTTGTTCAGCGCGAACCCGGCCACTTCGCCTTTGCCATATTCCAAAGGGAGTTCCGCGTATAAGGTCTTCAACAATGATGTTTTGCCGCTCCCCACGCGTCCTATGAGATAGACGAACTCTCCTTGTCCGATTTCCAAGTTCACGTCCTTCAGCACCGCGTTTTTCTGCTGTCGAATGACGGCTTTTTCCAGTTTGATTATCGTTTCAACCATACTCACAGTTTCTTTAGTCCTTCAATCCTGCCGGCAGGGTCGGGGGAGTTGAACACGAAACTTCCCGCCACCAAAGCGTCCGCACCGGCTTCCACCAATCGCCGCCCCGTCTCGAAATTCACGCCACCGTCTATTTCCACCAGCGTGTTCGCACCGGCCGACGCAACAAGCCGTTTCAACTTCTTCACTTTCTCCACCGTGTGCTCGATAAAAGACTGTCCCCCGAATCCCGGGTTCACACTCATCAACAGCACCACGTCAATCTCTCCGATGATGTCTTCCAACAAGCCCACCGGCGTGTGCGGGTTTAAGGCCACGCCCGCCTTCATCCCGGCCGCTTTGATTTGTTGGATGGTACGGTGGAGATGGACGCACGCCTCGTAGTGGACGGTCAGAATATCCGCGCCCGCTTTTCGGAAATCCTCAATGTAGCGTTCCGGGCGCACAATCATCAGATGCACGTCCAACGGTTTACGGGCCGCTTTTTTGATTTGGGCCGTCACCGGCAACCCGTATGAAATGTTGGGCACGAACACGCCGTCCATGATGTCCAAGTGAAACCAGTCGGCGCGGCTGGCGTTCACCATCTCCACGTCTTTCCCCAGTCGCAGGAAATCGGCGGACAGGAGGGAGGGGGACACGATTACTTCCATATTCGGTCTCCGTGTTTATTTGTACCAACTGGCGTACATGGCGTATGAATTCACAATACGCTCCACCTCGTCACGCAGCAGTTCCGGCCCCACTTGCTTCAACTTCTTGGCCGGCGTTCCGGCATAGACCCATCCGGATTCGACCACTGTCCCTTTCGTCACCACGCTTCCCGCCGCCACGATGGAGTTGCTCTCAATCACGGCGTTGTCCAGCACGATGGCGCCCATGCCGATGAGCACGTTGTCGTGTATCGTGCAGCCGTGCACCACGGCGTTGTGGGCGATGGACACGTTGTTGCCGATAGTGGTGGGCGATTTCTCGTATGTCGCGTGAATCGTCGCATTGTCTTGCACGTTCACCTTGTTTCCCAAATGGATATAATGCACGTCGCCGCGCAACACGGCCCCGTACCAAATGCTGCAGTCGTCTCCCATTTCCACGTCGCCAATGATGGCGGCGTTCTCAGCGAGAAAACAATTTTTCCCGAATTTCGGGGTATGTCCTCTTAATTCTCTTATTATAGCCATAACAGATTAATTTGTTTCACGTGCCGAAAATACGAAATACCCGGCATAAAACAAGGATATTCCGCTCTCTTTTCACGGCATGAAATTTTTTTCGCAAAAAAAATCCTTTTTCCTTTGCGGTTCTCAAAAACAGTATTACCTTTGTCCCCGCAATCGAACGACAGAGACAAGGCTCTTCAGACAGATTGTTTGCGAATGCGATAATAGCTCAGTTGGTAGAGCACGACCTTGCCAAGGTCGGGGTCGCGGGTTCAAGTCCCGTTTATCGCTCCGAGAAAGAAGGCGACCTTCGGTGGTCGCCTTCTTTTTTATTCGTATTTCTCGCGCTTAAGAGAGTATTTTTTACTGATGATTTTTTACATTTGCGTAATCTTATCAACATTGGGAAAAATGAACGCGAAAATGAAAATGAGGTGCGCGGCGGCGCTTTTGGCCATTTGCGGTTTGACATGCGGATGTGCCAACGGGGAAAAGAAGGCCCGACAGGAAAAGGAGAGGGCGGCGGTCGAGTCTGTTGACACGGCGTCGATTTGCCGGCGGACTGTCCGCGACACGATTACCGAATTGCCCTACGACATCCCGGCTCAACGCTTTGACGAGACGGCCCAGCAATTGGTGCATGCCACCGGATGCTTTATCGAGAGCGACTTGTCCAAGACCGGGGCGGTGAGGGTGAATCCCGTGAAAGGGCGGATGAGCATTCTTGAAGCCGTCCAAATGGCCATCAAAGGAACAAATCTGCGAATCACGGAAGAACAAGACGATAGGATTAAAGTGGAACTAATTAATAACAAACAATAACACGCTGTATGAGAACATTTAATTATTTAGCGAAAACAACAATTCTTTCGCTGGCCGCCATGTCGTGGTTCGCCTGCGCGGCAAATGACGGCGGAGGGGAAAACGGAAAAGTGCCGGACGACAAGAAGCAGCAAAAGATTGCGGATTATTTCTCGGGTTATCTGGAGGGCAACACATCCTTGTATGATGGCAAAGGCCCATTACGCCTTTCCGAGATCGAAGCCGCCCGCGCCGCCGTGTGGGAGGCTTGGAAGAAGGCGAACATTGCTTGCCAAGAGGAAAAACTGATAGAACTCGGCCCTTTGTCGCAGGGTAATTCCTGCCGGTGGAACCTGCCTGCCAAACTGGAACCCAACGCCGTCATGCCTTATTATTGGGGCTCCAAGGGCGAGACGGTTCCCGAGGGAGGCTTCCCGCTGTATATCTACACGCACGGCTCCGGCCCCAAGGACAGGGAGTGGGCCAACGGACTGGCCCTGTGCAACGGATTCGACGACGCTCCGTCCGTTTACTTTATTCCGCAAATTCCCAACGAGGGGAATTACTACCGTTGGTGGCAGGTGGCCAAGCAATACGCTTACGAGAAACTTTTGCGTCAAGCCTTTGTGTCGGGGAACATCGACCCTGACCGAGTGTATGTCTTTGGAATCTCCGAAGGCGGATACGGCAGCCAGCGGCTCGCTTCTTTCTACGCCGACTATTTGGCCGCCGCCGGACCGATGGCCGGAGGGGAACCTTTGAAGAACGCCCCGGCCGAGAACTGCCGCAACATCGCCTTTTCCCTGCGCACCGGAGCCTTGGACAACGGCTTCTATCGCAACAAGCTCACCGCCTACACCAATGACGAGTTCGACCGTTTGGAAAAGGAAAACCCGGGCAGCTTCATTCACCATGTCGAACTGATTCCGGGCATGGGGCACGGCATCGATTATCGCCCCACCACACCTTGGATGAAACAATATTCCCGCAATCCCTATCCCAAGACCGTTTCGTGGGAGAATTTCGAGATGGACGGTCGCTACCGCAGCGGTTTCTACAACCTTTATGTGCTGGAGCGGTCCAATGACGACACCGACTCTCGGACCTATTACGAGATGCGCGTGGACGGCAACCGCATCGACCTCAACGTGCGGCTTGTCAGCTATAAGGCTGTGGAAATCGACCCGCAATGGGGCATAGAGTTGAAATTCGAGAAAACTTACCAACCGGTCACGAAAGGCAAATTGCTCGTTTACCTTTGCCCCGAATTGGTTGACCTCAGCCAGGACATCACCCTCACAGTGAACGGGAAGGAAGTCTTCAAAGGCAAAGTCCAGCCGGAACTGAAACACATTGTCAATAGTTGCGCCGCCTTCTTCGACCCCGCCCGCCTTTACCCGGCGGCCATAGAAGTGGACCTCGGCGGACTCTGATTCTTTTGTGGCTCGGAGAGCCACCGTCCAAACAAGAAGAGGGTGGGTCAGACTTTTGAACAACACCTCCAAAATTGGATAAGTTAAACATTATCCAATTGCTGAAAGAGTTCGGTATTGCACCGGACTCTTTTCATTTAACCTGGCTTATGTTCTTTTATTGTTATAATATTCGATATAATAGTCTAAAGCTTTTATAAATACTTCGGGCGATAATCCAAATATTCTTTCAACAATTCGAAATAATGGCAATCCAAGAACTGCCCATTTTTGAAGTAAGCTCTATGCAGAATACCTGTTTTCTGAAAACCTACCTTTTCCAACGCTCGCATGGAGGCTAAGTTACCGACATAAACTCTAGCAAAAATCCGCACGACATCAGTTCGGTTGAAATAATCGCCGATAGCTTGTCGTAAAGCCTGTGTTATAATCCCTTTATTCCAATAGGGTTCGGCAATCCAATAGCCTATTTCCGCATTGAAACGTTCTACGTCTGTACCTCTGTCGAAACTGATGTTTCCGGCGGCTTCCATATTTATTTCAATGCAATAATTATGCTGTACGTTTTGAGATTTGACATATTGTATGAATGAGACAGCATCTTTGGAAGTATAAGGATATGGCAAACTGTCTCGGCAGTTGTCCCAATTCTTTTTATTGTTGAGGTATTTTGCCAAAGCGGGAGCATCTGATTCCTGCCATAGGCGAAGGATAAACGGAGTCATATTTTTATGTTTTCTGCGAAGATAGCGAAAATTGGGAAGCGGAGCAAGAATATCACCTTGAAACTACGGATTTATCTTTACGCTGTAATCGGTGAAAAATTGGTTTGATAACAGAATAATATTATATTTTGTGATGCGGAGGAGGGGGGAGTGGAGACGGCGAGGAGGCGGCATGGAACGGAGGGGATGTGTGGGAAAGCGCTCGGCGGGCTGCCAAAGGGCGGGGGTGTTCCTGCGGGTGCGGCGTTTTTCCCCGAAAAATGTGGGACGGAAGGGAGCGGATTCCGGAGGAAAGGCGTTATTTTCGCGGGAGGATTATAACAAAGGTGCGGACGATGAAAGTTACGATACTTGGAAGCGGGACCTCGCAAGGGGTTCCGGTGATAGCGTGCGGGTGCGAGGTGTGCCGCTCGACGGACTCTCGGGACAAGCGGCTGCGCTGCTCCGCGATGATTGAGACGGAGGGGGCGAGGCTGGTGATTGACGCGGGTCCCGATTTCCGCCAGCAGATGCTGCGGGCGGGGGTGGGGGACGTAAGCGCGCTGCTGCTGACGCATGAGCACAAGGACCACATAGGGGGCCTGGACGACATCCGGGCGTTCAACTGGGTGAAGCGCGGGCCGGTGGACGTGTATGCGGACCGGCGGACGGCGGAGGCGGTGAGGCGGGATTTCGCCTACGCTTTCGCGGAGGAGAGGTATCCGGGCGTGCCGGAGATGAATCTGGTGGAGGTGGGGGAGGAGCCGTTCCGGGCGGGCGGGGTGGAGGTGACGCCGGTGACGGTGATGCACCACCGGCTGCCGGTGACGGCCTTCCGCGTGGGCGATTTCGCCTATGTCACGGACGCCAACGCGATACTGGCCGAGGGGATGCGGCGGCTGAAGGGCGTGAGGCGGCTGGTCATCAACGCGCTGCGGAAGGAGCGGCACTTGTCGCATTTCTCGCTGGAGGAGGCTTTGGCGGTGGCGGCGGAGCTGGGGGTGGAGCGGGCCTATCTGACGCACGTGGGGCACCAGATGGGGCTGGCGCGGGAGGTGGAGCGAGAGCTTCCGCCGTTCGCGCGTCTGGCCTACGACGGGCTGACCTTCGAGGCTTGAGCCGCGGAGGGAGGGCGCGGAAAAAAAGCGGGGAAAATGTTCGGTTAGTCGAGGGTTTTTATTACATTTGTGGGATTTTGGGAGGGGAGGGCGAGCGTCCGTTATGGCGCGGCAGGTGAAACAGTTAATAGTGTAAATAGGATATTATAGATGGAAAACAGCGGAGAAAAAATTGTCAAGATCAATATCGAGGAGGAAATGAAGTCGTCATACATCGACTATTCGATGTCGGTGATAGTGTCGCGGGCTCTGCCCGACGTGCGCGACGGGCTGAAGCCCGTGCAGCGGAGGGTGTTGTTTGGAATGAGCGAGTTGGGGGTGACGTCGGGAAAGCCTTTTAAGAAGTCGGCGAGAATCGTGGGAGAGGTGCTGGGTAAGTATCACCCGCACGGCGACAGCTCGGTGTACATGGCGATGGTGCGCATGGCGCAGGGTTGGACGCTGCGTTACCCGCTGGTGGACGGGCAGGGGAATTTCGGGTCGGTGGACGGCGACAGTCCGGCGGCGATGCGTTACACGGAGGCGCGGCTGATGAGAATAGCGGAGGACACGCTGGCGGACATGGAGAAGGACACGGTGGACATGGTGCCGAACTTCGACGAGTCGCTGAAGGAGCCGAGCGTGCTGCCGACGCGTATTCCGATGCTGCTGGTGAACGGGGCGTCGGGCATCGCGGTGGGGATGGCGACGAACATGGCGCCGCACAACATCGGGGACACGGTGGACGCAATTTGCGCCTACATCGACAACAACGAGGTGGAGACGGACGATTTGATTAAGATTATAAAGGCGCCGGACTTCCCGACGGGGGGGACGATTTACGGATACAGCGGGGTAAAGGAGGCGTACCACACGGGCCGCGGGCGCGTGGTGATACGCTCGAAGACGAGCGTGGAGAAGACGGCGAGCGGGAGGGAGCGCATCGTGGTGCACGAGATTCCGTACATGGTGAACAAGGCGGAGCTTATCGCGAAGATAGCGGAGCTGGTGAACGAGAAGAAGGTGGAGGGAATCTCGGGGGTGAACGACGAGTCGGACCGCAACGGGATGCGCATCGTGATAGACCTGAAGAAGGACGCGATAGCGAACGTGGTGCTGAACACGCTGCTGAAGCACACGTCGCTGCAGACGTCGTTCGGGGTGAACAACATCGCGCTGGTGCACGGGCGGCCGCGGCTGCTGAACCTGAAGGATTTGATACGGTTGTTCGTGGAGCACCGCCACGAGGTGGTGACGCGGCGGACGCGGTTCGAGCTGAGGCAGGCGGAGGAGCGGGCGCACATTCTGGAGGGGCTTATCATTGCGAGCGACAACATAGACGAGGTGATACGCATCATCCGGGGGTCGAAGACTCCGGACGAGGCGCGGGCCGCGCTGTCGGAGCGTTTCGGGTTGACGGAGGCTCAGTCGCGCGCCATCGTGGAGATGAGGCTGAGGCAACTGACGGGGCTGGAGCAGGACAAGCTGCGGGCGGAGTACGAGGACGTGCTGAAGCTGATAGAGCATTTGAAGGAGATTCTGGGGAGCGTGGAGCTACGGATGGGGATTATCAAGGAGGAGCTGCTGGAGGTGAAGGCGCAGTACGCCGACGAGCGGCGGACGGACATCGAGTATGCGTCGGAGGAGTTCAATCCGGAGGATTTTTACGCAGACGAGGACGTGGTAATCACCATCTCGCACATGGGGTATATCAAGCGGACGCCGCTGAGCGAGTACCGCGTGCAGAACCGCGGGGGCGTCGGCTCGAAGGGGTCGGCGACGCGGGACGAGGATTTCCTGGAGCACATGATTATGGCGTCGATGCACAACACGATGCTGTTCTTTACGGAGAAGGGACGGTGTTTTTGGCTGAAGGTGTGGGAGATTCCGGAGGGGACGAAGCAGTCGAAGGGCCGCGCCATCCAGAACGTGCTGAACATCGAGCCGGACGACAAGGTGAAGGCTTACATCAACACGCGCGACTTGCGGGACGAGGAGTATGTCAATAGCAATTATATCGTGCTTTGCACGAAAAAGGGCATCGTGAAGAAGACGACGCTGGAAGCCTACTCGCGCCCGAGGACGAGCGGGGTGAACGCCATCACAATCCGGGAGGGCGACCAGTTGCTGGACGCGAAGATGACGAGCGGGCACGACGACATCATGATCGCAGTGAGGTCGGGGAAGGCCATCCGCTTCCCGGAGGACCGGGTGCGCCCGATGGGCCGGACGGCTTCCGGGGTGATGGGCATCACGATGGACGAGGAGACGGACGAGGTGGTGAGCATGGTGTGCGTGGATCCGGCCGGCGCGGACATTCTGGTGGTTTCCGAGAAGGGGTACGGCAAGCGCTCGAGCATCGAGGACTACCGCATCACGAACCGCGGCGGGAAGGGCGTGAAGACGATCAACATGACGGAGAAGACGGGCAGCCTAATCGCATTGCTGGACGTGACGGACGACGACAATCTTATGATTATCAACAGGTCGGGACTGACCATCCGGCTGGACGTGTCGACGCTCAGGGTGATGGGGCGCAACACGCAGGGCGTGAAACTTATCAATCTGAGGAACGACGACGCCATCGCCGCCGTGGCCAAAGTGTCCGGGACGAAAGAAGAGGAGATGACGGCGGAAGGAGGCGAAGGTTATTCCGACGAGACCGCACAAGAGAACACACAAGAAAACGAAGAAGATATTTAACTGAAACACTAATTTTAAAACTATGAGAAAACTAACTTTAATTGTTGCGTTGTTACTGAGCTCCGGCGCGCTGTTCGCGCAAAAGGGCAAAGTGATGTCGGCCACGAGCTTTTTCACACAGGGAAAGCTGGACAAGGCCAAAGAGTTGATTGACGAAGCCATCACTCACGAAAAATGCGTGAACTGGGCGAAAGCCTATCTGGTGAGAGGCCAGATTTACCAGGCCATCTACGAGCAGGATTCCGTGCTGAGGGAGAAGCTCAACATGGGCGAGTCGCTGCCTCTCGTGTGGGAGTCTTACAAGAAAGCCCTGGAGCTGGACGACAAAGACAAACTCGCCAAGGACATCCAGGCCCAGACGGCCAATCTGGTGATTGATTTCACAAACGAGGGTGTGATGAATTATAACGCCAAGGAATATAAGAAGGCGTTGGACAATTTCAAGACAGTGTTGGAAATCAACGCTTCTCCTGTAGGGTCGCAAAAAGTGGACACGGCCGTGATTTTCAATGCCGCCGTTTCCGCCCACAATTGCAACGAGTTTGATCAGGCCGCGGAGTTCTACAAAAAGGCCATCAGCCTGAACTACGAGGCGGGGAGGAGCTACGCCATGCTGGCCAACATTTTGCTCAAGGAGCGCGACGCCGCCTACAACACGGGAGACTCCACCAAAGGACGGGAAATCCAGGAGGAGGCCGTGAAGTATTTGCTCGAAGGAAACGAGCGTTTCCCGAACGACGAGTACATGCTCATCGAGTTGATCAACTATTATTTGATGGGCGACGAACCTGCCAAATCTGAAAAGTATTTGGACGCAGCCATCAAGATGAATCCGAAGGACGCCAATCTTTACCGCGCGAAAGGCACGTTATACGAGAAGTTGAACCAACCGGAAAAGGCCGAGGAAATGTACAGGAAGACTTTGGAGTTGGATCCGAACGATTTCGTGTCGCAGTACAATCTAGGCAATATCCAGCTGAACAAGGTAATCGAGGCCCACAAGAAGGTGAACGAGATTACCGACACGGAGGAATACAACAAGGCTTTCGAGGATATCATGAACCAGTATGAGAGCGTCGTTCCTTATTTCGAGAGAGCCAGCGAGTTGAAGCCGGACGACAAGAACACGCTGACGACGTTGAAGGAGTTGTATTTCCGCTTGAGGACGAAGAATCCCGACTATCAGAAAAAATACGACGAGACGATGGAAAAGTTGAACAATCTGTAAAATTTTCTTTCTGCATAATTACAGACAGCGGAATTTATTTTCCGCTGTCTTTTTTTTTGAGTGTTTTCAATGAGTTATATGGACATCTATGACAATTATATTTCATATGTCAGTCATACGTGTTTCTGTTTATTGATTGAAGAACAATATTTTATATTTACAATGTAGATTACACAGGCATGTATAATCACGATAATGTATATTATGTAACTTTTGTACATCATTCCACTCTTTAAAAATGGCCAGGCTAATCTCTTTCCAAAACCGGTGTTTTTATTATCTTTGACCGAACAAATCTAAATATGGCTTTATGCAAGGAAAAATTGTGATCGTGACCGGAGCGTCGTCCGGCATCGGCAGAGCGTTGGTCTATGAGTTTGCCAAACGTGGAGCCAAAGTCGTGATGGCCGCCCGTAATGCGGAGGAATTGTCGAGAATCGAACAGGATTTGAGCAAGCAAGGCGTGGAATCTCTCCCGGTTCAAACAGACGTTACGGTGGAAGGAGATTGTAAGCGTTTGATAGAAAAAACGATAGACAGATTTGGCAGATTGGACGTGCTGGTGAACAATGCGGGAATATCCATGCGCGCCATGTTTGACGAGTTGGATTTGGATGTCATGCACAGGGTTATGAACGTGAATTTCTGGGGAACAGTGAATTGCACCCGTTATGCGATACCCTATTTACTGGAGTCGAAAGGCAGTGTGGCGGGTATCATTTCCGTGGCCGGTTTCCTTGGACTTCCCGGAAGGACAGGTTATTCCGCAAGCAAATTTGCCGTGCGGGGTTTCCTTAACACGCTGAGGGTGGAGAATCTGAAACGGGGATTGCACGTCTTGGTCGCAGCCCCCGGCTTCACGGCTTCCAACATCCGCAAGACGGCGTTGACGGCTCACGGCGTCCAGCAAGGGGAAAGCCCGCGGAAGGAAGACAAGATGATGACGGCAGAGCGTTGCGCTGAAATCGTCGTGAACGGCATTGCCAAACGCAAACGAGAAATCGTCATGACTTTGGTCGAGGGAAAATTGTCCGTGTTTTTGAGCAAATGGTGGCCTTCTTTACTGGACAAGTTGGCCTACCGGCACATGGCCAAGGAACCGGATTCTCCATTCAAGTAACACGTGCGGCATGAGGTACTGGATAATCGCAATAATGCTACTGACGCCCGCTCTCCTTCGCGCGCAGCGGGACACGACGGTGGTGTCCCCTACCCCTTCGCTGGAAACGAGATTACGGTTTCCGACGAAAGACTCCATCCGGTATTTCGCGCCGGGCATCATAAGGGAGCGCGCGCACATGCGCAACATGCACGTGGAAAACGCCGCAGTCCGCTACGCCGTGGCCACGTTGAAGAACAATCCGATGGAATACCGGGAATTGTACCGCTATATCCGGGTCCTCACCAATTACATCGAGAACAGAAGTATCCGCCGCATGGTGTCCTACATGAGGAATTATTTCAAGACGGTCCCCGCAAAAGAGGAGGCCATCCGCAAACTAAAAGAGGAAATCAGGCAAGACAGTCTCTATCTGCTCAGTCAGTACCCGGGAGCCGACACGTTGCATTACGAGATGGTGGACGAGAATCTTTCCCGTATCGTGTATTACATGGAGCATGACGAAGTGTACCAATGGCTGAGGGAGAAGAGCCGGGATTCCGTGCTGCTCACTTTGCTAACGGCCAATAACAAGCAGCGGAAGGTGTGGCTGAACGACGGGAAGGCCAAGTTTTTCCACTTTTCCGCCAACAATTTTCTGGGCGACACGATTGGCACGTGGATGCAAGTGTTTCCAAAAGGTTATAAGATACGGTTGTTCCTGGACGAGAATGTCTTCCAAATCCGAAAATATGTGGACCCGCAAGAATATACTTACGAGGAAATCATTCCCCGCCCGGACTCTTTGTACAAAAGCTTGGCCCACATGCATATCGGTCATCTGGACATGCGGCATTGGTGGTACTATACGGATGTCGCGATTTCTTTCGGCCAAGGCTACATCAGCGACTCATGGGCAAGCGGAGGCGAAAGTTCCTTGTCGATTCTCTCCGACTTGAAGTTTTTTGTCAATTATAAAAAGAATTCCCTCACGTGGGAAAACTCGTTCCGCTACCGCCTTGGGGCGTTGAAGAACGGCAGCGAGGCCATCAGCAAAAACGAGGACAAGTTCGAGATTCAATCCAAGATCGGACTGAAGGCGTTCAGGCATTGGAACTACGCCTCCCAGTTCGACATGAACACGGTGTTGTTCAAGGGATACTCATCACCCGACCGTTCGGAGCAAATCGCGGAGTTTCTCGCCCCGGCCTATTTCACTCTCTCATTAGGTCTTGATTTTAAACCGAAAAGCAATATCTCACTTTACTTGTCCCCCATTGCCGGTCAATGGATATATATGAGGGACACCACGGGAATGGATCCGACCCGTTACGGAATAGAGGCCGGCAAGAAATCGAAGAGCGATGCCGGAGCGAAGGTGGAATTGAAGAACAATCACGACTTGTGGGATTTTCTGAAGGTGGACAACCGGGTCATTCTGTTCTCCAGTTATTACGACAATCCGGAATACATCACGATAGACTGGCAGGTGACGCTCAATTTTAAAATAAATTACTTTTTACAGACTTCCGTCTACATGAACGCCGTTTACGACAGGCACAATTCCAAGAAGATACAATTCAAGGAAACATTGGGACTTGGGATTAATTTTAGATTTTAACGCATATGATGAATTTTGACAACAGTAAGATAGACCATATCGTGATACACGAAATCGGCAACAAGTACGAGGACGGAGCGTTGCGTCTGTCCGCATCGGAGTTTTCCGTGGAAGACTCTGACATACACGGCATATTGAAGAACTATTTCCTGTCTCCTTTCAAGAAAGACGCCTATTACCGTTTTGCCCCCGTGGAGGAAGAACTTTCCAACAATATAGTGTGCGGGGCGATCCGTGCCGTTTTCGAAGACACTTCCTGTTTTTACGACGCCTCCGTGGCCATCGCACAGCATCTTTTCGAGCAATCGAACCATCCCAATATCAAAGCCGGCGAGTTGTACGTCGTTTATTTTCGCGATTGCCTTCTTGACGAGGGGGCTTGCGACGCGATAGGCATATTCAAATCAGAAAACAAGGACACGTTTTTGAAGGTCATTTTGAACGACGACAGTTATCATGTGGAAAGAGAATCCGGCATCAACATAAAAAAAATGGACAAGGCCTGCCTTGTGTTCAACGTCGAGAGCGAGAACGGGTACAAAATAAGCATTCTTGACCGGACCAATTCCACAGAGGCTTTGTACTGGACGACCGACTTCCTCAATCTCCTGCAATTGGACGACGATTACTTCCAAACATCCAACTATCTGAAGTTATGCAAAGATTTCGTGCGGGAAGTCTACAATCAAGAGAACGACATCTCCAAGGCGGATCAAATCGACTTGCTGAACCGCTCCATCGATTATTTCAAAAACGCGGAGACCTTCAACGAGAGTCTTTTTAAGGAAGAAGTGGTCAATGATCCCGGGGTCATCAGCGCTTTTGACGAGTATAAGAATTATTACCAGGAACAAAATGATGTCGCTTTGCACGACCAATTCGACGTGTCGGGAAGCGCCGTCAAGGACGGCAAAAAATATTTCAAGCATGTGTTGAAACTGGACAAGAATTTCCATGTCTATATTCACGGGCAGAAAAAGTATATAGAGAAAGGGTACGATCCGGAACGCGACATGAATTATTACAAACTGTATTTCAGAGAAGAAAACTAAACATCTTCCGATGAACAAGAAAAGGAACAAAATCAAACTGCACGGGAGCATTTTTCTCCTCTTGGCTTTGGCCGCATGCGGGGCGGCCTACTATTGCATCTTTTCCTCTAACACTTCGCAGGCCATTGTTTATGTGCCACGAAATTGTCCGGTAGAGCAACTTTATGACTCATTGCGGTCGCACGCCTGTGTCCACAACATGGGCACGTTGCGGCTGGTGGCAAAACTCAAGAGATATGCGGGCGGCACGGTGCGCCCAGGACGCTACGAGGTGCGAAAGGGAATGAACAACAATCAATTGATCAATATGTTCAGGGGAGGACTGCAACAACCGATATCTTTCACGTTCAACAATGTCCGCTCCGTGGAAGAATTGGCGGAAAAGGCATCCAGTCAATTCAATTTCACGAAGGAGGAGTTCATGGCCGCAGTGAACGATTCCGCGACCCAGGCCGAGTTCGGCTTTGACGCTCACACCATCAGCGCACTTTTTTTGCCAAACACGTACGAGATGTATTGGAGCACCTCCCCTCTCAATTTTTTGAAACGCATGAAACGAGAATACGACAGGTTTTGGAACGGCCGCAGGTTGGAGAAGGCTCAAAAACTCGGCCTCTCGCCTGTCGAAGTGACCACTCTCGCCTCCATCGTCGAGGAGGAAACGGCAAAAGCGGAAGAATATCCTGTGATCGCCGGGGTTTATATCAACCGGCTCAAGCGCGGCATGAAATTGGACGCCTGCCCCACAATAAAGTACGCCCTCGGCGATTTTACCATCACTCGTGTTCTCGACAAACACATGGACATTGATTCGCCTTATAACACATACAAACATGCGGGTCTCCCGCCCGGTCCAATCCGGATAGCTTCCATCCAAGTCGTCGATGCCGTGCTCAATTACCAGCACCACGATTATCTTTATTTTTGCGCCAAAAGCGACTTTTCCGGTTATCACAATTTTTCCCGCACTCTCAGGCAACACAACGCCTACGCCCGGGAATACCACCGGGAACTGAATCGCCGGCACATTTGGAAATAAAACCGGCATTCCCTATTATGAAAATTATAGACATGACGCACATTCATTTCGCAATACGCACGCGTATGGAAATTTAATCGTTACCTTTGCAAGGTAAAACATTCTATATGGACAAGGTAAACAAAAAAGAGATTTCCCGCCGCGACTTCTTCAAGCGGATGGGTGCGGCAGGGATGGCCGCAGGACTGGCGGCTTGCGGAGGCAAAGGCGGCACGTCGGCAAACATGGCAGGCGACGAGGCCACCCCAGGCTCTATGACTTATCGTTCATTAACGGGCGACAAGGTGTCGCTGCTTGGTTACGGGTGCATGCGTTGGCCGATGACGGACTCTCCCGATGGCAAAGGCCAAGTCGTGGACCAAGAGACGGTGAACAAATTGGTGGACCACGCATTGGCTCACGGAGTGAATTATTTCGACACGGCTCCGCCTTATTGCCAAGGGTTGTCAGAAAAGGCGACTGGAGCCGCTCTCAGTCGTCATCCGCGGGAGTCTTATTACATTGCCACCAAAATGTCCAATCACCGTTTTTACGGGGCGGGGCTTCGGGGCAAGGAATTGTATGACGCTTCCGTGGCCATGTATCATGATTCTTTCAAGAGCCTGCGGACCGATTATATCGATTATTATCTTTTTCACATCCTAGGCACGGGGGCCGGGCTGGAGGAAATGCGGGGGAGGTTGTACGATTGCGGTGTCGCTGATTTTATTATCAAGGAAAAAGAAGCGGGACGCATTCGCAAATTGGGATTCTCATTCCACGGCGATGTCAAGGTCTTCGATTACATGTTGCAAGAATCCGGCATTCCGTGGGATTTCGTGCAAATACAGCTCAATTACCTCGACTGGCGGCATGCGACAGGTCAAAACGTCAACGCTGAATATCTTTATAACGAATTGGCGAACAGAAATATTCCAGCCGTCATCATGGAACCGTTGCTGGGCGGCCGATTGTCGAAAGTGCACGATCACATTGTCGCCAAACTCAAACAACGCGAACCGGCACACAGCGTGGCGTCGTGGGCGTTCCGTTTCGCAGGAAGTTTTCCTGACGTGCTCACAGTCCTTAGCGGCATGACATACATGGAACATTTGCAAGACAATCTGCGCACATACTCTCCTTTGGAGCCATTGACAGAAGAAGAGTTCGCTTTCCTGCAAGAAACCGCGGACCTGATGTCACAATACCAAACCATACCCTGCAACGACTGCAATTATTGCATGCCTTGCCCTTACGGTCTGGACATTCCCGGCATCCTTTTGCATTACAATAAATGCGTAAACGAAGGACACATGCCCCAAAGCAGCTTGGACGAGAACTACCGCAAGGCCCGCCGGGCGTTTCTCGTGGGATATGACCGCAGCGTCCCCCGTCTTCGCCAAGCGAATCATTGCATCGGTTGCGGACAATGCACTCCTCATTGTCCGCAGGGCATAGACATTCCCAAAGAAATGCACCGCATAGACCACTTCGTGGAACAGTTGAAGCAAAACAATCTGTAGCATTTAATTTGCGGAGAAAAGGCCCATATTCTTTGTAAATCAACGATAAAGTAGTATCTTTGCAGCCGATAAATAATTTTTATTTGCTTAATTTATTAATAAACAAACAGTTATGTTGAATCATTACGAGACCGTTTTCATCACAACTCCCGTTTTATCTGACTCACAGGTAAAGGAAGCGGTAGACAAATTCAAAGCTGTTATTACCGAGAATGGCGGTAATATCGAGTATGAAGAGGCTTGGGGTTTGCGCAAGCTGGCTTATCCGATCCAGAAGAAAACGACTGGATTTTATCACTTGCTCCAATTCGACGGCGAGGGTTCTTTGGTTGACAAGCTGGAGACCGCTTATCGTCGCGATGAGAAAGTGATTCGTTTCTTGACATTCAAATTAGACAAGTACGCTTACGAGTATGCGTTGAAAAGAAGAGCTAAAAACCAAGTAAAACAAGAGGAGAAATAAGCCATGGTACAAAATGAGAGCGAAATCAGATATTTGACCCCCCCAACGGTTGAAATCAAAAGAAAAAAGTATTGCCGGTTCAAAAAAGCGAGAATCAAGTATATTGATTACAAGGATCCGGAATTTTTGAAGAAGTTCTTGAATGAGCAAGGGAAGATTCTCCCGAGAAGAATTACGGGAACTTCCATGAAGTATCAAAAGAAAGTGGCAAGAGCGGTGAAGAGAGCGAGACATCTCGCCTTGTTACCTTATGTAACAGACTTGATGAAGTAATTTAAAGGAAGGAGGACACAATGGAAATTATTTTGTTATCGGATGTCGCCAATTTGGGCCACAAGGACGATATTGTAAACGTAAAACCGGGTTACGGACGGAATTACCTGATTCCGCAAGGACATGCGATTTTGGCCACCCCGTCTGCAAAGAAAGTGCTCGCAGAGAATCTGAAACAACGCGCTCACAAGGAAGCCAAACTGAAGGCAGAGGCAGAGGAATTGGCTGCGAAACTGGCAGAGGTAAAACTCACCATCGGCGCCAAGACCAGTTCCACCGGCAAGATTTTCGGTTCTGTCAATAGCATCATGATAGCGGAAAGCTTGAAAGAAAAAGGCTTCGATATCGACAGAAAGAAGATTTTGGTGAAAGAGGTGAAAGAAGTGGGAACTTACACGGCTGCCATCAGACTTCACCGCGATGTGAAAGTTGATGTTGAATTTGAAGTGGTTTCCGAGTAATTCATAAATTATTAAACAAGATTAAACGTATTTCCAAACATATTCCAAACGCTAAAGCACCCCGCAAGGGTGCTTTTTTGTTGAAATTGCGTATCTTTGTATGAATTTTGACGAAGAATGGATATGAGCAAGCAGTACATAGAATTGAAAGGCGTGCGTGTGCATAATCTGAAGAACGTGGACTTGAAAATCCCGTTAAACCAATTGATTGTCATCACGGGTGTTTCTGGTAGCGGGAAGTCGTCGTTGGCCTTCGACACATTGTACGCCGAGGGACAACGTCGTTACGTGGAAAGTCTTTCCGCCTATGCCCGCCAATTCTTAGGACGGCTGAACAAGCCGGAGTGCGATTACATCAAAGGAATCCCGCCGGCCATCGCCATCGAGCAGAAAGTGAACACCTCAAACCCGCGTTCCACCGTGGGCACTTCCACTGAATTGTATGATTATATCAAATTGCTGTACGCTCGAATAGGCAAGACCATTTCTCCTGTTTCCGGGGAGGAGGTCAAACGCCACAGCGCTGACGATGTTTGCCGTTATATTTTACATGGACACGAAGGCAAGACCGCGGTTATCATGACCCGTCCGAAAAATGTGACCAAAGACACATTGAATTTGTTGGTCAGCCAAGGATTTTCCCGCGTGAAATATGGAGACGACTTCGTGCGTATAACAGATTTGGCGAGTCAAACGGACACACTTGACCCCGACAAGACGATTTATCTTGTCGTGGACAGAGTGCGGGTCAACGAAGAAAAAGACACGGTGTCCCGCTTGTCCGATTCTGTCGAGACGGCTCTTTACGAAGGCGAAGGCGTGTGTCATGTCGAAATAGACGGGACAATTCGTTCTTTTTCAAACAAGTTCGAGGCGGATGGAATAACGTTTCAGGTGCCGGACGTTAACATGTTCAGTTTCAATTCTCCTGTCGGAGCCTGTCCCAAATGCGAGGGGTACGGCCGAGTGCTGGGTATTGACGAGGACTTGGTGGTGCCTAACAAATCGCTCAGCGTGTATGACGACGCAGTGATGTGTTGGAGGGGAGAAAAAATGAGCGAGTGGAAGCGTTACTTTATCCAAGGCGCCCACCGGTTGAATTTTCCGGTCCATAAACCTTATTACGAGTTGAACGAAAAAGAGAAAGAAACGTTGTGGAATTGCGAAAGAGGCATTTACGCTTTCTTTAATCATTTGGAAGAAAAAAAATACAAGATACAAAACCGGGTGATGATAGCGCGGTACACCGGCAAGACGAGATGTCCACTCTGCCACGGGACCCGCTTGAAAAAGGAGGCCACTTACGTGAAAGTCGGCGGGAAGTCCATCACGGAATTGGTGGACATGCCTATCACGGAACTGGGCGAGTTCTTTAACGGGTTGCGACTTTCTGAGCACGACAGTCTCATTGCGGCCCGTGTCCTGCCGGATATTCACAACAGGATTCAATTCCTGCTTGATGTTGGTCTTGGATACTTGACACTCAACCGTTTGTCTTCTTCCTTGTCCGGAGGTGAATCGCAACGAATCAATTTGGCGACTTCCCTCGGTTCCGCTTTGGTGGGTTCTCTTTACATATTGGACGAGCCGAGCATCGGCCTCCATTCCCGCGACACGGAGCGGCTTATCGGAGTGTTGCGCCGGTTAAGGGATTTGGGCAACACGGTTGTCGTGGTGGAGCATGACGAGGACATAATCAAGGCGGCGGACCGGGTGATAGACGTGGGCCCAATGGCAGGCCGCCTGGGAGGAAAGATAGTGTTCGACGGCACTTTGAAGGAATTAAAACAAGCGGACACCTTGACCGCTGATTATTTGTACGGGAAAAAACAAATTCCAGTGCCAATCAAGCGCAGAACGTCAAACCGGCAAATCGTGTTGAGTGGGGCGACAGAAAACAACCTGAAGAACATCACAGTGACCATTCCGTTGAACGTGATGACGGCGGTCACAGGGGTGAGCGGATCGGGGAAAAGCACATTGATAAAGACGATACTTGTCCCAGCCTTAAAAAAACACTACGACGAATATTCCGACCGCACGGGAAGTTTCGACAAACTGTCCGGAGATTTGGATGCCATACACGGAGTAGAATTCATAGACCAAAACCCCATAGGGAAATCCACCCGTTCCAATCCGGTCACTTATCTGAAAGCCTGGGACGACATACGCAAAATTTTTGCGGACCAGAAACTTGCCAAGATGAACGGTTTCAAGCCTTCGTATTTTTCGTTCAACGTGCCGGGAGGAAGATGTGAAGAGTGTCAGGGAGAAGGAATTATAAAGGTCGAGATGCAATTCATGGCGGATGTGTATCTCGAATGCGAGCATTGCAAGGGAAAACGATTCAAAGAAGAGGTGTTGGAAGTCAAGTATCGAGACAAGAATATATATGATGTGTTGGAAATGACAGTGAACCAGGCAGTCGATTTTTTCTCGGGAGGAACTTCCCATGCGGAAAGCAGTATCGTGAATAAACTGCAAAAGTTGGTTGATGTAGGTTTGGGATATATCAAATTGGGGCAATCCTCCAGCACGTTGAGCGGCGGTGAAAGCCAACGCGTCAAATTGGCCTACCACCTGAGCCTGGAAAACGCCGAACCGACTTTGTTTGTTTTTGACGAGCCGACCACCGGCTTGCATTTTCATGACATTCACAAATTGATGGACTCTTTGAACGCTTTGATAGACCGTGGCCACACTGTGTTGATAATAGAACACAACATGGATGTCATTAAATTTGCCGACAATATTATCGACTTAGGCCCGGAAGGCGGTAGCGAAGGAGGCTATCTGGTATTTGAAGGAACCCCGGAAGCTCTTGTCCAATGCGGGAATTCTCACACGGGTAGATTCTTGGCGGAAAAACTCAAGTAACACATAAGGAAAATAATAATGAAGAAGATTATTGATTTTGAGGTAAGGGAAAACAAGCGCTTGAATGCGGACACCATCCTGTTGGTGCTGCATGCGGACGGCATGCCTGAGATTCTTCCCGGCCAGTTTGTCAATGTGAAGGTCGAGCACTCGCCTTCCACGCTGTTGCGCCGTCCGATATCGGTGCATGATGTGGATGAAAAACAAGGCCTGCTCTATCTTTTCGTTAAAATTGTCGGTTGCGGGACGGCCGCCATGGGCGAGTTGAAAGCGGGCGACAAGGTGAATGTCATCCTCCCATTGGGAAACCATTTCACCATACCGGATTCAGGCCGGAGTCTGCTCATTGGCGGCGGATGCGGAGTGGCCCCCATGCTTCACCTCGCCAAGGTGATGACTTCCAATGGATTGTCTCCTGTTGTCCTAATTGGGACTCGTTCCGCTAAAGACATCTTGAGGCGGGAAGAATATGAGAAATACGCCACGGTATATTACACCACCGAGGATGGTTCCGTGGGAGTAAAAGGATTTGTCACAGACCATCCCGTTCTTAACGAGCCTTTCGATTACGTGTTTTGTTGTGGACCGGAGGCCATGATGCGGGCTGTTGCCCGGTATGCTGCCGGTAGAAATATCAACTGCGAGGTTTCCCTCGAAAACACAATGGCTTGCGGCATAGGCGCTTGCCTATGCTGTGTCACCGACACCAAAGAGGGGCACAAATGCGTGTGTACAGAAGGTCCTGTTTTTAATATAAAAGATTTGAAATGGCAGATTTGAGTGTTAATGTCAATGGGTTGGCTCTTAAAAACCCCGTGTTGACCGCTTCCGGAACATTTGGATATGGAACGGAATTCCAAGATTTCATTGATTTGAGCCGTTTAGGGGGATTCATCGTAAAGGGCACCACTCTCCATCGTCGCGAGGGAAACCCTTATCCCCGGATGGCGGAGACTCCGGCGGGCATGTTGAACGCTGTCGGATTGCAAAACAAAGGTGTCGATTATTTCATCGGGCATATATATCCGGAAATAAAGGACATACAGAGCAACATTCTCGTGAATGTCTCCGGTTCCACGGTGGCCGACTACGTGGCTATGGCGGAAAAAATCAATGAGTTGGACAAGATTCCGGGCATAGAGTTGAACATCTCCTGCCCTAACGTCAAGGAGGGAGGCATGGCTTTCGGCACGAGTTGCGTCTCTGCGGCCGAGGTCGTAAAAGCCGTGCGCCAAGTGTATCACAAACATCTGATGGTAAAGTTATCGCCTAATGTCACGAGCATCCAAGAAATCGCTTTGGCGGTGGAAGCAGCCGGTGCCGATTCCGTGTCGCTCATTAACACGCTTTTGGGCATGGCGATTGACGCCAAAAGGCGCAGACCCGTGTTGAGCACAGTCACAGGGGGACTAAGTGGTCCTTGCGTGAAACCGATAGCCTTGCGCATGGTATGGCAGGTGGCGAAAGCGGTCAAAATTCCCGTGGTTGGCTTGGGGGGAATCGTTTCGGCCACGGACGCCGTCGAATTCTTGTTGGCCGGGGCGTCCGCCGTCCAAATCGGAACGGCGAATTTTATCGATCCCGCCGTCACGATAAAAGTCATCGATGGGCTGAACCAATATCTCGATGACAACGGCTTCAAGTCCGTCCGTGAAATCATCGGCTTGATTTGACAGCCTTTTGCCCCGTCTCATTTTACCTTTGTCGTTTACGTGTCATTCGAGGAAACGGCAAAGGTAAAATCTTTTTAAAGAAATGGGGTGCTAAAAGAATCATCCCTTGGCATGTCGCAGGTAAGCAGTGTGGTCATTTGCAGTACAATATAGGGTTTCCATGCGTTCAACATCTCCACAAACGTTTTTTCATTGTCCAAATAAATGGAAGTCACAAAGTTTTGGGTCAAGAAAGGCATAACCAACAACCCGTACAAGTTATAAAACAGGAACGGCAAGGGCACACGGCGCAGTTTCCCGTGTGCCATTTCTTCCTGCAAACTGTCCGTCACCTCTTTGAGCCTGTCTGGCAAGTGCAATCGAGTGGCGGTTTCCACCAATTGAGACACGTCCCGGTTCATCTCCCGGATGATAAACATCGGCAAGTTCGGATTCTGTAAAAACAGGCTGTAATAAGCGTTCACCACTTCCTCTATCCGCTGGGCGATGGGTCTCTCCTGTTGCATCAGGATGGTGAACACCTTGGGGACAATCGACAAAATGATATCCTCGAACACGGCATGGAACATCTTGTCTTTCGTCCGAAAATAATAATGAAGCCCTGGCCGGTTGATTCCCACGTTGGCGGCTATATCGCTCATGCTTGTTTCTTCAAATCCCTTTTCTATAAAAAGAGATTTGGCGGCCTTCAATATCCTTGCTTCCATATTGTCATGTATTTCTGCGGCACTCATTTCTTGTCTAATTTATTAATGAACAACAACAACCTGTTTTTTATATTCACGTCGCTCACGCCGCTGTCAAAATCCAACGACAATAAGTTCAAATCCGGGTACAAATCCTTAATCCTTTTCTCAATCCCCTTGGCCACGATATGGTTGGCTATACAACCAAATGGCTGCAGACTGATCACGCTTCTGATTCCTTGACGGACATACGAGATGATTTCCGCCGGCAACAGCCATCCCTCGCCAAACTGGGCGTTCAAGGTAATCACCTTTTCGGCCTCCCGCGCTTCCGTGAATATGTCGCCGAACGGCATGAAATAACGGAACCGTGAGGCTGCCTCGTTTATCTTTTTCACTTGCGCCCACACCAATCGGTAGGCGTGCTTCATCAACGTGTCGGAAAACTCTTTCTTCTTCAAGTATGTCTTCAGTTTGGTTTCCCGGTTTACAAATGACTGCATGAAAAAATCCGTCAAAATGGGCGGTGCCACCTCTATCTTTTGCTCGATTAGCCAATCCGTGATGTTCTTTTGGGCGAACGGATTGAACTTGAGGAAAATCTCGCCGACCACGCCCACTTTTGGCAGTTCTTTTGTCTCGCAAATCCGGTTGAAGTCGTCGGCTGCCGCCGCAATGCGGCTTAGCAATTCCTTGCTCCTGCCCCTTTCTATCAGTTCCTGTCCCTTTCTCAAATACAAGTCGGTCAGTCGCTTGGCTTGTCCTCTTTCTTTTTCCCTCACGGCCGAGGCGTGATAGAACTTGTTGATGCAGTCGCTGTACAAAATGGCCCGCAAGGCGACCGGCAGCAATTGGACCCAATTGATTTTGAATCCCGGCTGGTGGTTGCCGACGCTTCCTCCGAGCGTGAGGGAAATCACGGGCACGTCGGCATATCCTGCGTCCACCAAAGCCTTTTTGATGAGAGGCAGATAATTGGAAGCCCGGCATTGGCCTCCCGTTTGAGTTATCGCCACGGCGCATCGGGCTGGAGAATACTTGCCACTTTTGAACGCCTTGATGATGTCTCCCACAATCAAAGTGGCCGGATAACACACCTCGTTGTTGGCGTATTTCAATCCCCAGTCGCACGATTGTTCGTCGCTGAGCGGAAGATTCTCCACCTCGTACCCCGCCGTGCGCAACACGGACGGTATCAGAGGAGAGATGTACGACTCAAAGAACGGTATCAAAATCTTACGTTTTCGGTACGTCTTGTCGTACACCGGTGTCGTGTGAAAATCAAGGTGTTCCTTCTTCCGTTTCCTTTCTTTGGCCAGTTTCAGGCTCTCTGTCAACGAGCGCACCCTCAATTTCATGGAGCCCACGTTGTTGATGTCGTCCAATTTCAGCAACGTCAACGCCTTCTCGTGCCGCAGCAACAAGTCCCGCACCTCGTCCGTCAAAAAGGCGTCCGGCCCGCACCCGAAAGAGGTCATCTGCACGAATTGCACCTGCTCGTCCTGTGCGGCGCACCACTGGGCCGCCTTCAAAATCCGGTTGGGATAAGCCCATTGCGAGAGGAAATGCACGTCCTCTATCGCGATGTCCTGATTTCTTACCATATCGTCCGTGACGACATTGATGCCCATCTCGGCCAGCATCTCCGCCACCTTGTGCTGTATCAACGGGTCCGTATGGTAAGGCCGTCCGGCGAGGAGGATGCTCATCACGCCCTTCTCCCGTCCCTCCTCAAACACATTCCAGTTATAATCAGCCAGTTTTTTATAAAATTCCCGTTGTTTCTCCTCGGCTTTGGCGAAAGCGGCGGCGACGGTTCTCCGGTCTATGCCGAGCGTGGCGAGATATTCGGCGCATTGTCTTAGCAACAACTCCCTGTCCTTGAAACTGACCGTGGGCGAGTCCACGGGAATTTCTGACATCTGGACGCTCTTGATTACGGCGGAATATCCCGTCACGATGGGGCAATTGTAACTATTCTGCTCCCCCTCGTGCTGATGCTCGAACACTACGAACGGCATAAAGATACGGTCCACCTTCTTCGCTTGCAAATCATGTATGTGGCTGTGCACCAATTTTGCTGGGAAACAAATATTGTCAGACATCACCATCCCTGCGCTTTTCTCATAGTCGGCGTGGCTGGATTCTTCCGACAACCGCACCCTTATGCCGCATTCGGAGAACAGCGTGTGCCAGAACGGATAATCCTCATACATGTTCAACACCCGCGGGATTCCTATCGTCAGTTTGGGATTCTCCACCTCCGTCTTTCGCGCGAACAACAGGTCATACTTATATTTATAGGCGTTCACTCCCCTGTTGGCGGCCAAACCTCCGTTGCTGAACACCTTCTCGCAACGATTTCCTGAATAATACCGTTTCCCATTGGCGAACTGATAGCATTGCACAAGGCATTGATTTTCACATCCCTTGCAGTTGAGCACCCGGGTGGTGTAAGTCGCTTGGGCGACAATCTCCGCCAACTCCTTCCGCACCCCCGGATGGTCCATTGCGTAGAGTGCGCACCCGAACGCACCCATCAATTCCGGCCGGTCGCATCTGGAAACCTCCGTGCCTGTCAGCAGTTCGATGGCCCGTGCGACGGCGTCGTTGCGCATCGTGCCGCCTTGCACCACGATATGCCGCCCCAATGCCGACACATCCTTCAGTTTCAGCACCTTGTACAGGCAGTTCTTCACCACCGAATAAGCCAGCCCGGCGGCGATGTCCTCGATGGTCGCCCCTTCCCGCAACACCTGCTTCACCTTCGAGTTCATGAACACCGTGCACCGCGTGCCCAGGTCGCACGGGGCCGTCGACCGGCAGGCCGCCTTGGCGAATTCCTCCGCCGTGTATCCCAGGCCCTTGGCGAAAGTCTCTATGAACGAGCCGCACCCCGACGAACACGCCTCGTTGATTTCAATCCGGTCGATGACTCCCTGACTGACGAAAATCGCCTTCATGTCCTGTCCCCCGATGTCGAGAATGAAACTCGCCTCCTCGTCTAAATGGCGGGCGGCTATATAGTGGGCGATTGTCTCCACGATTCCGTAGTGCAACTGGAACGCCGCCTTAATCAAATCCTCCCCGTAGCCTGTCGAGCAACTCCCTTTCACCCGTAGCGTCGTGCCGCGTTCCCCACATTTCTCCTCCAGCTCCCGCAACCCCTCGGCCACGGTCTCTATCGGATTGCCTGCGTTGTTCTTGTAAAAAGAGTAAAGCAATTCCCCATTGTCGTTCAATACGACTATTTTCGTCGTCGTCGAACCGGAGTCTATTCCGATAAATGCGTCCTGCTCGCCGCTCCGCCAATCGGCTGGCTTCAAGCCGTAACGGGCTATCCTGCGCCGCCATTCCGCATACTCCCCTCCGTTCTTGAAGACGGGTTGGAGCAACCCTGCGGATTGTTTTGCGGGTGCGTCCCGCTCTATTTTTAAAATCAAATTCTTCAAGCTCGTCGACTCGTCCTCCTTCACGCTCATCAGCGCCGCGCCCGTGGCGGGCAACAACGCCCCGTGTTCGGGCAGGACAAAGTCTTCCTCCCTCAGCGACAGATAGTCCGTGAAAGCCTTTCTCAAGGCGGGGATGAAACTCAACGGACCGCCACAAAACAATACGGGCTTTTGGATGTCGTACCCGTGCGCCAGGGTGGTCACCGTTTGCACCGCCACCGCATGGAAAATGGACGCTGCGATGTCTTCCCTCCGCGCGTTCTTGGCAATCAGGTTCTGTATATCCGTCTTGCAAAACACGCCGCACCGCGAGGCTATCGGATACACCCTCGTGGCGTTCAGCGCCAAACGGTTCAACTCGTCCACGTCCACCCCCAGGATGACGGCCATCTGGTCGATGAACGCCCCCGTGCCCCCGGCGCAATTGCCGTTCATCCGCAAGTCCGTGGCCTCCCCGTCTTTGAAAAACACGACTTTGGCGTCCTCCCCGCCGATGTCAATCATCGATTGAGCCTCCTTATGACAAACCCGCACCGCTTTCGATGCCGCCACCACCTCTTGCACGAAAGGCAGCCCGTAACGCTCCGAAAATCCCATCCCCACTGACCCTGTCACCCGCAGCGAGACCGGCTCCTCTCCGAGTGTCGCCTCCAGTTCCCCCAGAAAAGCGAGCACCACCTCCTTCGTCCGCGCGTTATGTCTTCTGTATTGCGAGTATAATATCTTATCCTCCTCGTTGACAGCCACCAATTTGGCCGTTGTCGACCCCACGTCTAAGCCTATCCGTACCATATAATATAATACTTTCTACGATTTGACACTATTGTCAAACGCAAATGTAAAACCTTTTTCCGTCCCGTCAAACACTGCCGCCAATTTTTTTCTCACCTCCGGCACTCACTGCGGAAGGAATCTCGCCGTTCGGCGGCAAAATGCGTTTTTCCCTCATTCCCCGTAGCATTCAAAACTACCGTCGTCAAAAAAGAGGATGATGCGCTTCACCTTGCGGCCCTTTCCCGGCGGGACAGGAGTTTGGGAAAAAGCCATGAGCGGCGTATCCGGTTGCGTTCTCTTCTTTACTTCCGGAGAGACCTCTTCCGTCGCGTCCGGTTGGGCGGACGGAGGAACGTCGGCAAGTTGCCCGTCGAACAAAGTGGCTTCCCCCGGCGCGTCGATAGGTTCCAAAGCTTCCTCCGGATTGTTGCTCCACGGACCTTGTCCCGTGAGCAGCCAATTCAAATTGATGTCTGGAAACTCGTCCGCCACGTTGGCGAGGAAATCCGCGCCTGGTTTGTTGCGTCCCGATAAAATATGGGAGATGGCGGAGGCGCTGACTCCTATTCTGGAAGCGAACTTCGCCGGAGTCAACTTCTTTTTTGTCAATATTTGATACAGTCTGTCTTTCATCTTGTAAAATATCGATTGACAAATGTAGTTTAAAATTCTCAATAATCAAAATAACATTTGTACTCACCACTCATTACATTTGTATTGACAAATGTCTACCAAAAACCTCTTTCAATTCTCGTTTTTAAGCATTACTGTCATAATCAACCATTTGCCGTAAACAAGATGTCATACGCCCCATAAAAACACATATTCGTTGATAACGAACATTTTATATCTTGTATGCGTCTTGTACTAAAACTTTATATGAGTATCGTAATAAGCTGGAATATAGTCATAAAATTATTATTTTAACATTTTGTCACAATCAAATAAGAATTTCCGTCGTCCCTTCAATCCAAATAACTTAAATAAAAACATCATATAAAGCATATATATTACTGATTAAACGGTATATAATTCAAATTGTAACAAAATGTGTCGCCCCAAAAAACTCCTTACTCCCCTCCCACCCCGTATTTGCATTTGTGCTTCAAATCGAGTGTATGATTGTAATTCTAATGGCCAAGCGCTTTTATATTTGTAAAGGAAGACACATTACAAGACGACATCTTTCCGTGATTTACTTATGTAAATACAGAATAAACCCCGAAATCGTGATATTCCCATATTCCGGAGCATCCTCTTTTCCATCTGTGAATAGCCAAAATTTCAGATTCCTATTGCATTCCGCTCCAAAAGCCCTTATCTTTGAACATCTAAAAACAAATGCTTATGGACACACAAGAAAAACTCGCTGAACTGCGAAGAATCATGGACCGGGAAAACATCTCGGCTTACGTCATATCGGGCACCGACCCGCATAACAGTGAATACCTGCCCGCCCCTTGGCAACAACGGGAATGGTTCTCGGGCTTCACCGGTTCGTTCGGCACCGTGGTCGTCACCATGGACGACGCCGGCCTGTGGACCGACACCCGCTATTTCATCCAGGCCGAACGGGAACTCCAAGGCTCCGGCATAAAGTTGCACAAGCTACGGGTGCCGGACGCAGTGGACTATCCCCAATGGCTGCTTGAAAACCTGCCCGCCGACTCGAAAGTGGGCATCGACGGCTTCTGCATGTCCGTCAACGACACGCGCGTCCTGAAAGACACCCTTGCCGCCAAAAACATCACAGTCAAGGAGCAAATCGACCTCCTCGGCGAGATTTGGCTCGACCGGCCCCACCTGCCCCTCGGACCGCTCGCCCGCCTGCGCGACGAATATGCCGGAGAAACCGTCGCCGACAAGCTGGCCAAAGTCCGCCGCTTCCTGGACACTAACCATGGCAACTATATCATATTCTCGGCCCTCGACGAAATCGCATGGCTCTACAACATCCGCTGTGACGACATCCCCTACAACCCTGTCGCCATCTCCTACGCCCTCGTCGAGCGGGAAAAGGCCCACCTCTTCATCAAAAAGGCCAAAGTGGGTGCGGACACCGCGGCATCCCTCGCCGCCGACGGCATAGAATTGCACGACTACCACCACCTCGCCCTCTATTTGGACTCTTTAAGCGCGGAAAACACCTTCCTCGTGGACACCCGCACCTGCAACTACGCCGTCTACAACCGTCTCGCCAACCGTTTCCGCCTCTCCGAGGTCGTGTCTCCCATACCCCTGCTCAAGGCCGTGAAAAACGACACCGAGCTGGAAGGATTCCGCCGCGCCTGCCGCAAGGACGCCGTGGCCCTCGCCAAGTTCTACTACTGGTTGGAGCAACGCATCGGCAAAGAGACCGTCACCGAACTCGACGCCGCCGCACGGCTGGGTCAATTCCGCGCCGAGGACCCGGAATACGTCTCCGACAGCTTCGAGACCATCTCCGCCTATGGTCCGAACGCCGCCCTGCCGCACTACTCCGCCACGCCCGAGCACCAGGCCGAGTTGCGCCCCCGGGGGCTCTACCTCGTGGACTCCGGAGCCCAATACCTCCACGGCACGACGGACATCACCCGCACCATGCCCCTCGGCGAGCTGACCGACCTCGAGCGGGAGGACTACACGCTGGTGCTCAAAGGCATGATAGGCCTCAGCCGCCTCTATTTCCCCAAAGGCTCCAAAGGCTGCCACATCGACCTCGCCGCGCGGTTGCCCCTCTACATGCGCCGCCGCGCGTTCGGCCACGGCACGGGCCACGGCGTGGGCCATTTCCTCAACGTCCACGAGGGACCGCAGTCCATCCGTCCCGACCTCAACGCCCAGGACATCCTCCCCGGCATGGTCACCTCCAACGAGCCGGGCATTTACCGGGAGAACCTCCACGGCGTCCGCCACGAGAACCTCCTTGTCTGCCAACCGGACGAGGAGAACGAGTTCGGCGTGTTCTACCGTTTCGAGACCCTCACGCTGTGCTACTTCGACACCTCGGCCCTCGCCGTCGACCTGCTCGACGACGAGGAAATAGCTTGGCTGAACGCCTACAACGAGCGTGTCTACCAAGAGACGGCGCCCTCGCTCGCCCCGGAAATCCGGGAATGGCTGCGGGCAAAAACCGCCCCGGTTTCCCGCTGACCTTCCGCTCAAGCCGGGCCGTCCCACGACGCGCTTGGCCGCATAAAGGACGCGCGCTTCATGTTCCACCGCGAACAACAGGCGCGCGCCCTTTTTTCATGCCCGTATTCGCTTGGCACGCACCTTGAGACCATACCCTGCCACACTTGTGCCCAACCCGTGTTTGACCCGTGGTTGGCCCGGTGTTGACGGCGAGCATATACGTTTCATGTACGTTTCATATACGTTTTATATACGTTTTGAAACGTACATGAAACAGAGTTGAAATCCTGTTATAATTGACACATGCGCCGTCAATCAGCCGTCAGCCATAGGACAAATGCGGGTCGATTCCAGGAACAAGCGAATCAGCCGCAAGGACGGAAAGAACCGACTCGGGGACCGACAAGGAAAAAACGATGGCTTTGAATCCTATTTGAAGCGGATTTCATTCCCGACAAGGGAGAAAAAGGAAAGTCTATAAATAGACAAAGCCGAGCCATGGCTCGGCTTTGTGTCGAATTTGTCTCGGCTTTGTCTCGGCTTTAATGCTCAAAATCAGGCGCAAATCTTATGGATTACTCAATTTATCCGCACGGATTCCGTTCTTTCGCTCGCGGCAAAGACTTGCACGTACTGCTGATTAGAGGTCCCGCCAATGGCGTAAGCTCCGACGAACAATTCGTAGGTGTCATTTCCCAAGGCCTCTTTCTCCGAGTCTGTCAACTCGAACTCAATGCCGGAAGCTGGATAGGTTTGTTCTTCTTCTGAATAGACAGGCAGAATGCCGTCCGGATTCCGGAGCCCCACTATGTAGACATCGGCGTTCTTTACTTCGTCGAACTTGGCGGTGATTTTGCCATTTTCGTATTTCAACTCCGTCACGTTGATGTAGCCAAGCGTGTCACCCTCGGTCAAGGTTACTTGGCACTGGGCCACCTCGCCTTCCGCGCTTGTCGCCGTGAAGGTGTATGTGCCTTCGGGATAGGTGGAAGACAGGATTTCCGACGACTCGTACATTAAATTGTAAGAACCTTCCACGGGGGTCATCGTCACAAGTCCCATCGGCCCGCCCTGGCCTTGGAGGTCGGATATGGTGTAGTTGCCATCGCCACCGATTCGGAAATAAGGGGCGAAACGGTGGGAATAATCGTCCTCGCCGAGTTTGGTGGACTCTTGGTAAACAAATCCGGTATAGGCGTAAATGGCGAATTCGGGGTCGTCCGTGTCGAGGCAGGAGGAAAGGGTGAGGGCTGCCACGGAGGCGACGAGCATTGTTTTCAGTCTTGAGTAGTGTTTCATAGTTTTTAGTTTTAATGATTGATTATTGGTTATTTGTCTGTATTTGACCGCGAAAATGAGGCAAAAAAGATGAGTATGCAAAAATTTTGGCGTTTTTTTCGCGGGAGAATTTTTTTTTGTCTTTATTCGCGGATTGGACGCAACCTTTTGAAGTTTCGAACATCTTAATAACGCTTACTTATGTGTAGTGACTTGGAAGACATAATAGCGAAATGCCAAAAAGGCGACAGACGGGCCGGAGAACAACTGTATAAAATGTTCTCTCCTAAAATGTTTGCCTTGTGCATCCAGTATTCCAGCTCACGCGAGGAAGCGGAGGACAATTTGCAGGACGGGTTCATCAAGGTGTTGGAGTCCATCGGGCAGTACTCCGGGAAGGGGTCGTTCGAAGGTTGGATGAAAAGGATTTTCATCAACATCTCGCTTGAGAAGTTCAGGAAGAACCGGTTGGTGCAAACAGTGGACGAGATGCCGGACGTGGCGGACGAGGAGGAGGACGAGGGGGGGATTGACATACCGTCGGAGGTGCTGTACGAGTTCGTGAGGCAGTTGCCGGACCGTTACAGGTTGGTTTTCAACATGTACGTCGTGGAAGGGCTTCAACACAAGGACATCGCCGCGCGTCTGGGGATAACGGAGGGGACTTCGAAGTCCAATCTCGCCCGGGCGAAAGAAATTTTGAGAAAAAAGATAAAGGAGTATTTGGAAAATGAGTGATAGTGTGGATAAAATTTTTAGAAAGGCCTTGGAAGAGGTGACGGTGGAACCTCCCGCCCGAGTGTGGGAGGCGATAGACGCTCACTTCGCATTGAAACAGAGGAGGCAGAGGCGGCTTTTCTGGTATGGCGGGGTGGCGGCGGCCGCGGCGTTGCTGTTGGCCATCGGCCTTGTGGTGAGGAACGGAGCGTCCGAAACCAGGCCCCCTGTTCCACTGGCGGCCTCCGGAGCGAAAACCATTTGTTTGGAAAACAACGAGGTGGCTTCCATCATGTCAAGGACGAGTTCAATTCCAGCCTTCAAGCGGCGGGGAACGGCGACGAGACGCGTCGCCCCGATGGAAAACGGGGAGGCAATCGTTTTGGCGGTCGCCGGAAAGACAGTGGACGACGGCCTGAGGGAGGGCCGTCGGGAAGTGTCCATCCCGCTGGTGAACGGGGAAGCTTTGCGGAATCAGCGGGAATATGTCCGTTTGTTGCGTGAGGAGGCCATGGCAGCGCGCGGGGAGGCGGCCGAGAAGCCCAAGCGGACGAGGACGGAGGCGATGGAAAAGCCCGCGGGGGAAGAGAAGGAAAAAGCGGAAATCAAGCCGGAACGGACGAGGCGCGCGCCCGAGAGCCGGGAGGAAGGGCGCTTCAGCGTGGGCGGATACGTGTCGCCCGGATACACGTCGGGGTCTTACCATCAGGCGAACACGAACTCGCGCTCCACGCAGTTCTCCGACGAGCAGATGAGCGGCCTGTTCAACGTGACGGGAGGCGTCAATTTCTCGGTGCGCCCGACGAAGCGGATTTCCATAGAGACGGGGATAGGGTATTCCCGCGTGGGCCAAAAGACGGACAACATGACGGTGTACGCGCCGACCGTGACGATGTCGAACAGCGACAAGGAGGTGGAAGCCAGCAACGTGCGGGTGGCCACGCCGCTGGGGAACGTGCGGAGCAAGGCGCAAGCCGCCGTTTACACGATGGACGCGAACATCGCGCTGAAGGACGCGGACATGCCGGAGGGCAGCATCGAGCAGCAGTTTGACGCGATAGAGATTCCGCTCTTGTTCCGTTACCGCTTGAACGACAACCGGGTGAGGTTTAGCTTGATGGGCGGATTCGGTGCCAGTTTCATGGTGCGCAACGAGACGACGCTGACGTATGACGGCGTGAGCGAAAGCATGGGCGAGACGGAGGGCATCCGCAAGTTCAACATCAGCACGAACGTGGGCATCGGCGTGGAGTATCCCATCACGAAGGCCATATCTTTCCGCATGGAGCCCGGGTTCAAGTATTATCTGCAGTCTCTAAGCAAGGACGGCGACATCAAGTTCAAGCCTTACACGTTCACGTTCTCCACAGGCATTGGCATTAGTTTCTGAAGATAGTCAGTATTTGCGTCTGAGTATTTCGCTGACGATGACGGCCTGGCGGAGATCCATGCCCAAGACGGGGTTGACCGGTTCTTTGGCTGGGAGTCGAGTCTCTTCGGTTTGCTCTTTTTCCTTTTCTTTTTCCGCTTCTTGTTCAGCCATTCGCCGTGCCACGGGCGGTATCGGCGGAAGTTCTTCTGCGGGCGTTTGCCAAGCCACAGGAGGAATTGGAGGGGGCTCGACGGAGGCTCCGCCGGCGGAGGGCGTTTCCTCGACGGCTGGGGCTTCCCCCCTCGGGTCGATTTGCGGCCGAGGGGCGTTTTTCGTTTTCCGGTAGGATCTCGCTATCATTATCGCCACGGCGGCCAAAACAATTATCACATCCAAAAATTTTTCCATATTGGTACGGGTTATGTTACGCGGAACCAAATATACGACAAATTTCGAGGCGCGCGACACCTGTGGAGAAAAATAATTTCAGGGAGAAATTTTTCGCTTGAAAAATGAGTTTCTTTTTTTAACTTTGCCTGCAAGTAATATTACTTAAACATTGCATAAAAAGTTATCCGGATGAGAAAGAAAAGAGCATTAATCAGTGTATTTGATAAGAGCGGGATAGTTGATTTTGCGAAATCGCTCTGTGGCCTGGGATGGGAGATAATTTCGACCGGGGGAACGTCCAAAAAATTGAAGGAGGAGGGGCTGGAGGTGAGAGACATTTCCGAGGTGACGCGGTTCCCCGAGTGTTTTGACGGAAGAGTGAAGACGTTGCACCCGAACGTGGAGGGGGGAATCCTCGCCGTGCGGGACAACGACAAACATAAGCAACAAATGGAAGAGTTGGGCATAGAGCCCATCGACATGGTGGTGTGCAACCTCTATCCTTTCAAGCAGACCGTTTTGAAGGAAGGGGTGTCGCACGAGGAAATCATCGAGAACATCGACATCGGCGGCCCGACGATGATTCGCGCGGCGGCAAAGAATTATCCGTTCGTGACGGTGATCACCGACCCGGAGGATTACGAACGGGTCATCGGCGAGATACGCAAGGAGGGCGACACGTCCTTGGCAACGAAAGAGTTGCTTGCGGCTAAAGTGTTTGTTCACACGGCTCATTACGACGCCTTGATAGCCAATTATTTTTCAAACCGTGTCGGCATGCACTCTCCCAAGACGCTGACGCTGACTTATGAGAAAAAGCAGGATTTGCGCTACGGGGAGAATCCCCACCAGAAGGCGGCTTTCTATACGCAGATACGGGAGACGGAGGGGACGCTGACGGGGGCGACGCAATTGCAGGGAAAGGAATTGTCATACAACAATATCGGGGACACGGACGGGGCGCTGGAGGCGCTGAAGGAGTTCGGGGAACCGACCGTCGTGGCCGCCAAACACGCCAATCCATGCGGAGTGGGGAGCGCGGAAACTCTGGCGGAGGCGTTCAAGAAAGCGTACGACGCCGACCCCGTGTCGATTTACGGGGGTATCGTGGCCGTCAACCGGGAGGTGGACAAGGCCACTGCGGAACTGATGGCCCCCATTTTCCTGGAGGTGGTCGTGGCTCCCTCGTTCTCGGAGGAGGCGCTGGAGGTGCTGCGCAAGAAAAAGAATCTGCGGCTGCTGCGGTTGCCGCACATCGAGAAGCACGACTACACGGTTCCGAAAGCGAAGACTGTGTTGGGAGGGCTGTTGATTCAAGACATGGACTTGCAATTGCTGGACGGCGAGATGAAGACGGTGACGGAGCGCAAGCCGACGGAAAAAGAGATGGAGGATTTGTTGTTCGCCTGGAAAGTTGTGAAGCATACCAAGTCGAACGCCATTGTGTTGGCAAAGGACAAATGCACCACAGGAGTCGGCCCCGGACAGGTGAGCCGCATTTGGGCGCTGGAGAACGCCATCCGCCAAGGCGGGGAACGGATTCCGGGAAGCGTGCTGGCATCGGACGCCTTTTTCCCGTTCCCGGATTGCGTGGAAGCCGCGCACGAGGCCGGCGTGACGGCCATCATCCAACCCGGAGGGTCGATACGCGACGAGGAGTCGATAGCCGCCGCCAACAAATACGGCATTGCCATGATTTTCACAGGAATCAGACATTTTAAACATTGACAGGAGTTATGGGATTTTCATTTTTCACTCAAGACATAGCCATGGACTTGGGAACGGCGAACACAATCATCATCATGAATGGCAAGATGGTGGTCAACGAGCCGTCCATCGTGGCACTGAACACCAAGACAGAGAAGGTGATAGCTATCGGGAGCCGGGCCCGGCAGATGGAGGGCCGCGCCCCCGAGAACATCAAGACCATCCGCCCGTTGCGAGGCGGGGTAATCGCCGATTTCAACGCAGCGGAGCAGATGATACGCGGGATGATAAAAATGGCGACGAACGGGAAGAACAAGTTGTTCTCCCCGTCGTTGCGCATCGTGGTCTGCATCCCGTCGGGGAGCACGAACGTGGAAAGCCGCGCCGTGCGGGACTCGGCCGAGCACGTGGGAGGCCGCGACGTGTATATGATTCACGAGCCGATGGCCGCCGCATTGGGCGTGGGGTTGGACGTGGAGGCTCCGGAAGGAAACATGATTGTGGACATTGGCGGAGGAACAAGCGAAATCGCCGTGATTTCCTTGGGTGGTATAGTGTGCAACAAATCCATACGGATTGCCGGTGACGAGTTGACGGACGATATTCAGCAATACATGAGGCATCAACACAATATCCGCATCGACACCAGAACGGCGGAGGACATCAAAATCAACGTGGGTTCAGTCCTGTCGGAACTGGACGAGCCGCCGGCCGACTTCATCGTGCAGGGGCCTAACCAAATGACCTCGTTGCCGATGGAGGTGCCCGTGTCCTATCAAGAAATAGCGCATTGCATCGAGAAATCCATCTCCAAAATAGAAATCGCCATTTTGGCGACGTTGGAGCAGACGCCTTCCGCCTTGTACGCCGACATCGTGAAGAAGGGCATTTACCTCGCCGGAGGAGGCGCGTTGCTGCGAGGACTGGACAAGCGGCTCACGAGCAAGTTTAACATCCCCTTCCACGTGGCAGAGGATCCACTGCGGGCCGTGGCGCGGGGAACAGGCATCGCATTGAAGAATGTGGACAAATTCTCGTTCCTTATAAAGTAGTGATGTGAAAGACATTATCAGACTAATAGTAAAGTATCAGTTCACGTTGTTTTTCATATTGTTGGAAATTATATGCTTCTCTCTGGTGGTTCGGAACAACGACTACCAGAGAGCCATTTTTTCACAACAGTCTTCCGTTTTCGCGGGGGAAGTTGCCAAGGCAACCAGCGAGGTGAGAAACTATTTCCGGCTGCGCTCTATCAACGAGGGCCTGGCCCGGGAGAACACCGCCCTCAAAAACCGGTTGGAGGCTTACGCGTCACGGACGGACACGTTGGTCGCCGATTCCGCCGCAACATACACGTACTATCAGGCAAGGGTGATTAACGCCACGTACAACCGCACGAAGAATTATTTAACGCTGAACCGGGGAGAGCGGGACGGCTTGCGGAAAGAAATGGCCGTGTGCGCCCCGGAAGGCGTGGCGGGCTTGGTTCAGGACGTGAGCGAACGTTTCGCAATCGTCATTCCGTTAATCAACACCAGTTCCATCATCTCGGCAAAAATCAAGCAAAACGACTATTACGGGCCGTTGCAATGGGACGGGGACGACTATCGGTATTCTTATCTGAACGACATTCCTTACCACGTGCAAGTGAACGCCGGCGACACTATCGTGACATCCAATTATTCCTCCATCTTTCCCGAGGGCCTCATGATTGGAGTCGTGGAGTCAGTGGACAAGAAAGACGCCAATTTTCTGAGAATCAAGGTCCGATTGGCCGTTGATTTCAGAAGGCTGACCTATGTTTACGTTATCGACAACAACACGCTGGAAGAACAACAACAATTAGAGGAGCAAAACCGCCATGAATAGTAGCCAATATTACTATGTCCATTTGCTGATAATAGGACTCATTCAAATCGTCATTCTGAACAATGTGCATTTGGGTTCTTATTTTTATATCAACATTTATATGCTCGCCCTGTATATCCTTCCGCACAAGGTGAAAGGTATTCCGCTCCTGCTGATTGGATTCGGAACGGGCATTTTGATGGACATGGCCAGCCACACGGCGGGCATACACGCGGCCGCGTCGACGCTGGTGGCTTACACGCGCCCCTATTTTTTGAGGGGAATCACTGAAGGGGCTGAGGAATACGGGCAAGACGGACACAGGATGCTGGAAGCGGGATGGTTTTTCCGTTATTCCCTGCTGTCGACGTTTCTTTTCCATCTTGTGTTAGTGCTTATGGAGGCGTTTTCGTTCCGGGACATTGGAATCTCGCTCCTGCGCATTGTGTCGAGCACTTTCATTTCCGAAGTGTTTGTCATGCTTTATTATTTTATCGGCTTGAAGAGATTAACGAAGTGAGTCTTATTAGAAATCTATAAACCAAACGAATGAACAAATTCGGTTACAGACAATGGATCATTGCGGCCATCATGGTGAGCGTGTGTGTCGTTTACATCATCCGCCTGTTCATTTACCAGGTGGTGGACGACACGTACAAAGTCATGGCGGACAACAATTCCCAGCACATCGAAATCCAATACCCCGCCAGAGGGTTGATATACGACCGGAATGGCAAATTGCTGGTGGACAATCAGGCTTCTTACGACTTGATGATTGTGCCCAGGCAGGTGAGGGAGTTTGACACCCTCGAGTTGCTTTCCACTTTCGAGCTGACCAAGGAGGAGCTTGTGGAACGGATGCAAGCCTGCAAGAAGTATTCTTCTTACAAACCTTCCATTCTGGTGTCGCAGATACCAGGGGACAAGTACGCCACTTTTCAGGAAAAACTTTACCGTTACCCCGGATTCTACATTCAAACCCGTACATCTCGCAAGTATCACGTCACCCACTCCGGCGATGTGTTCGGATACACCAGCGAGGTCACGGCGGAGCAAATAGAAAAGGACCCCTATTACTCCCCCGGCGACTATATCGGTGCCAGCGGCCTGGAACGGACTTATGAGAAATGGCTGCGCGGCAAAAAAGGGAAAAAAATCGTGCTTGTCGACAACAAGAGCAGGGTACAAGGCTCGTTCCATGACGGGGAATACGACGAAGAGGCCGTGGTGGGCAAAGATTTGCACACCACGCTCGACATCGATTTGCAGGATTACGCCGTGCGACTGATGCGGAACAAGAAAGGCGGCATCGTGGCCATAGAACCCTCGACCGGCGAGATTCTCGCAAAAGTGTCGAGTCCGGGTTACGATCCTCAACTGATGGTGGGCCTGGAACGCGGCAAAAATTACCGGGCGCTGCAAGCCGACTCCCTCACTCCCCTCTTCGACCGTACCACCATGGCCCAATATCCTCCCGGTTCCATCTTCAAAACCATTCAGGCGCTGATTGGACTGCAGAACGGAGTCATCACCACGGCGACCACCGTTCCTTGCCACGGAGGGGCGCCCATTACCGGAGGCCGTTTCATGAAATGCCATTGGCACGACTCCCCCGTGACGTTTGAAGCCTCCATCGAGAATTCCTGCAACCCCTATTATGTGCATGTGTTCCAAAAAATACTGGAGGACTCAAAATTCGGAAATGTCCGCGACGCTTATGGGGAATGGAGAAAACAGGTGGCGCAGTTTGGGCTGGGGGACCGGTTGTGTCCCGACTTCATCAACGAAAGCGCAGGTTTTATACCCACACAAGAATATTACGACAAAGTGCTGAAGACCAAACGGTGGTACGCCTCCTACATCATTTCGTTGGCCATCGGACAAGGGGAGCTGCTCATCACCCCGTTGCAAATGGCCAACATCGCGACCATTTTAGCCAACCGGGGCTATTATGTGACCCCACACATCGTGCGCCCCACGGGCGACAGCACCCAGGCTCCCATCGTCCGGCACGACTTGCCCATCAAGCGGGAATATTTCGAGGATGTCATCAAAGGCATGGAACGGGTCATCACGCAGGGGACGGGAAAAATGGCGCGCGCGGATTCCATCCCGATGGCCGGCAAAACCGGCACCGTGCAGAATCCGCACGGCGACGACCATTCTGTCTTCATTGCGTTCGCCCCCGTGGAAAACCCCAAGATTGCCTTGATTGTATACGTGGAGAATGGCGTTTGGGGGTCCCGATACGCGGCTCCCATCGCCGGACTGCTCATCGAGAAATACTTGAAAGGGAAAATATCGGACAAGAAGAAACCGTTGGAAAAACAGATGTTCGAAAGCGACTTGGTTCATTCCAAGGCATAAACCGTTAAAGATTTCTTGAACTATGAATAACAGACCGCACAACTTGTTGACCAACATCGATTGGATTTCCATCCTCCTCTACACGATTCTTGTGCTCATGGGCTGGCTGAACATTTACGCCGCCACTTACGACGAGAGCCACAGCAGCATTCTCGACTTTTCTCAACGTTACGGGAAACAACTCGTTTGGATTGCTGCCGCATTCGGAATCGGATTCATCATCCTTCTCACGGACAGTAAATTTTTTACCGCCTTCTCCATGATTATTTACGGAGGCATGATACTTTTGCTGGTCTTGGTGCTGATTGTGGGCGAAGAATCCAAAGGGGCCCGCTCATGGTTCGAATTGGGCAGCGTCCGGGTGCAACCGGCCGAGTTCGCCAAATTCGCGACATGTCTGGCCGTCGCCCATGTCATGAGTCGCCACAATTTTCAGGTGATGCGCTTTTCCAACCTTCTGCTGCTGGGATTCCTGCTGGCCTTTCCGGCGGGGCTCATCATTTTGCAGAACGACACGGGCAGTGCATTGGTATACAGCTCATTCATTCTCGTGTTCTACCGCGAGGGCATGCACGGGTCCATACTCTTGTTATGCTTCGTGGCGACGGCCTTGTTCGTGATATCCATCCTTTACGCTCCCTTTGTCGTGCTTGCGACTATCCTTTGCGGGGCGCTTGTCGCCCATTATTATTACCGGCACGACCTCCGGGAAACATTGTTCATCGCCCTTTTGCTAACGGCCCTGTTTTTCCTCGGTTATCTGCTAAGATGGCTATTTCATTGGGATATCACCAATTTCCACCTTCTTCTCGGAGCTTACGTCCTGATTTCCGTCGCAAGCCTGTACCCTGTCTACAAGCGCAAACTGAACCGGATGGTATTGTTGTTGCTCGTATCATGGGCATGCGTGGGCATATCGGCTTCCGTCGATGTCATGTTCGACAAGTTGCAACCCCACCAACAAGCCCGCATCAACGAACTTCTCGGTGTCATAGAGGATTCCAAGGGTGTCGGCTACAACGTCACCCAGTCCAAAATAGCCATCGGCTCGGGAGGACTCACCGGAAAAGGATTCCTACAAGGCACGCAGACGAAATATAATTTCGTGCCGGAACAAAGCACTGATTTCATCTTTTGCACGGTGGGCGAGGAATGGGGATTCGTGGGCAGCACCATTGTCATCCTCCTCTTTCTAGCGTTTATCCTGCGCATTGTCAAACTGGCAGAGCGGCAACGCTCCACATTCTCCCGTGTCTACGGATACGGCGTGGCCTCCATCCTCTTTTTCCACGTGGCCGTCAATATCGGCATGACCATCGGCATGATGCCCGTCATCGGCATTCCCCTACCCTTTTTCAGCTATGGCGGCTCCTCCTTGTGGGCATTCACCATACTGATTTTCATATTCCTAAGGTTGGATTCCAACAGATTGCAAGTATTCCGTTAATTCTCTTACTTTTTTTTGGCTCGTGACATTATATTTAATACTTTCGTTCCACAAATCAAAACAAGAAACACGATGAAAACACTAGTCATTAACATAAAGCAACTCGTTCAAGTTGAGGAACAACCGCGCAAATGGGTGGCAGGAGCCGACATGGCCCGGCTGGGCGTCATAGACAACGCCTACCTGCTCGTCGACGGCGACCGGATAGAGGCTTTCGGAAAAATGGAGGACCTTGATTTGGAGTCGGTCTACGCTTGTAACGACACAGTCAAAGAAATCGACGCCACGGGAAGACTTGTACTTCCCTCCTACTGCGATTCTCACACACACCTTGTCTATGCCGGCAGTCGTGAAATCGAGTACATAGACAAAATCCGGGGACTATCCTATGAGGAAATAGCCCGACGTGGCGGAGGCATTCTTAATTCCGCCGAGCGCATCCGCAAGGCCTCAGAGCAGGAACTTTTCGAGTCGGCTTACGCCCGCTTGCAGGAAATCGCATTGCTCGGCACGGGAGCCGTCGAAATCAAAAGCGGTTACGGGCTCGACACGGAAAGCGAACTAAAAATGCTTCGCGTCATCAAACGGCTGCAAGACGAGACTCCGCTCGCTATCAAAGCCACTTTTCTCGGGGCGCACGCCGTGCCGGCGGAATACAAGGGACGGCAGACCGAATACGTGGATCTTATCATCAACGAGATGATTCCGGCTGTGGCGGCCGAGGAGCTCGCCGACTATATCGACGTCTTTTGCGACCGAGGCTTTTTCACAGTCGAAGACACTGACCGCATGCTCAACGCTGGCATGAAATACGGACTCCGTCCTAAAATCCATGCCAACGAGCTGGACCTCTCGGGCGGCATTCAGGTCGGAGTGAAATACAACGCCCTTTCCGTGGACCATCTTGAACATGTGGGCGACGATGAAATCAACGTCCTTTTGGGAAGCGAGACCATGCCCACCGTTCTTCCGGGAGCGGCGTTTTTCCTCAACATGCCTTGCTCTCCGGTGCGGAAGATGATACAGGCCGGTCTCCCCGTGGCGTTGGCCTCGGACTACAATCCCGGCTCATCGCCCTCCGGCAACATGAAATTCGTCATGTCGCTCGGATGCGTCAATTACAAAATGCTTCCGGAGGAAGTCATCAACGCCACCACCATCAACACCGCATACGCCATGGGTGTGGAAGAAGAACTCGGGAGCATAGCCGTCGGCAAGAAGGCGAACTTTTATATCACCACTCCCGTGCCGGGTATTGAGTACCTGCCCTACGCTTACGGCAGCAATCTCGTGGAAGCCGTTTTCCTGAACGGGGAACAACTTTGAACATGAAAATGAATAACAAAGATAAAGCAAAACACTAAAACTATGAAGAAACTCATCGAATGCGTGCCGAACTTCAGCGAAGGCAACGACATGCACATCATCGACCAAATCACGGCCGAAATCAAATCTGTCGAAGGGGTCAGCTTGATTGACGTGGACCCGGGCAAAGCCACCAACCGCACGGTGGTCACCATGGTAGGCACCCCGGAAGAAGTCTGCGAGGCCGCTTTCCGCGCCGTAAAGAAAGCAGCCGAACTCATAGACATGAAAAAACACCACGGGGCGCACCCGCGTTTCGGAGCCACCGACGTATGTCCGCTTGTGCCCGTTTCCAACATCACCATGGAAGAAACCGTGGAATACGCTCGTGCGCTGGCCAAACGCATCGGCGAGGAATTGAATATTCCCGTTTACTGCTACGAAAGCGCCGCATTCACCCCAGAACGCAAGAACCTTGCCAATTGCCGCGCCGGAGAATACGAAGCGCTTGGCGAACGGCTCCCGAGCGAGAAATGGCATCCAGACTTCGGTCCCCGCGAACTTAACGACTGGACGGCAAAAACAGGAGCCACCGCAGTCGGGGCGCGCAATTTCCTCGTCGCCTATAACGTAAACCTCAACACCACTTCCACCCGCCGGGCGAACGCCATCGCCTTCGACGTGCGTGAGCGGGGACGCGTGAAACGGGAAGGAAACCCCATCACAGGCAAGCCGGTTCTTGACGCCAACGGCAAGAAGGTCATGATTCCGGGAACGCTCAAATCAGTGAAGGCCATCGGATGGTTCATCGAAGAATATGGAATCGCTCAAATCTCAATGAACCTCACCGACATTTCCGTGACCTCCATGCACGAGGCGTTCGACGAGGTGTGTCGCAAGGCCCAAGAACGAGGCATCCGCGTCACTGGCTCCGAACTTGTCGGCGTGATTCCGTTAAAAGCCATGCTTGATGCCGGACGTTATTTCCTGCGCAAACAACAACGCTCCACGGGAGTGTCCGACAAGGAACTCATCAAAATCGCGGTCAAGTCGCTCGGTCTTAACGAGCTTTATCCTTTTGAGCCTCGCAAGAAAATCATCGAATATATCCTCGAGGACGAGATGAATCAAGGCAAAAAATTCCTTGTGGACATGAATCTTCGGGACTTCGCTGACGAAACCGCTTCCGAATCGCCAGCCCCCGGAGGAGGTTCCATCGCCGCTTATATGGGAGCTCTCGGCTCGTCGCTCGCCACGATGGTCGCCAATCTCTCCTCCCACAAACGCGGATGGGACGACCGCTGGGAAGAGTTCAGCAACTGGGCCGAGCGCGGCAAAGCCTACCAAGTGGAACTCATCAAGATGGTGGACGAAGACACAAACGCGTTCAACCGCATCATGGACGCTTTCGGTCTTCCCAAAAAGACCGACGAGGAAAAAGCCGCCCGCCACAAGGCCATACAGGAAGCCACCAAGTATGCCACCGAAGTGCCTTTCCGCACGATGATGCTCTGTTACGAGTGCATGGAAGTCATCAAGGCCATGGCCGAGATTGGCAACCCCAATTCCGTCACCGACGCCGGTGTCGGCGCATTGGCCGCACGCTCGGGAGTCATCGGCGCATGCCTCAACGTCAAAATCAACGCCGCCGGTCTCGACGACAAGGAATATGTCAAAGATATCGTGACTCGCGCGGAGAAAGTCGTTGAGATGGCCAAAGAAATGGAGTCCGACATTCTTCGAATTGTCAATGAAAAAATAGGGTTGTGATTCCACGATTCCCACACACGAAAGGAGGTGTCGCACGGACACCTCCTTTTCGTTTTCCCCTCAAAACAAGACTTGTCCGCATATTTTGTAATAATATTTTTACCTAATAGAGTAAATTCTTTATATTTGTGCCATAATAATGTTCATTATCCGGCTTATGAACTGAAAAAGGTTGCTTATTAATATAAAACATACTGATATGGAATTGGTTTTCGCGGCCGCGGTGATTTTTGTCGTGCTGGTTGCCATCGTCAAGGCGCGAGAAATCTTGAAAGAAAAACAAAAAATGAAAGAATGGCATAGGAAGCGGCGCAAGGAACAAGAGAAGGGACGGGAAAAGTGGAAGGAGATATGCGAGGAATGGGAAAATGGGAAGGGAATAAAAAATGCGGACGACGGGACAGTTTGAGGAATTTCGCATATCTTTGCGCCAGCAATCATAAAAAGAGAAGGAAACGACGAGGGACGTTCCTCGGACGTGAGGAGTTATGGCTTTAAATAAAGCCGTATAAAGAGATCAGAGAGGGACGGATGTGTTGGTCAACCTTCACAAAAAAAGGACAAAAATGGGAAAGTTGTATTTGTTGCCAAACATGTTGGGTGACGGGCCAGTGGAAAATGTATTGCCGGCAGGAGTGGTGGAAAGAATCAAAGGCATCCGGGTGTTCGCCACGGAGAACGCAAAAAACACAAGGCGTTTCCTGAAACGGCTGGACCGGGAGATAGCAATTGACGGACTGACGTTTTTGGACTTGAACGAGCATTCGGACGAACGAGAGGTGGAAGCCATTCTCTCCTATCTGGAGAAAGAGGACGTGGGGGTCATCTCGGAAGCGGGGTGTCCGGGAATCGCCGACCCGGGAGCGGAACTGGCAGCCTTGGCCCACAGGCGGGGCGCAGAGGTGGTGCCGCTGGTGGGACCCTCGTCGATATTGCTGGCACTGATGGCCTCGGGGTCTACGGGGCAGCGTTTCTCGTTCAACGGCTATTTACCGGTGAATCGGGCAGAACGAACGAGAACACTGCGAGCCTTCGAACGGCAGTCGGCCGCAGAGGACCGGACGCAGATATTTATCGAGACACCTTACCGCAACACGCAACTATTCGAGGAGATGACGGCGACACTGCAATCCACAACGCGGTTGACCATTGCCCGAGACATCACGACACCGGAGGAATGGATACGCACGAAGACAATCAAGGAGTGGCGGAACGAGAAGCCGGACCTCCACAAGCGGCCCGCCATTTTCGTGCTGCACGCATGAGAACCGCAGTGGAAGGAGGCGAAGTTTATGCGCCGCAAAAGAGGCGGGAATCAAATTATGTCGTATCTTCGCGAATGAATCAAAATTAGTACAGATGCAGGAAAAAATTCTTATACTTGATTTCGGTTCGCAATACACGCAACTGATAGCGCGGCGCGTGAGAGAGTTAAACGTATATTGCGAGATTTATCCTTACAACCGTTTCCCGTCGCCGGACGCAAGCGTGCGGGGCGTGATTCTTTCGGGCAGCCCCTTTTCGGTGCGGGACGAGAAGGCCCCCCAGCCGGACTTGTCGGCAATCAAAGGAAAACTGCCGCTGTTGGGCGTGTGCTACGGAGCGCAGTATCTGGCACAGCATTTCGGGGGCGAGGTGAAAGCGTCGAACAAGCGGGAGTACGGACGCGCCCACCTTGCGTACGTGAATCCCGACTGTCGATTGTTCAAGGATATCAGCCAGCATTCCCAAGTGTGGATGTCGCACGGTGACACCATCGAGCGTTTGCCGAAGGACAGCGTTGTGTTGGCGAGCACCGCCGACGTGAAGAACGCCGCTTACGAGATGATTGGCGAGGAGACTTTCGGCATTCAGTTCCATCCGGAAGTATACCATAGCACGGAGGGAACGACATTGTTGCGCAATTTCGTGGTGGATATCTGCGGCTGCCGGCAGGATTGGACTCCAGACTCGTTCATTGAAACGACGGTGAGCGAGCTGCGCGAGAAATTGGGCGACGACCGGGTGATTCTTGGTTTGTCCGGTGGCGTGGATTCGACGGTTGCCGCCATGCTGCTGCATCGTGCGGTGGGGAATCGCTTGACTTGTATTTTCGTGGACAACGGTTTGCTGCGCAAGGACGAGTTCAAAACCGTTATGGAAAATTATAAGGAATTGGGGTTGAACGTGGTGGGAGTGGATGCCGGAGATCTGTTTCTCTCGCGGTTGGCGGGAGTGGAGGAACCGGAACGAAAACGGAAAATTATCGGAACGACGTTCATCGATGTGTTCGACGGCGAGGCCAAGAAAGTAAAGGACGCCAAGTGGTTGGGACAAGGAACTATTTATCCGGACGTGATTGAATCGTCATCGGTAAACGGGCCATCTCAAACTATCAAGTCACACCACAACGTGGGGGGATTGCCCGATTATATGAAATTGAAAGTGGTGGAACCGCTGCGTCTGTTATTCAAGGACGAGGTGCGCCGCGTGGGACGGAGCCTAGGATTGGCGGACAAGTTCCTGAAGCGCCATCCTTTCCCGGGACCGGGGTTGGCCATCCGCATTTTAGGCGAAATCACGAAAGAGAAAGTACGGTTATTGCAAGAGGCGGATGCCATCTATATCTCCATGCTTCAAGAGGAAGGGTTGTACGACAAAGTGTGGCAGGCGGGAACAATCCTGCTGCCCGTCAAGAGCGTGGGCGTGATGGGCGACGAGCGGACGTACGAGAGCGTGGTGGCTTTGCGCGCCGTGGAATCGACGGATGGAATGACGGCCGACTGGTGCCATCTCCCCTATGAGTTCCTCGCCCGCGTGTCGAACCGCATCATCAACAATGTGCGGGGTATCAACCGCGTGGTTTACGACATCAGTTCCAAGCCGCCCGCCACAATCGAGTGGGAGTAAGCAATAAGAGAAAATATAAATAGGCCGTTTTCCGTCGGCCTATTTATATTTCTGTCATTCGTTTCCGCCTGTTAGCGAATAGGGCTTATCCGTAATTTTCGTGCCTCTCTGCTTGTTCGGAGATGCCGACATATCGAATTCCCAAACGCCTCCTTTTAAAATATCCTGATGCGTGACGTACATTTTGCCATAGATTTTACCATTCAATTTCAACGATCGCACGTAACGATTTTTATCACTCACTTTGGGAGCCTTGATTTCCAATATGTTTCCATTCGGCAATGTTAATTTCAGATAGGGTAGATAGGGCGCACCCAACACATATTGATCCGTGCCGGGACATACTGGATAAAATCCGATGACCGAAAAGATGTACCATGCGGACATTTGTCCGCAATCGTCATTACCCCCTAAGCCATTGATGTCGTTCCGGTACATTCTATTCAATATCTCTCGGACCCAATGTTGCGTCTTCCAAGGCTGGGAAGTCCATGCATAAAGATAAGGTATATGGTGGCTCGGTTCATTCCCGTGCACATAGCCGCCTACGAGGCACTCCTCCGTGATGTCCTCGTTGTGTTCGTAATAGACCTTCGGCAAATCCATTGTGAATAATTTGTCCAATTTTTCGACAAATGTTTTGTCTCCTCCCATTAAGTCTATTAAACCTAACACATCATGGGGAACATGAAACGAGAAATTCCAGGAATTGCCTTCGATGAATCCTTCGCCATAAGTTTGTAACACGTCGAAATTCTCCTTGAAAGAGCCATCTCTGAGGCGGGGACGAGCAAATCCAATGGAAGCATCATAAATGTTGCGGTAATTCAAGGCCCGTTTTCTGTAAGTTTCCGCAATTTCCCGCTCTCCCGCCTCTAATGCTGTTTGATAGACAGTCCAATCGTCATAGGCATATTCCAAGGTCGACGAGGCGGCTGTGCCGCTTTTGTCCATGGGAACGTACCCCAAGCTCATATAGTCGGACAGCCCTTCGTAGTAGGTCACCGTGGAAGTACTGACCATAGCCGCCAAAGCATCGCTAACATTCGGATAGATTGCTTTGGCGATTGCGTCAGCCAACACCGACACGGCATGGTAGCCGCTCATGCACCAGTTCTCGTTCCCCATTAGGCTCCACACCGGCAGCATCCCGTGCACGCTTTGTTGTTCGTGTTTAATCATGGACTCCACCATGTCGGCGTTGCGGTCGGGTTTCAGTAAATTTAACAATGGGTGTTCCGCCCGATAAGTATCCCACAGCGAGAATATCGTATAATTAGTGAAACCGTCTGCTTGATGCACTTGATGGTCCACACCCCGATAATTCCCATCCACATCCATGTACACCGAAGGGTTGATCATCGTGTGATAAAGCGAGGTGTAGAACATTGCTTTTTGATCCTCGCTTCCTTCTATCTCAAAAAGAGACAGTTCCTTGTTCCAGGTCGCTTGTGCTTCTTCCACCAATTGTTCGAACGTCTTTCCTGCTGCTTCGGCTTGTAGGTTTTTGATGGCCCCATCCGTGCTGACAGCCGAAAGGGCGACCTTCACCACCAATTCTGTATTTTGGGAAATGTCAAAATCGAAATAGGCGACGATCTTTCGCCCAGCCATTTCCGGAAAACTATGATTCAAATCGAAACGTCTCCAGAATCCATCGTAGAGGACTTTCTCTTTGTCCACATAACCATAGCTTTTAATCGGTTGTGAAAGGGAAATGGCAAAGTAAGTATAGTTAGTCCTTGCCCATCCATTGGTAATACGATATCCTGTCAGCAATGTGTCGTTTTTCACGCAAAGATTGGCCCAAAGCACTTTCCCGTCATAGTTATAAATGCTGTGCACCAAATCCAATATCAAATGTCCCTTCTCTCCTTTTGGGAATGTGTACTTATGGATTCCAGTGCGTTGGGTGGCCGTTAGTTGCACCCTGATACCATAATCCTCCAACATGACCTCATAATATCCAGGAGCAGTCTTCTCCGTGTCATGATTAAATCGAGAACGATACCCTTCTTCCGTATGTTCTGCCCGTCCGGGGTTTAACTTCACCTTGCCCGTCATTGGCATTAATAGAATATCGCCCAAATCGGAATGCCCCGTGCCGCTAAGGTGGGTGTGGCTGAATCCGACAATGGTTTTATCCTTGTATTGATAGCCTGCACAATACTCATAGACGTTCTTTTGGTAAACACCGTCCACGTTGTGGGGAATAGTGTCTGTGTCGGGGCTTAATTGCACGAGTCCGAATGGAACGCATACGCCAGGGAACGTATGCCCCATTCCGTTCGTGCCGATAATAGGATTCACATAGTCCATAACCAGTCTTTCTTGCGTCATAGCGCAAGAAAGACTGCAAAGTAACAACATGGTACTCATCAATAGCTTTGTAATAATCGTCATATTTTTCATGTTTATATTTTATAACACGCATGTCACGCCGGCCATGACGATGGCCACCATGCTCATCAATTTAATCAAAATGTTGAGGCTGGGGCCGGAGGTATCCTTGAAGGGGTCGCCCACGGTGTCGCCGATGACGGTGGCCTTGTGATTGGCGGAGCCTTTGCCGCCGAGATTGCCTTCCTCAATATATTTTTTGGCGTTGTCCCAAGCCCCGCCGGAATTGGCCATGAATATGGCAAGCACGAAACCGGAGCCAAGTCCCCCGGCGAGCAGACCAATCACTCCGGCCACGCCGAATATGAAACCGACGGCAATGGGAACGATTATCGCCAAAAGCGACGGGAACACCATCTCCCGTTGGGCGCCTTTGGTGGATATTTCCACGCAACGGGCATAGTCCGGCTCGGCGATCCCCGTCAGGATACCTTTGATTTCACGGAACTGGCGTCGCACCTCGTTCACCATTTTTTGGGCGGCGCGGCCCACGGCGTTCATGGTCAGTCCGCAGAACACGAAAGCCATCATCGAGCCTATAAAAATGCCGGCCAAAACCTTGGGGTTCATCAGTGTCACGTCGTAGTAAGTCATGAAGTCCGTCAATGTCGCTTCCGTGGTGTTGACAATTCTCTCACCGACGGTCAACACAGTCTCGCCTGCGCGGCTCAATCCTATTTTGATTTCTTCGACGTAGGAAGCAATCAAGGCAAGACCGGTCAAAGCGGCGGAGCCGATGGCGAAACCTTTGCCGGTAGCCGCAGTGGTGTTGCCTAAAGCGTCAAGCGCGTCGGTGCGCTGGCGCACTTCCTCGCCTAACTTGCTCATCTCGGCATTGCCCCCTGCGTTGTCGGCTATCGGACCGTAAGCGTCAGTGGCCAAAGTGATTCCAAGCGTGGAGAGCATGCCAACGGCGGCTATACCCACTCCATAGAGGCCCATAGACACATTGGAAAAATCAAACCCTGCGGCAAAAAGGAACGAGAGAATGATTCCCACCACAATGGCGAAAACGGGAACGGCGGTGGAAATCATACCCGTACCTATACCCTTGATGATGACGGTGGCGGGCCCTGTCTCCGCGCTTTTCGCGATGTCACGCGTGGGTTTATAGGCGTGCGAGGTGTAATACTCTGTGGCCTTCCCTATGACGATTCCCGTCAACAAGCCCACGATTACGGAACCACAAATCCAATAGCTCAAATCCAACAAATGTATCACAAGGAAACTGGCGACAATAATCAAGACGGAACTGAGATTAATGCCCTTGTCCAACGTGCGGAGCAACTGCTGCTGCGATGCCCCCTCCTTTGTGCGCACCATGAATATGCCAAGCAGCGAAAGAACTATGCCGAAGGCGGCAATCAACATCGGCGCCAGGACAGCATTCAACTGGACATCCGGCGACATCCGAAACGCTGCGGCACCCAGCGCCGCTGTCGAAAGAATGGCCCCGCAATACGACTCGTACAAATCCGCGCCCATGCCGGCCACGTCACCCACATTGTCGCCCACGTTGTCGGCAATCGTGGCGGGATTGCGGGGGTCGTCCTCCGGAATCCCGGCCTCCACCTTCCCGACGAGGTCGGCTCCCACGTCGGCCGCCTTCGTGAAAATGCCTCCTCCCACACGGGCAAAGAGTGCTTGAGTGGAAGCCCCCATACCGAAAGTCAGCATGGTCGTCGTAATCATAATGGTCTTCTCGGCGGCGTTCGGCTCATCCACGAACACGTTCAACACCAACCACCACAGCGAAATGTCAAGCAGCGCCAGTCCCACGACCACCAATCCCATCACGGCCCCGGAGCGGAAAGCCACCTTCAGTCCGTCGTTCAAACTGCGGCGGGCGGCATTGGCCGTTCTCGCCGAAGCGTAAGTAGCCGTCTTCATGCCGATATACCCGGCCAAGCCGGAGAAAAAACCTCCCGTCAGGAAAGCGAACCACACCCAGCCGTTTTGCAATCCAGGCCCGTAAGCCATCCAGGCGAACAAGACGCACAGCACGAGGAACACCATCCCCACCACGCGGTACTGCTGGCGCAAATAAGCCATTGCCCCGCTACGGACATGGCTGGCAATCCGTTTCATCAAGTCGGTTCCCTCCGACTCTTTCATCATGGTCTTAAAAAAGATTCTGGCAAAGCACAAAGCTATGACAGCGCACACGGGCACTATCCAAAATAGATTGTTTTGCATGTATTAATAATTTAGGTCAATAAAAAAAGAACTCGCCGGAAAACAAATTTCCCGACGAGTTAAAGTTATAAATAAAAAAATCAAACTTGCAACGATTGTGTCACTATTTTTCACCCGGATCAATAAGAGGCGTAAAGGTCATAATCGTCCGCCCCCGTGATGCGGACATCGTAGAAATTGCCGGTGAGCAACTCCCGTTCCGTGGCGATGAAGACCTCGGGGTCCACCTCGGGAGAGTCGTGCTCCGTGCGGCCCACGTAATACTCTCCTTCCATGCGGTCCACCAACACTCGTACCGTCTGGCCAATCCGCACCTCGTTCAAACGGGCCGACACCTCCCGTTGACACTCCATCACGGCCTCCGCCCGCCGCTGTTTCACCTCTTCCGGCACGTCGTCCCGGTAATGTTTGTCGCAATACGTGTCCTCCTCGTGGGAATACGGGAACACGCCCAGCCGCTCGAATTTCATCTCGCGCACGAAATCCATCAACTCGGCGAAGTCCTCCTCCGTCTCGCCGGGATGTCCCACCATGAGGGTAGTCCGCAAGGCGATTCCCGGCACCCTCTCCCGAATCAGACGCAGCAGATCCACGGTCTCTTGCTTGGTGATGCCCCTTCGCATCAGTTTCAGCATGTGGTCGCTACAATGCTGCAAGGCGATGTCGAGATACTTGCACACGTTCGGACGCTCCCGCATCACGTCCAGTACCTCCACCGGGAAATCCGTCGGATAGGCGTAGTGCAGCTTTATCCACTCCACCCCCTCTATGTCCGCCAGTTTATTCACCAAGTCTGCCAATCGATTCTTTTTGTACAAATCCATGCCATAATATGTGATGTCTTGAGCCAGCACCAACAACTCCTTCACTCCCACTCCCGCCAAATGCCTCGCCTCCTCCACAATCTCCTCCAACGGGCGCGACACGTAACGCCCCGTCATGATTGGGATGGCGCAATAGGAACATCCCCGGTTGCATCCCTCGGCGATTTTCAAATAGGCGTAATGCCCGGGGGTTGTCAAATGACGCTCGTGGCGGCACTCTTCGTCATATTTCTTGCCCAAGCGGGACAAAATCCCTTGCCAGTCGAACTTCCCGAAATAAGCGTCCACTTCCGGGATTTCCCGACGCAATTCCTCTCCGTAACGCTGCGACAGGCAACCCATCACGAAAATCTTGTCCACCTCTCCCCTGCTCTTGCGCTCCACTTGTTCTAGAATCGTGTTCACCGACTCCTCCTTTGCGTCACCGATAAAGCCGCACGTGTTGACCACCACTATTTTGGCCTCCGAATTCTCCCCGTCCAACTCCACGACATATCCGGCCTTCTCCAATTGTCTCATTAACAACTCCGTGTCGACCAGATTCTTCGAACACCCCAGACTGATAACATTCACTTTTTTCATATACCCTAATAATTTGGGGCAAAGGTAATAATTTCCTACTTTTGGCGGAAACTTAATTCAATTCAACGGAAAGACATGAAAAAATTCTTTATGGCGGTCGGCATCATCGGCGCACTGGCTTCGTGCGGCGGACAAGCGACTCGCACGCCCTCACCGGAGGACAACAACGTGATGAAAGAGCAGGCCGACGCATTCCTGCGTGGCATGCCGACAGACCTTCAACACCGTCAGGCACTGGCCGTCAGAAAAGCCGTCAACGGAGACCGCGGCGACTTGAATGCGGTGAGAGAAGCACGGAACTCGGCTCCGGCCACTCCCGCCGGAGTCACAACACGCATGCTCACGCCCACTCTCCGGTTGTATGAGCCGAAGGACTGCGGGAACAAAAAATTGCCCCTGCTGATTTATTTGCACGGCGGCGGCTGGACGTTCGGAAGCCTGAACAGTTGCGCCCGCTTTTGCAACGCCATGGCGGAATCGGGGCGGCTGAAAGTACTCGCTGTGGACTACCGTCTTGCGCCGGAACATCCTTTCCCCGCGGGACTCGAAGACTGTGTGAAAGCTGTGGGCTTCGCATGGGCGGATGCCGACAAGCTCGGCGTTGACCGCGGAAAAATATCGGTCGGCGGCGACAGTTCCGGCGGAAACCTTGCCATTGCCACATCGCTTTCTGACAGCTGTGCGGGAAAAATCGAATCGCTGGTGCTCTTCTACCCCGTCACCAAGGCCTACGACGACGGCTCGTCGTCGTGGAACCGCTACGGCTCGGGATTCGGCCTCGACACCGAGCTAATGTGCGAGTTCAACCATGCCTACGTCGCCGGGGCCGACCCCCTTGACAAACGAATCAGCGTGGGCGATTGCGGCGACGACATACTCGGCCGCCTGCCGCGCGCGCTGCTCATTGCCGCAGGCCGCGACATCCTGTGCGACCAGGGTGAGGAATTCGCCCGAAAAGCAGGAAAGCGGCTCACCCGCATAGAGTTTCCCGGCGCGGTGCACCTGTTCATCACTGTGCCCGGACAAGACAAGGCATTCAGCACGGCCGTCGAACTCGCTTCCGATTTTCTTCTATGACGACGCTCCAACGGCGTGAACATGACATCCGCCCTCGGAAAACCGACAATGTTTTCTTGCGTTGTCCTCGATTTGGGGCAAAAGCAATAATTTGTTATTTTTGGCGAAAACTTAAACTTAATTCAACGGAAAAAGATATGAGAAAATTCTTCATGGCCGTCTGTGTCATCGGCGGCTTGTGCGCATTGCCTGCCGGGGCGCAAGACCGGCTGCCCGGTTATCTGCAGGCCGAGAAATTCACAGCGGACAAATTACGCAACATGTTGTTCTCCACTTACGTGGACCCGCATTGGTTCCAACAGGGGAGCCGCTTTTGGTATCAGTACAAAACAAGCGAGGGTGACTTTTGGTATGTCGTCGACCCCGACAAGAAACGAAAGGAACTCCTTTTCGACCGGGAAGACATGGCCGCCCGCCTCACTGAAATCGTGCAAGACCCCTTCGAGGCCCGCCACTTGCCCATCCGCAACCTCAAGGCCAAAGAGGACGGCCGCACCTTCACCTTCGAGGTGGCATCCTCCCGGGAAAAGAAAGACTCCACCGGCAAACCCGACGGCAAGGAAATCTTCTACTTCTCCTACGACCTCGACACCCGGGAACTCACACACTTGAAAGACCAAGAGAAAGAACCCAAACGCCTCCGCTGGGGCAACGTGTCGCCCGACGGCAAAAGCGTCGTCTACGCCAAGGACTGCAACCTCTACCGCATGAGCATCGAGGACTATGAGAAAGCCCGTCGCGACGAAAAGGACAGCACCATCGTCGAAATCCAGCTGACCACCGACGGCACGCCCGACTTCGGATACGGCATCCCCTACAGCCTGCTGAACACCGACACGCTCTGCGACGGCAGCCGCCGCTATGCCTGGGGCTGCTGGTCGCCCGACTCCCGCCATTTTGCCACGATAGCCGTCGACAACCGCCAAGTGAAAGAGCTGTGGGTCATCAACGCCCTCGCCTCTCCCCGCCCCACCTTGGAAACCTACAAATACCAAATGCCCGGCGAGATGGAGGCTCCCGTGGAGCACCTCCACGTGTTCGACATGACGGACAACAGCCGCAAGGACGTGCGCGTGGCCGCCTACAAGAACCAAAGCTTGGGACTTGAATTCCGTCCTCTCGACCAGCGGCAACGTGACGCGGAATACCGCCATGCCGTGTGGCAGGGCGACAACGACCGCTTCTACCTCACCCGCTCCAGCCGCGACCTCCACCGCGTCGACCTCTGCAGCTACACCGTCGGAGCCGACTCCGTGGTCCCCGTTGTCCGCGAGCGCATGAACACCTATCAGGAGACCCGCCCCGTCCACATCCTCGACGGAGGCAAGCGGCTCATCCAATGGAGCGAGCGCGACGGCTGGGCCCACCTTTATTTATATGCCGAGGACGGCACCCTGCTCAACCGCGTCACCGAGGGACCGTGGCACGTGGAGGAAGTGTTGCGCGTGGACGAGAAGGCGGGCGTGGTCTACTTCGTGGCTAACGGCCGCAACCCGGAAGAGAACCCCTACTACACCCACCTCTACCGCGTCAACCTCGACGGCAGCGGGCTGAAGCAGCTCACCCGGGGCGACTATTTCCACCGTTCCGAGATTGACGACGACGCCCGCTTCATCGTCGACAACTACTCCCGCGTGAACACCGTCCCCTGCGCCGACCTGCTCGACCGCGACGGACGGAAAGTGATGACCATCCAGGAGAGCGACTTCTCCCAGCTCTTCGCCGCCGGATACCGCTTCCCCGAGCCTTTCACAGTGAAGGCCGCCGACGGGGTCACCGACCTCTACGGCGTGATGTACAAACCTTTCGACTTCGACTCCACCAAGACGTACCCCATCATCGACTACGTGTACCCGGGACCGCAGGTGGAGGCCGTCACCTATCCCTTCACCCGCATGAGCGTGCGCACGGACCGTCTCGCCCAGGCCGGATTCATCGTCATCACCGTGGGACAGCGCGGCGGACACCCCTCCCGCTCCAAATGGTATCATAACTACGGCTACGGCAACATGCGCGACTATCCCCTCGCCGACCACAAGCGGGCCATCGAGCAATTGGCCGCCCGCCATCCCTACATCGACATCACCCGCGTCGGCATACACGGCCATTCCGGCGGCGGATTCATGTCCACGGCGGCCATGTTCCAATATCCCGACTTCTTCAAGGCCGCCGTCTCCTGCGCCGGCAACCACGACAACCGCATCTACAACCGCTGGTGGAGCGAGACCCACCACGGCGTCAAGGAAGTCGTCTCCGAGCAGGGCGACACCACTTTTTCCTACAAAATCGCCACCAACCCCGAGATAGCCGCGCGCCTCAAGGGCCACCTGCTCCTCGTGCACGGCGACATCGACAACAACGTCCACCCGGCCAACACCCTCCGCGTCGTCAATGCGCTCATCCGGGCGGGCAAACGCTTCGACATGCTCATCCTCCCCGGCCAACGCCACGGCTTCGGCGACATGGACGAATATTTCTACTGGCGGCTCGTCGACTACTTCTCCCTCCACCTTCTCGGGCGGCAGGAGACCTCCGTCGACCTCCCCCGCCGATAAACAATTGACAGACTGAAAAAAGGGTGCGTTAGACGCACCCTTTTTCAATGCGATAATAGATTAAAATCGTATTGTCAAGGTAAGCTTATGCCTCATATTATCTCCAAACCTATACGTTGGATAAATATCAAAATCCAAGTTATATGTCAATAAAAAATCTATAAAGAACTCCTTTCCATCAACTATCGTCTTAACAATACAGTTTGCATTGAACTCAATGATATATCTATTATCAGAATCGAAAATTTTTTTATGCTGCCAGGGATAATTGAAAGCTCCCCTACCGGTCCACCAAGAAGTAACTCTCCTATATCAAACTGCAAACTTGTATCCCACCAATACCCATTCTTTACAAGTACATTGTAAGTCAAATAAAACTTAAATGGAAATTTATATTTAACTCCAAAAACACTTCCATTCATATTTGCAATTGCATCTTTTGAAGATTGCCAAATTAAATCACTATGCTCATAAGAAGCGATTGTGGTGGAATCTTTTTTTCCAAGAGCTCTACTTTGTGTCCAATCCATGCTCATAAGTGAATCATAGGGAATATACAACATTCCCAAATTTCTCACGTTTACTCACTTCCACTCCAATCCCATTTAATAAGCGAATCATAAGGAATATACAACATTTCCAAATTTCTCAAGCTATCCGTATTCACTTCTTTCCATTCCAATCCTGTTCGCTCGTTTAGCAGTCGAACCTTCTCTTCCGTCGAAATTTGTTCGTCAACGGTTTCTTTGTTCACTTCGTCACAGGCCATCCACAAAAATAAGACGGACAAAATAAAAAACGTTTGCCTCATAACATTTGATTTTAAAAATTAACAATATAAACACAATCTCTCGCAGCCTATTGCTATTAACCTCCTTTCTGTTTTAGGCTCCTTTCTGCAAAATTATGGAAATAATCATTCCCTATAACCAAATCTAACAAAAAAATTATCATTAGAAATGATAATTACGCAGCAGAACGGTAAAATGAGCACGAAAAACATCTTTTATACGTCATTTAATTACAAAACTTTGGCCGAAAAATATGATTCCTACCTTTGCATTCAATAGTAATCAAACGAAATCATATGTATGCTATCTTTGCCAATATAGTTTCTTTTACATCACATCAACAATGAGCGTTATGAAGTACGACATGAAAGATAAATTAGAGTGGACCGTGATTTTCATTTTGGAATTCGGACGCAAATACGGACTGACAATGAAGCAGGCTTTCAATTACCTGAGTCGATTTAAGGGTATAGATTTCATTGATCGGCATTATGTTATGATTATGTCCACACACAATCGTTCGCCTCCATGGTCGACGATATTGCAGCATATTGCCACCGCCAAGGTGGGGCACTGTAGAAAGTCTTTTGGGAATCACCACTTTAGCCGTCCGTACTTCTCCTTGCACCAGAGTTGCCAGGCGTTCACCAGATTTTGCCACACCACATAGGCGCACGGGGCGATTGCCGCCGTGGGGTTGAGATAGGTCACGGTGAGCCAAATGCCCAAAATCGTGTTCTTCTGCCCCATGGCCTGCCCGCCGCTGACACTGTCGGCGTAACGCCGCCCCACCCCCTTGCCGATGGCGAAAAGCCCGACGCACACCGCCGGAAGAATGGAACGGGTGGTGAGGCGGAATTTCAGGCGAAACAGGACGGGAAACGCCATGGTGACGCCCACCGACATGGCGCACGCGGCCATCGTGAGGTCGTCGGCCATGAGCGAGGTCCCGCCCGCCATCCAAGCCGCGGCGGCACCATAGAGCCCGCCGGAGAACTGAAACACGAGGATGAAAAGGTAAAGCGTGATTGCCCTCGCCCGCAGGGGAACCCACTCCTTGAAGGCGGGCATCTGCCGCATCTGTTGGTCTAACGCGCTGCTCATGGCTCAATATTTTACCTCGCATTCCACGTTAAGTCCTGCCCGCAACTTGGCGAGCGTCTCGGGGGAGTTGTCGCCGGTGAAAGCGATTTTCACGGGCACGCGCTGCTCCACCTTGACGAAATTGCCCGCCGAGTTGTCCTGCGGAACAAGGAAATACTGCGCCCCCGTGGCCCGCGAGAGTGCCTCCACCCGGCCGCGGTAGACGACGCCCGGCACGGCGTCGACGGTGATGTCCACGGGCATTCCCTCGGCAATGTGGGCCGTCTGGGTTTCCTTGTAGTTGGCCAACACCCAGATTTCGGAGTCGTCCACGAGGGTGAGCAGGGTCTGTCCGGGTTGCACGAGCTGCCCTTCCTGCACGGCCTTGCGCGAGGTCACGCCGTTGCAAGGGGCGACGACGACCGTGTAGGAGAGGTTGAGCCGGGCCAGTTCCAAGGCCGCCTCCGCCAGCCTGATTCCCGCCTCGGTCTGCGCCAGGCGTTGCGACTGCTCGTCGCGCGTGAGGGCGGTGGAGCGTTTCTGCCGGGTCAGCATGTCGTATTTCGCCTTCAACGACTCGTAATTGGCCTTCACTTGGTCGTACTCCCGGCGGGTGACCGCCTTTTGTTCCACCAACTTTTGGTAACGTTCATAGTCCTTCCCGGCGTTGCGCATGAGCACCTCCACCTCGGCAATGCCCGCGTCGCTCACCTCGAGGTTGTTGCTTATCGTGGAAATGCTCGTGTTCATGGCCGTCTTGCCCACGCGGGCGTTCTGCAGGTCTGCCTCGGCCTGGGCCACTCGCAGGCGGTATTCGGCGTCCTCGATGATGGCCAGCGTGTCGCCCTTGCGCACGTGGCGGTACTCCTCGAAGCGGATTTCCTTGATGAAGCCCTGCACGCGGCTGTTCACGGGGACGATGTGCTGGCGCACCTGGGCGTTGTCCGTATACTCCACCCTGCCGAGGTGGACGAAGCGGGAGACGACCCATGCGAAGCCGCAGAGCAGCGCCGCCACGATGATGATGTTGAAGGTGACTTTCTTGATTTTTCTGTTCATGGTGTTTTTCTTTTAAATGTTTCCTGACAAATAAAGCAGCTTGTAATAGTTGAAAATGATGGAGACGCGGGCGTTCGCCAATTCCACCTCGGCCATCAGCTTGGCGTTGTTGGCGTCCAGCATGTCGGTCACAAGGGCCAGCTCGTTGGCGTAGCGGTTGCGCACCACGTCGTAGTTCTGCCGCGCCAGCTCCACGCTCTTCTCCCGGGAGCGCAACTGCTCTTGGGCCTCCCGGTAACGGACGTACTCGGCGTTTACCAGCAGGCGGGTCTGTTCCAATGCGTCGTCATATTGCCGGGCGAGTTGCAAGGTGGCGTACCGCCGCTTCCTGACGGTCTTGTTGCTTTTGTAGAGGGAGGCGATGTTGTATTTGACACCCACGCCCACGTACCAATAATTGAAGTTCTTGTCGATGGGCGGCACCTCGATGAGTATCGGCCCGTTGAATTGGTTTGCCACGACGAGGGCCACTTGCGGCAGCCGCTCCGCCCGGGCGAGGTCCTCCTCGCTCTTGCTCATCTTTCCGGCCAAGGCCAACTGCCGCAGGGAATGAGACCGCCCGGAGGCCGCCGCCACCCACTCCGCCCTGTCTTTTTCCGGCAGGGCGCGGCGGAGCAACGCAGTGTCCGGCACGATTTCCGTCCCCTCCTCCATTCCTAAACGGACAACCAGCCTCGTGTTCAATATCTCGACCGTGTTGCTGATTCGCAGGCGTTCCTGCTTCAAGGTTTCCAACAGCAACTCGTAGCGGGTGATGTCGTTCCGCAACACGACCCCTTGGCTCTCCTTGGCCCGCATGTCCCGCAACACCCGCCTCGTCTGGACGATATTACTGTCGTACACCTCCAACAGGTTGCGCTGCTTGAACAAGTCCATGTAGTCGCCCACGAGCAGAAACCGCTCGTCACCCCGCTTCGCCTCCACTTGCACCTCCGCGCTCTGCCGGGCCAATTCCGCCAGTTTGACACCGCTTGCGACGGCACCCCCGGCATAAATGACCTGCGAGGCCTCTATCGAGAAATTGTTCCCGTAATGCGGCATGTCGGCGTTGGCCCCGTTGCCGAAGTCCCGGTCGCTCATCCATCCGTCGCCGATATACAAGAAGGAAAGCGACGCGCTTACGTCCGGCAACCGGGCGTTTTTGGCTTCTTTCAGTCCCTCTTGCGCTCCCTTCACGCCCTCTTGCGCCGGGCGCAACGCCTTGTCGTTCTCTTCAAGGAGAGAAAACATCTTTTCTATGGTAAGCACCTGTCGTTCGCGCTCCCCTTGGGAATAAGCGTGCAGGGCGCATAACAAAATGCACGACAATGCACCCCACGCTGAAAATCTATTCATCATTGTGTGGAATTATGGTAAATATTTGATTGAACTCTCTCGAAAAATGCCCGCAACCGCTTGATCGGCTACTTCCGCCGCTCAATCCGAATTGGCGACACCCCAATCATGAAAATAATGTAACTTGTTGGATTTGGACACCCACAAAAATTGTCCTCTGCCTCGATAGTCGATTGATACGCTTGTCTTTTCTTTTCTCATCAGTCTCGTGGGGCTGAATGACCCCATCCGGCGGCAAAGGTATGAAAAAAATCATTCGTTTGTAACCCCTCCCTCCCGGCAAAAATCACCATTTCAGCCGCCCGTACCGGGTCTTGCTTATTGCCAGAGACTTTCGGAAGAAGCCGCAAGCATTGTCCTCTGGCGCCACCCGCACGATTCCACAAAAAGGTCCAACCACCGCCCTAAAGTCGCCCTCCTTTTTTGTGACCTCGCAAAAAGCAGGGTAAGAATAACAATTTCCCGTGAGTATTATCCCCCAAAATGAATGAAAATCCCCAAAAGTGGGTATTGCCGGACAGCTTCACCCCCACTACATTTGCAATGTACAAACAAAACATCGCTCATTAATATATGCAAGTGCTGAAAGAAGACATACGGGGTCGGATATTGACGATTGCCAGGCAGCAATTCGAGAAGAAAGGCTATTCCAAAACTTCCATGCGCG
>CALUHX010000007.1 GCA_944320555.1 uncultured Butyricimonas sp. | reverse complement strand
CAGATATCTCAAAGCAAATCGCACATTAATCTGTTGACTATTAAGTAGCAACGCATCTTTTAAGGAACGACTAAATAACAATTCAGCGGCCATCTTTCGCAGGAAAGATGACCGCCAAACCGCCGTCCCATTTCACAAACGCTCCAAAATCCTATTCCGAGGAAGAAGCCGAACCGCAAAGAGAGTCCACGAGAACGGCGACCTCCTCGATGTTGCCGGGGTGGGCAAGCATCCTGCCTTCCCGGTCCATAAGCAAGAAATAGGGAACGCCGGAAGTCTGGTACTTTCGCAGGAAATCGGCATTGCCCTGGGTGGTAAGCACGTATTGCGGCCAAACGGTCCGCTCGCACTCAATGGCGGCACGCCAGGCTTTCAAGTCTTTGTCGCAGGAAACACCCACGACAGCGAACCCGTTCGGGTAACGCTCCGCCAACCGCTTGACGACGGGGAGCGCCGCCATGCAGGGCCCGCACCAGGTGGCCCAGAAATCGACCAGCACGTACTTGCCCGTTGGGATGACATCCGCCAAGCGGCACGCTCCTCCCGCCGTGTCCCTCATCTCCAAATCCACTATCGGACTACCCTTGGCGGTCAGACGGGCGTAAGCGCAATTCTCCTTGAAGGCGGCGAAGCGGGCCGTGTCCGCCGGAATGTCCGTCACGGCGGCCTCCAGACGGTCCACCTCCTCCCGGGTCAGCTTGTAGCCGCCCGCCATGAGCTGTATGCCGAGGTAGGCGGACACGGCGGAACGGGGATGCGAAAGGATGAAAGCCCACCGCGTCTCGTCCGTCTCCTGCCGTCCGGCCAAAGAAAGTTGGTACTCGTTGAAATCCCGTTGAATCTCGCCACCCTCGACCCGGAAACTCGGGGAAACGCCGGCGAAGTTGGGGATACTGTCATAATGAGGTGTCCTCACCTCCATGTCCGTGTTTTCCACAAACACCGGCGTGTAGGTCCAGCGGATGTTCCCTCCGGTCTTGTCAAGAATGCCGAGGTTGTTGGTGATAAGGGTGCAAAGGGTCGGCTTCTCCAACTTTCCCCGCAACTCGAAATAGCCGTCCTTCGCCACGGTCTCGGCGAGAGTCTCCGCAGGAAGACTCTCCCCCGTGAGCAGGGCGACGCTCAGACTGTCCGGCATGCCGGGAATCCGTCCGCGGATGACGAATCCCTCCTCCCGGGCACACCCGCCCATGACGAGCAGGCCAATCGCTAAACATAATCCTATTTTATTCATATATGTGCACTCCGTATGATTGTAATACTCTTACCACTTCCTCCATTTTGGAGATGACGATGGGATAGGCGGCGTACGCGGCCCGGAATTCCTCTTCTGTCTGATTGAAAATCTCTTGCACATAGGCCCGGAGATCATATTCGTGGGTGTTGTAGGCCACCCCAAAGTCATAATAGTAGGTCTCCAAGAAACCCACGCTTTGGATAGGCGTCGGAACGTTGTAGGAGTTGATGTCGTAATAATCCTCGCTGTACTCGTAGAAGTCGGCCCACGCCTCGTCGGGAATCACGGATATGCGGCTGAGAAGCAACTCCCTGACAAGCGAGTTGGCCAACTCGGCCAGCTCCTCGGTGGTCATGCCGCCGATGTCGTGAATAGCCACCGCCATGGCCTGCATCCCCGAGTGGGAGGTGATGTCCACCGGGTCGTTAAATATGCCGCTGCCCCACGGATCCTCGAATTGCTCCAGACGGTCGAGGAGGAGGAAGCTGTAGGGGTGGAAGGTCGCCGGCAGATTAGGCACCACCTGCTGCCGGATAAAGTCGGCGGCCGCCTGCTTGGCCTGGAAGTCCGTGTAGGCGTGGCAGACGAAGGAGTCCACCGCCGTCCCGCTGACCATGTTCCACTCCAAGCGGAGAATCTGCGGCACCTCAACCACGTCTCCGGAAAGAGTCGGCACCTCCCTCACGCCGAGGGTGTCGCTGAAGATAAGGTAAATGCCCGTCTCGTTAAAGAAAGAGCGCCGCAAGTCGGCCTCCTCGCCCGTGGCGTCGTCCGGCACGGCGAAGAAGTTCACCTCGCCGGCGTCGTTGTTTAAATAATCGTCGTCGCTGCAAGCCCAAAGGCAAGCGAACAATAATAGTCCTATCACGTATCTCATAGCTTACTTTTTTTAGTTTATCAATTCAAATGATCTGTCACTTCTGGGATTGTCGAGCATGCCCGGATTCTTTGTCAACTCCTCGTGCGGGAGGGGAAGCACCCACGCCGGGTCGTCGTTTGGAAGGGTAAAGCGCCGCCGCCACTGCACGCTGTATTCATAGGTGTTCGGATCCTGTACCTTGTTCGTCACGACCTTCGTCAGCGTCACCTCCTGCGGATAGGCCTCCGCCACACGGTAACGCCGCAGGTCGAACCAACGGTGGCCCTCCAAGCAAAGTTCACGCCGCCGCTCCTCGCGGACGAAGCTCACCAGCTCCTCGCCGGAAAGGCTGTTCACTTCCGAAGGGTCGAAAGCGTCCGTCCGGATGCGGTGCTGCCGCAGCTCGTTCAAAACCAGCCGGGCGGAGTCCACATCGCCCATGCAAGCGGCGGCTTCCGCCAGATTCAGGTAAGCCTCGGACGTGCGCAGCACGAACACGTCGGACATGTCCGGAGTGGAATACGTGCTGCCTTGCGACTTCCGATAAGTGACACAACGGGGATAACCGCTAAACGTGGTGTCTTTCACATACCACTCCAACCGCAAGTCCACGGGATTCTCCGGATGGAACGACTCGTACAGCTCGTCCGAGATGCGCAGGTAATCGCCGTTCGTATAACCCCGTTCAGTGGAAATCACGCCCCCGGGCAGGGAGGAGGCTCCGGTGGAGAATATCAGTTCCGAGAGGTCGGGGTTCAAGAAATCCGTTGCACCGGTGAAGGTGTTCAAGTCGGCCAGCTCCGGCCCGTTCTCCACGACCATGCGGGCGTAGCGGGCGGCGTTCTCGTAGTCGCACATATAGAGGTAGACACGGCTCAACATCAGCCGGGCGGCGTCCAGGTCGGCCCGCCATACGGAAACCTGCGGGATGTCTGCCAAGTAACGCTCGGCCTCCAGCAAATCGGAAAGCACCTGAGCGTACACGTCGGCCACGCTGCGACGGGGATAGGAACGGTCCTCCACATAGTTCGTCAGCTTGATGGGCACGGCGGGGTCGGTCGCCGCAGAGGCCGCCGCATAAGGGGCCCCGTAGAAATTCGCCAGCAAAAAGTAGCAACTTCCCCGCAGGAAATAGCTCTCGCCCTTGATGCGGTTGATGTTGCGCAAGTCGTCCTCGTCGTCGGTGTTCTCGAATGCGCCTATTTCCCCGAGAATCGTGTTGCAGGCGTTGATGTGAGCGTAGAGGTTGCGGTAGTCGGCTCCGTCGTCCCACACCTCGTCACCGTCCCAATCCTGATAAACAAGGCGTTGCCAGGTGGCATAGCCGTAAGTGGCCTGCCCGATGCCGCTGCCCCACGAGTCGCTCTCCGTTTCCTGCTCCAGCTCGTCGGCAAGGACGTGAATCCACGGATAGTACAGGTCTCCCGAGTTTCCTTGCGAATACCAACTCATCACTTGATTGCGCTCAAAGTAGGCGTTGCCCAGCAGCAACTCGTCCAAATCGTCGTACCCCTCGACGTAAGCCTGGTCCTGCGAATACTCTTCCAAGAATCCGGAGCACCCCGTCAAGGCGAATAACAAAAGAAATATCGTGTATAATCTTTTCATATCGTCCAATTTTTAAAGTTCAACCATTAGAATGTCACGTTCAATCCTATCGTGAAGGTAGGCCGTTCGGAAAGTTGCACTTCCGTGAAACCGCTCTGCACGGGTGTCTGCCCCTTCAAGTCCTTGGCCGTCCAAATGAACGGGTTCGTCACGGAGAAGGAAGCCTCCAGCAGGGAGAATCCCCAGCGTTCCGCATCGAACGAGTAGGTGAGTCCCAGGCTCGTGCATTTCAAGTAGTTGGCGCTCACCACCCTGTTGTTGCCATAGTTGTACATCTCCCAGCGGGTATTGGCGATTGTCGGCACCAGCCCGCTCGTATAGCCCGACCAGTGATACAGGCTCGATGTCGAGCTCCCGTCTGCCAGCAGGGCCGGGATGTCGGTGTGGTTCTCGTCGCCGGGGTGCTGCCAGCGGTTCAGCAAGGCGCGGTTGAGGTTGTCCTCCGGACGGATTCGGCCGTTCACGTCTTGATACAGGCGGAACAAGCGGGTCTTCGCCCCGAGGCTGTAAGAGAACGCTGCGTTCAGCCGCCAATTTTTCCAGTTCACCGTGGTGTTCAATCCGCCGAATATTGTGGCCTCCCGGTTGCCGGAGTCTTCCAGCACGCGGGTGTACACCTCGGCGTTCGTCAGACCGTAGAGCTCCTCCTGCCTGTCCTCGTAATCGTCGAAAAGCGGAGTGCCGTCCGTCGGGTCGAGGCCGATGAACTTATAAGAGTAGAACGAACTGACGCTCTGTCCTTCCACGACCGCCGTGCCGTTCAGGAAATCAGTCAACTCGTACTGGTCGGCCGCCGGGGAGGAGTTCACCTCGTTGTTCGTGTGCGAGAAGGTGGTCGAGAGGTGCCACCGCAGATTCTCCCGGCGGATAATCGTCGCCGTCAGCGAGATGTCGTATCCGCTGTTCGTCACCTTGCCGCCGTTAATCACGTAGGACGACATGCCGTTCACGTCCGAAATTTCCTGGGTCATATAGGCGTCCCGTGTCCGCTTCCAATAATATGAGCCACTAAACATCAACCTGTTGCTAAGCATGGAGAACTCCAGTCCCAGATTGAACGAGCCTGTCTTCTCCCACTTCAAGTCGGGGTTCGCATAGGTGCTGATGGTCGAGGTGTACTCGTCATAGTGCTCGTCGAAAGGCTCCTTGACGATGATGACCTCCGGCGATTGCCCATCAAGCATGTTTCCTTGATAGCCGTAGGACAACTTCAACCGCAGGTCGTCGAACACCCACTGATTGTCCTTGAAATGCTCCATGACATTGTAATTCAAGGCGGCGGACCATATCGGCAGCATATTGTCGTTGCTGCGCTCGCCGAACTGGTTTGAGCCGTCGTAGCGGGCGTTCACGTTCACCGTGAACCAGTTGCCGTAGCTGTACGACACGCTCCCGTACCACGACAGCATGTTGGTAAGGTTGTCCGTGATGACCGGCACGTTCGCCGCCATCCAGTTGTCATAGGCCGGATATTCCCCCACGGTAAAAGTGATGAACTGTTTCCCGCGGTCGGGGTCATACCCCCTGGTCACGTTCTGGTACGAGTCATATTTCGTCGAGTTCACCTCCATACCGGCGAACGCAGTGATATTGTGCGTCTCGTCCGGGCCGAAATACTTGTTCACGTCGGCCTGCAGGCGGAACATATAGCTCTTGTTGCGGGTGTTCTGCTCGGTCAGCTCGCCGCCCCGGGGCAGCGTGGACTGGCTCGCGTCAATCATATTGCCTCCGTAGTTGCTTTGGCGGAGTTGGGCGACGTGGAAGGTGCGCTCGCCCCAATAGCCCTCGATGTCCGTGTTTGTCACGGCGTAGGAAAGGATGCCCGTCACCTTCAGCCAGTCCCACGGCTTCACGTCCACGTTCGCCCGGAAGGTGACGCTCGACCCCTCCTGCGTCTGGCTGCTGTTCGCCAACTCGTTCAGCACGTTGAAATCGAATGGCGTGCCCGTGCTCCCCTCCCGGGAATAGAAACTGTAGTCCCCGTCCTCCGTGTAGGCGGGTATGGCCCGGCTCGTGTTATATGCGTAGTTGATCGGGGCGATTTCCTCCTGGTAACACTTCCGCCTCGTGGCGTTGGCGTTCACGTTGAACGAGGCCGCCAGCCAGGGCGTGAAGTTCATGTCAAGGTTGAGCGTCCCCGTGTAACGCTTGTCGAGGTTGGGCTTCACCACGTCCTCCTCCACGTTCACGCCCACCGAGGCGTAGTAACGCACCTTCTCCGTTCCGCCCGTCACGCTGAGCGTGTTGGTCGTCGACACGGCGTCCCGCGTCAGGAGCTTGAACCAGTCCGTGTTCTCCGCCTTCAAGGCGTCCACCTGCCGCTCGAATTCTTCGTAGGTAATCTCCCGGTTATACAAATCCTGCACCAATCCCTCGTACCCCACCATGGTCACGTTCGAGGCGTACTGGTAGCCGGCCTCCGCCAACTCGCGGGAAATGTTCATCCGCTCGGAGGAGTTCATCAAATCGACACTACGGTCAGAATAGCGGGGCCGCAGTTTCAATGTGACCGTTCCCCGGTAAGATATTTGGGGCTCGCCGATGTGCCCGCGCTTCGTCGTGATGACTATCACGCCGTTCGCCGCTTTTGTTCCATAAAGGGCCGTGGCCGAGGCGTCCTTCAGCACGTCGATGCGCTTGATGTCCTGCGGGTTGATACCCGCTATGGCGTTACCGATGCGGTTGATGTAGTCCGGGTCGTTCAGCTCGTCCGGGGAGATTTGCACGGGGTCCTGCACAATCACGCCGTCCACCACCCACAGCGGCTCCCGGTTGCCGATCAGCGTGGACGTCCCCCGGATGCGGATTCGGGGCGCCACTCCGGCCTCTCCCGAATTCGACATCACCATCAAGTCCGGAATCTGTCCCTCCAACATTTTGTCCAACGAAGTCACTCCGGGAATATACAAGTCTTCCATCTTCTTGGAGGTAATCGCGCTGGGCGACTTGCTCCGATTCGTCACAGAATATCCGGTGATGACCACCTCGCCCAATTCCGTGTCCTCTTCCTGCATCACGACCACCCAGTCCTTTCCGTCGGCGGGCTTGCGGTAGGCGACCTCTTGACTTTGCATCCCTACAAAAGAAAAGCTCAAGACGATGTCCCCCTTCAATGCGGGAAGTGTCAATTTGAAACGTCCCTCCGCATCCGTGGACACGCCCATCGTTGTGCCTTTCAACAAAACCGTCACTCCCGGCAACGGTGTCCCTCCGGCATCCCGCACCACTCCCTCTATCGTCGTGTCCCGGGCCACCGCCGTCCGGACAGCGGGTCGAGCCACTTTGGGTGAAATGATTATCACATTGTCCTCAATCGTGTAAGAAAGATTCGAGCCAGCCAACAACACATCCAAAATCTCGCCCACACTCGCATTAGCGAATCTCTTCTTTTGCGGAACCACGTTCTCCAATTCCTCATGATTGTAGAGGAAGCGGTAGTTTGTCAATTGCTTCAAGGCTTCAATCACCTCCTCCGCCGTTTGTTGGTTCATCCCAAATCGGTCATTAGAAGCTGATTTTTCGTGGTGTGAGTTATAACTATCAGATATATAGCGATTTATAATTGCAATTTTCTAATGGCGGTCATTGGAAAAATAATTTCATAAAATGTTGCATATTAAGAAGTTATAGGCATAACCACGGAAATACATATTTTCTAATGACCGATTTGGGTTCATTGTGAAATCGAACCGTTTCTCTTGGGCCAAACCCTTCATCTGGCCGCACATCACCAATCCGACGACCAGCACAAAAGCCAATCGCGCGCGTTTCAATTTTTCTCGGAAAACAGGCATACGCCCGTCATGGAATTCTTTACTTTTTTCCATACATTTGCATTTCATTAATTCAACATTATCTTGCAGCCGGAGAACGGTGTTCCAGACCGTTGCCGGCTTTTCTACAGATTCTTACTCTCCTCCCGACGACACAATCACCGTCCGCCCTTGCAGCGAGAAGGTGACGTCAGTCGTCAACCCGACCATGTGGAGAATTCGCCCAATGTCCTCGTAGCGGTCAAGCTCGCCGCTAAAATGCAGGGTTTTCAATCGCTCGTTCGTGTAAAACACCGTCACGTTATACCACCGGGCCAACTCTCCCATCAAGCTCTCCAATGTTTCCCGTTCAAACACGAACATTCCCGTCCGCCACAATCCCTCTTTCCTCGCATCCACCTGTGTCAACCGCACTTCTCTCCCCTCTTCCACCACCGCTTGGTCATTGGGACGCAACATATACACCTTGCCAGCGTGTCTCAATCCCACACTTCCCTCCACAAGTGTCGTCCGCTCCTCTCTCTCGTCGGGATAAGCCTTCACATTGAACTCCGTCCCGAACACTTGAATGACCGACTGCCCCGTCCGCACGATGAAAGGACGAGTCGTGTCCCTTGCCACATCAAAATACGCCTCTCCCTCCAATTCCACTTCCCTGCGTCCTCCGTCGAAAAACGACGGGTAACGCAATTTGCTGTCGGCATTCAACCACACCCGGGTCCCGTCCTCCAGCACGGTCTCAAATTCTCCGCCCCTCGGCACAGACAACAATAGCCGCTCCGGCGAGGTTCCCTTTTCCTTCGCGCCCATGTGCCTCAGCACCCGATGCGAAAACAGCAACGTGGAATCCGGCCGCAACACCTCCGGAACGCTGTCGCCAAACTCGATTGTCCTCCCGTTGGCGTACAACGTCGCTTTCATTCTCCCCGCCTCCACATTCCCGGATTCTTCCGCTTGCGGTTGCTTCCCCGCCCGGTTCCACAATCCGACTCCGCCAATCACCACCATCAGGCACGCCGCCACTTGAAACCACACCTTCATTTTCCGTCCACGCCTTCGGCGATTCCATTTCCTCCACTCTTCCTTGGTCCTTACCCCCTTTCGCCATTCCACATATTTCCTTATATTCTCTGAAGAGACCATTCGAGCCGTTTCCTCCCCGTGTCCACTTTTCCACGACTCCGCTTCCCGCTCCTCCTCCGCTCTCGACTTTCCCACCAGATAACGTCCAAGCGATTTCCCCGCCCGGACACTCTTTAGATACAAATCGTCTTTTCTCATGTCTTTCTTTCGTTTTACACAAAAGAAACACGCTCACTCCCATTTGGATTGAGTTAAACAATGTTATAAAAATACAATACAGAAATAACCTATTGACTCACAACGACAAGCTCATCATCAGCAACACCCGCAAATACTTCAATCGCCGTCTCAATATCTCATAACTTTTCGCTTTGTGGCTTTTCACCGTCGCCAATGTCACGCCCAACTCCTCCGCGATTTCCCCGTTCGACTTTCCATCCAACGCCAACATCAAAACCTGCTGCTCCGCCGGGGTCAACCGCCCAATCTCTCGATAAATCACATGCAACATTTCTTGTTCCACGATTTTTTCTTCCACATACACATCGCTCTCCGCCTTGGCCAAGCATTCCTCCGCGTATCGCGCCTTCACCATTCCATGTCGAATAATGTTCAAACATTTACGCCGAATCGACCTGTAGAAAAAAGCCCGAATCGCCACCAGGCTGTCAAACTCTCTCCTTGCGTTCCAATAAGCCAAGAAAACGTCCTGCACCACATCCTTCCCTTCCTCCTCATCTCCCGTCAATTGACGCGCGAAGGCGACAAACACGGCAAAATACTCCTCGTAAAATGTTTGCAAGGCCCGTTCATCTCCCGTTTTCAATTGAGCCGCCAGAGCCTTCTCCTCCTCTGTCTCCTCCTCTGCATTTCCGCCATCCGTCTCCGCTTCCTTCCAACCGTCCCCCATACCGCGCCTCCCTGCGGCATTCTCGTCCATCTCCTCGCTCCACGGTTCAAATTCTTCCATACAATGCTCCTTTATTCATTCAACAATCATGCGACGACACCTGTTTCCGCCCACGACGCCTCCGCTTCGCCATCCCTCCCCGGCTTTTCCGTTATTTCCTCGGAAAACCCAACCGTCTCCCGTCTTCCTCGACATATTCCTCCAGACTGGCGCACTTCGTCTCCTTGTCTTCCGCAAAACGCAAAGAAAGATTGTTCACGCGGGCAAATTGGTGACAACTTCTAAAGTCAGCATACCGCTCCTCTATCTCCTCCCGAAACATGTCTGTTCGTTCCTCCCGCACCATGCCCTCCAATTCGTCCTCGTGTTCCAACAAGATATCGAGGATGAACTCGGCGGCCCAGCTTCCCAACTCGCTCTCCCTTTCCCAATCCGGGCACCGCTCGTCCAACACACCAAAAATCTCCTCCAAATAGGGCGTTTCGCTCCACTCTTCGTACAACTGGATCAAATCCTCGTTGTTCTCGTATTCTTCCTTCAGATTTTCCAATTCTTTCGTATCCATATCTCTTTAAATTACATCACAAAAATACGAATTTTCAAACTCAAACACATTTCCCTTCCCTTTTAATTTCAAATCTTATCCCAACGTGGCGATGTAAGACGAAATGCCGTCAAATATCATTTGCAAGCCGATGGTGGCCACAATGAGACCGATAATCCGTATCAACGGATTCATTATATTGTATTTCATCAAAAACGTGCCGATGCGCCGCGCCTCCAGCATGAAAAACAGGTTCACGGCCAAAGCGAGAAGTATGGCCACGATTGTCACTTCCCGGCCGTACTGCACGGGAAAGGTCACTGCCGCCGTGATGGTGGCCGGCCCCGCAATCATCGGTATGGCGATGGGGACCGTCGTCAGATCCGCCAGTTTGATGTGCTCGTCCACCTTCAGGAAGAAGCCTTTCAACAAGCCCGAAAGACCGTTGTACATAAGCACCGCTCCGCAAGTCACTTGAAAGGAATACAACTCCACCCGAAACACGTAACGGAACGTCACCTCCCCGAGAAAGAGGAAGAAAATCAATATGAACGCCGCCGTCACCGTGGACTTTACCGAAATATACCGCAACTCCTTGGACGAGAACCGCTCCTGCAAAGAGGTGACGATAAGCACCTTCTGCAACGGATTGACCAACGCCAACAAGGCCACGATGCACCCAAGTATCAATTTCACTGTCATGGTTTCCGCTTTTACTTTCCGCAAAGATAAGACGAATCTTCAAAACCTCACGCTTGTTTCATGGAAAGTGACACGCGCCGCCTGCCCTTGTCGACCTGAAGCACCTTCACCGTGACATGCTGGTGGAGCGAGACCACGTCGGCGGGATTGGCCACATAACGGTCCGCCAACTCTGAGATATGGACAAGCCCGTCCTGCTTGACCCCGACGTCGACAAAAACGCCAAAAGCCGTGATATTGGTGACTATGCCGGGAAGTATCATGCCCTCCGCAAGGTCGTCTATGGAATGAACGTTGTCGGCGAAACTAAACACTTTCGCCGGCGACCGGGGATCGCGCCCAGGTTTGCGCAGCTCGTCAAGAATGTCTTGAAGCGTGGGCAACCCGACACGGTCGTCCACATAACGGGCAAGCTCGACACGATCGCAAGCGGCCGCGTTGCCAATAAGCTCCCCGACCGGCATGCCCAAATCCGCGGCCATGCGCTCCACCACGGCATAGGACTCCGGATGCACGGACGAGTTGTCCAAAGGATTCTCAGCGCCCTCTATCCGCAAAAAGCCGGCACATTGTTCAAAAGCCTTCTCCCCCATCCTCTTCACTTTCCGCAACTCGGCGCGGGAACGGAACGGCCCGTTCTCCCGGATATACTCCACCATGTTCTCTGCCAGCGTCGGCCCAAGCCCCGAGACATACGTGAGCAGGTATTTGCTCGCCGTGTTCACATTGACGCCCACCTTGTTGACGCACGACTCCACCACACGGTCGAGCGCCTCTTTCAGCCTCGTCTGGTCCACGTCATGCTGGTATTGCCCCACTCCGATGGACTTGGGATCTATTTTCACCAGCTCGGCCAGCGGGTCCATAAGCCGGCGGGCGATGGAAACCGCTCCCCGCACCGTGACATCGTACTGGGGAAACTCTTCCCGAGCGATTTTGGAAGCCGAGTAAACCGAGGCGCCGCTCTCGCTCACCACGAACACCCGCACGTCGCGGTCAAAGCGCAAATGCTGGACGAACAGCTCAGTCTCCCGGCCGGCGGTGCCGTTTCCGATGGCGATGGCGTCCGCCCGGTACATCCGCGTGAGGTTCACCAGCTTCGCCCCAGCCTGCTTCCGCTCGTTTTGCGGCGGGTGAGGGAATATGGTCTCGTTGTGGAGCAAATTGCCGGTCTCGTCGAGGCAAACCACCTTGCATCCCGTGCGGAATCCCGGATCTATTCCCACCACCCGCTTGTTGCCAAGAGGCGGTGCCAACAACAATTGGCGCAGATTCTCCGCAAACACTTTTATCGCCTCGCCGTCCGCCTTTTCCTTCGCCGATTGCAGGAACTCGCTCTCGATGGAGGGAAAAAGCAACCGTTTATACCCGTCCTCGACGGCGAGGGCCACCTGTGCGGCGGCCCAGCAACTGACCTTCACAAAATATTTGCGTAATTTGCCCACGGCCTCCTCGTCGTCCACGGCGAGGGCCACGCGCAAAAATCCCTCGCGCTCTCCCCGCCGGATGGCCAGCATCCGATGGGACGGGCAACGCCGCAACGCCTCGCCGTAGTCGAAATAGTCGGCGTACTTCTCTCCCTCTGCCTCCTTCCCTTTCGCCACTTTCGACACCACCCGGGCCGTGCGCTCGAACACCTTCCGCACCATGTCCCGCGCCCGCTCGTTCTCGTTCACCCGCTCGGCAATGATGTCCCGGGCGCCCTGCAACGCCGCCTCCACCGTCTCCACCTCGTCTCCCAGAAAACGTCCGGCCCGTTCCTCCACGTCTCCCGCCTCCTGCCTCGTCAGCCAATCGGCCAAGGGTTCCAGCCCTTTGGCCTTGGCCTTCATGGCCCGGGTCTGCCGTTTCGGTTTATAAGGCAGATAAATGTCCTCAAGCGCGCGGCCGTCCCTGCAAGCCTCCACCTGCCGCCGCAACTCGGGAGTCAACGCCCCCTGCTGGGCTATCGCCTCAAGCACGGTTTTCTTGCGCCGCTCCAGTTCCTTGAACTGTTCGTACAACTCTTTCACAGCCCCCACCTCCACCTCGTCCATGCTCCCCGTCATCTCCTTCCGGTAGCGGGCGATGAACGGGATGGTCGCGCCCCCGTCCAAAAGCCTCAACAAATTGCTCACGTGCCGGCTGTCGCGTCCGCTCTGCCCGGCCACAAAAACCACAGGATCGATGCAATATTCCATAAACTGACATTTTACGCCGCTAAGATACGCGCAAATCCATTTAATCACTATCTTTACCCCAGAATAATTACCGACAGAATGATTGCAATCAAACACATCAAAAAGAGATACGGCAACTTGGAAGTGTTGAAAGGAATAGACCTTACCGTCAAGGAAAAAGAAATCGTGACCATCGTCGGCCCCAGCGGGGCGGGAAAAAGCACCTTGCTCCACATCATGGGCACGCTGGACCGCCCCGACGAGGGTGAAATCTGGTACGACTCCGTCAACGTGGCCACCATGTCCACACGGCAACTCTCATTCTTCCGCAACCGCAACATCGGCTTCGTGTTCCAGTTCCATCACCTCCTCCCCGAGTTCACCGCCGTGGAGAACGTGTGCATCCCCGCCTGGATCAACGGCGACGGAAAAAAGGAGGCGGAAAAAAAGGCCAAGGAACTTTTAGGGCTGCTCGGGCTGGGGGAACGGCTGCACAACAAGCCCAACCAACTCTCCGGCGGCGAGCAGCAACGGGTGTCGGTGGCCAGGGCGTTGATCAACAGCCCCCAGGTCGTGCTCGCCGACGAGCCGTCCGGCAATCTCGACAGCCACACCAAAAACGAGCTCCACCAACTTTTCTTCACATTGCGGGAGAAACTTGGACAGACCTTCGTCATCGTCACTCACGACCTGGAACTGGCCGCGATGGCCGACCGGCAAATCACCCTCCGCGACGGCAAAATCGCAAATAATTTATAATATCCGTATTGGTGGAATAACAGATACTTGTTACATTCGCGTGACAATTTAATCATCGACAAACATGAAATACACAGAAGAATCAGACAAAGTGAGCTACAGCCTCGGACTGAGCATCGCGAGCAACCTCATCGCGTCGGGTGTCCGCACGATCAACACGCCCGCGTTCATCGACGCCATCGAAACAGCGTATGCCGGGAAACAACCGGAAATCTCTCCCGACGAGGCCAACAAAATATTGCAAGGATTTTTCCAGAAACTGCAGAACGAGCGGGGAAGCGCGGCGAAAAAGGCCGGAGAGAAATTCCTCGCCGACAACAAACAGCAGCCCGGCGTGGTGACCCTGCCCAGCGGACTGCAATACAAAATCATCTCCCAAGGCTCCGGAGCCGTACCCAAAGCGACCGACACCGTGCGCTGCCACTACGAGGGACGCCTCATCGACGGCACCGTCTTCGACTCCTCCTACCGGAGAAAGCAACCCGCGGATTTCCCCGTGAACGGAGTCATCGCCGGATGGGTGGAAGCCCTGCAAATCATGCCGGTCGGCTCGAAATGGCAACTGTTCATCCCATCCGAGCTGGCCTACGGCTCCCACGGGGCCGGACAATCCATCGGCCCGAACGAGACTTTGGTTTTTGACATCGAATTATTGGACATCATTAAATAAAAGCAAACTATCATGAAAGCGAAAAATGCTATTTTAGGACTATCGGCGGCAGCCTTGGGATTGGGCGGTTGCACGGGCAACATGAACTCCACCCACGCCACATTGTCGACAAAAGCCGACACCGCCGCTTATTACATGGGATACATGAACGGCTCGCAACTCCAGCAAATGGGGCTGGAGGGGATTGACATGGAAGTGCTCGTGGCGGGTATGAACGCCGGCCTGCAAAAGGCGGAGGCTCCCGCCGACATGATGCAAATGAACATGTACGTGCGCCAATACCTCAGCGAACTGCAACAGGAACGGGCCAAGGCCGCCGAAGAGCGGGGCAAGGCTTTCCTGGCCGAGAACGCCAAAAAGGATGGTGTGAAAACCACCGAAAGCGGACTGCAATACAAAATCGAGAAACAGGGCGAGGGCGAGATTCCCGCCGACACAAGCGTGGTGAGCGTCCACTACCGCGGCACGCTGATCGACGGCACGGAATTCGACTCCTCCTACAAGAGAAACAAACCCACGGAATTCCCCGTGAACCGCGTCATCGCCGGATGGACCGAGGCCCTCAAGATGATGCCCGTCGGCTCGAAATGGACCTTGTACATCCCTTCGAACCTGGCCTACGGCCCCCGCGGAGCCGGACAATTGATAGGTCCGAACGAGACCTTGATTTTCGAGGTAGAACTTCTGGGCATCGTGCCCCCGCAGGACAAAAAAGCGGAAAAATAACCAACAATAAAAAACAACCAAGCAAAGAGGGGTATCCGCAAGTGATACCCGCTCTTTTAAATTCATGACAATGAACTACGAAGTAACAGGCAGACTAATCCAAAAAGAAGACACGCAGCGCATCAGCGACCGTTTCCAAAAACGGGAATTCGTCATCGAGGTGGAAAACGAAAAGAATCCGCAATGGAACGATTTCGTGAAAATCCAACTCATTCAGGACCGGTGCGACTTGTTGGAGAACATCCAACTCAACGAAGAAATCAAAGTATACTTCAACCTCCGCGGACGGAAATGGGAAAACAAAGGCCAAGTCACCTATTTCACCAATCTTGAAGGCTGGCGGATTGAAAAAGTGCAGCCTCAGGAGTCCGCCGTCCAAACCGCTCCTCCTCCTTACAAAATCGAGGACATTCCCCCCATGCCGGAGGCCGACGACCTTCCTTTCTGAAAAACAAAAACGGCTCCCCGGCCGTTTTTTTTGTCCTTAACATCCCAGCGACTGCCCGAGCCCGCAAAGCGCCACCAACAACAGCGTCGACAACGAGATAAACTTCAGCTGCCCGTCCAGCTGCCGCCCCTCCCCTTTGCGCACGCGCGCGAGATGGAGCCCGAACAACGGGGCCGACAGCCAGAAAACATATCCCGCCCATCCCGCGGGATGCAACGCCGCGTACGCCGTCATCAGCGCGAACGCCAAAATCACAATCACGAACTCGTAGCGTTTGGCCCACGCCATCCCGAACCTCACCGGCAACGTCCGTTTCCCGCAAGCCGCGTCGTTCTCCATGTCCCTGATATTGTTCATGTTCAACACCCCCATCGAAAGCAGGCCGACAGACGCCGCCGGCAACAACACCACCCACGGCAACGTGCCCGACATCGCGAAATAACTCCCCGCCACGCTCACCAGTCCGAAGAATATGAACACGAACACGTCTCCCAGGCCATGGTACCCGTAAGCGTTCCGCCCCAGCGTGTACTTCACCGCCGCCGCCATGGAAAATCCCCCCGCCACCAGCAACGCCACGCTCCTCCCCTCAAGCAAGTCTCCGAACGCCACCGCCACAAGGGCCACCCCCGACACCAACGCCACCCCTCCCGTGGCCACCATCGCACGCGCCATCTCTCTTCTCGACAACACGCCGCTCTGCGTCCCGCGGATAGGCCCCAGCCGCCGCTCGTTGTCCGTCCCCTTGTCCAGGTCGCCAATCTCGTTGGCCATGTTCGAGAGAATCTGCAACGCCGCCGCCGTCACCATGACCAACGCGAAAACGACCCACTCAAACCGTCCGTCACTCGCCGACAGCAACGACCCCAGCAACACTCCCCCCAACGACAGCGGCAACGTCCGCAGACGCAGACTCATCACGTATGCCCTCGCCTTACTTCTCATTCAGAATAAGCTCCTTTGCGCCGATATACACCTTGCGTTGCCTGAACAAAGCGCCGACGGCCTTCTTGTAATTCTTCTTGCTGCATCCGAACAACTCGTATATCAACTCCGGATCGCTCGTGTCGCACACCGGCAGCCTCCCCCCGTTTTCCCGCAACATGTCCAGAATCCGCGCCGCCAGACTGTCTATCTGCCTGTGTCCGTCGTTGCGCTGGAGAATGCAGTCTATTTTCCCGTCCTTCCGCACCTGCTTGACGTACCCCGTCAACTCCTGACCGATAGACAGAGGCTGGAATATCTCGTTCTCGTAAATCATCGCCTCGTGCGTCTTGTTCACGACCACCATATACCCCACGTCCGTCCGCCGCCCCACAATCAGCGACACCTCTTCCCCCGGCTCGTACTCCGCGGGAACCTTGTTCAAGAACTTGTACCACCTCATCGACCCCACAATCCGGTCCGTCGTCTTGTCCACGTACACGTACACCAGATACTCCTGCCCCTCCTTCACCCCGTCGCGCATCTCCCGGAAAGGCACCAGCAAATCCTTCCGCAACCCCCAATCCATGAAAGCCCCCACGCGACTGACGCTCACCACCTTCATCACCTTGAAATCGCCCACCACGGCCTTCGGCCGCGTCATCGTCGCGATAATCCGGTCCTCCGAGTCGAAATAAACAAACACCTCCAACTCGTCGCCTTCCTTGCAATCCTCCGGCGCGGTCGACCGGGGCAGCAATATCTCGCCCCAATACTCCCCGCCGTCCAAATAAACCCCGAAATCGACCAGTTTCACGACCCGGAGCTTGTTATATTCTCCTAATTTTATCATATCCTGTTCTTGTTATCCTTCATGCGCACAAAAGAAAAATGGCCCACCACGCCTTGCAAGTCCTTGCTCAGCCCGGAAATCATATCCTCGTCCACAATCGTCCCGAACCAGCTGTCCAACTCGTAGGCGACCTCCTGCTCCGCGTAAATCACGTCGTAATCCTCCGCGTCCAGCTTCACCCGGTCGCCGTCCACGTACCCCGTCAGCGTCTCCTGAATCATGTACGCCGACTCCCCGTTCACCTCGTCCGTGAATATGATTTTCCCGCTCAGCCGGTCGCCCGTCTGCTTCAACAACAACTCACCTTTCGTCCTTCCGTAAGTGTAATTCTCCTCGTACCGCCATTTTCCTGTCAAATCCATAACTCGTTTCCTTTCAATTTTCCTTTGCCTTCGCCTCCTCCCAATAACGCTCCATCTCCTCCAGCCCCATCTCCGTCAGCGCGCGCCCTTGCTCCTCCGCGCGGTCCTCCACGTGCGAGAAGCGGCGCATGAACTTGCGGTTCGTCCACTCCAGCGCGTCCTCCGGATTCACCCCGTACAGCCTCGCCGCGTTCACCAGCGCGAAGAACACGTCCCCGAACTCCTCCTCCATCTTCCGCGCGTCGCCGCGCCTCATCTCCTCCTCCAGCTCCCCCACCTCCTCCTTCACCTTCGCCCACACGTCCTCCCGCTTCTCCCAATCGAACCCCACCCCACTCACCTTCTCCTGCACCCGGCACGCCTTCACCATCGCCGGCAGCGTCGCCGGCACTCCCTCCAGCACCCGGTGGCTCCTCCCCTTCTCCTTCAGCTTCAGCCGCTCCCAATTGCGCTCCACCTCTCCCGCGTCCCTCGCCACCGCCTCCCCGTAAATGTGCGGATGGCGGTAACGCAACTTCTCGCATATTTCCTCCAGCACGTCCGTGATGTCGAACGCCCCCTTCTCCTGCCCGATAAGGGCGTAAAAGACCACGTGCATCAAAATGTCCCCCAACTCCTTCTTCACCTCCTCCATGTCACCCCTCAATATCGCGTCGCCCAGCTCGTACACCTCCTCCACCGTCAGGTTGCGCAACGACTCCATCGTCTGCTTCTTGTCCCACGGACACCGCGACCGCAGCGTCTTCATGATTTCCAGCAACTCGGCGAAAGCCGCCTCCTGCTTTCCGTAATCCTTGTCCATAACAATTCTTCTTATTAAACCCGTGCAAACCTCCAGACAAAAATATTCCCTCCCTATTCCGATTTCCAAATTATTTTGCCTAATTTGCAACTGCAAAAATAAGCGATTTATTTGAAGTTTCATGTCAGAAAGGAAAATAAGTATAGGCAACATCGACCCCGTTGAATTCTACGGCGTTAACAACACAAAATTCACAACCTTAAAAGAATTCTTTCCAAAGTTGAAAATCACCGCGCGGGGGGAAGAAATCATCATCCAGGGCGAGGAAAAAGACATCGACCTGCTCGTCTCCAAAATCAACGCCCTCCTCGAGCACTACAACAAATACAACATGCTCACCCTCGCCAACCTCAAACGCATCATCCTGGAGGACAACGCCGTCGAGAATCCGGAGGACCCATCCTCGATTATCGTGTTCGGCAACAACGGGAAAATCGTCCGCGCGCGCACCCCCCACCAGCGCGCCCTCGTCGAGGCCGTGAAGACGAACGACCTGCTCTTCGTCACAGGCCCCGCGGGCTCCGGAAAAACATACACCGCCATCGCCATCGCCGTGAAAGCACTCCGCAACAAAGAGGTAAAACGCATCATCCTCAGCAGGCCGGCGGTGGAAGCGGGAGAAAACCTCGGATTCCTCCCCGGCGACATGAAAGAAAAAATCGACCCCTACCTCCAGCCTCTCTACGATGCGCTCTCCGACATGATTCCGCCCCGGAAGCTCGCGGAGTACCTCGAGTCGGAAATCATACAGATCGCACCCCTCGCCTACATGCGGGGACGCACCCTCAACGACGCCTTCGTCATCCTCGACGAGGCGCAGAACACCACCCGCAACCAGCTCAAAATGTTCCTCACCCGCATGGGCGTCAACGCCAAATTCATCGTCACCGGCGACATAAGCCAAATCGACCTCCCCAACCGGGAGGACTCCGGCCTGGCCCACGCCTCCCGCATCCTGCGCGACATCAAAGGCATCGCCATCGTCCAATTCGACAACGACGACATCGTGCGCCACCGCCTTGTGAAAGAAATTGTCAATGCCTACAACAAAGAAACAAATAATAATAACCGATAAACTTAAAGTAACATGGAAGCGATTGTAAAAACAAACTTCAAATTCCCGAAACAGAAAGACGAATACGTCGGAAAAGTGCGGGACGTCTACAACATCAACGACGAATACCTCGTCATGCTCGTCACCGACCGCATATCGGCCTTCGACGTCGTCCTTCCCAAGGGCATACCCTACAAAGGGCAAATCCTCAACCAGATAGCGTCCAAATTCCTCGACGCCACCGCGGACATCGTCCCCAACTGGAAAATAGCCACCCCCGACCCCATGGTCACCGTGGGCCACAAGTGCGAGCCGTTCAAAGTAGAGATGGTCATCCGCGGCTACCTTGCGGGAAGCTCCTGGCGGGAATACAAGGCCGGAAAACGCGAGCTCTGCGGGCTGCCCCTGCCCGAAGGCATGGTCGAGAACCAAAAATTCCCCTCCCCCCTCATCACCCCCACCACCAAGGCCGCCGAGGGACATGACGAGAACATCTCCCGCGAGGAAATCATCGCCCAAGGACTCGTCAGCCCCGAAGATTACGAGGCCATCGAGCGGTACACATACGCCCTCTTCCAACGCGGCACCGAAATCGCCGCCAAAATGGGACTCATCCTCGTCGACACCAAATACGAGTTCGGCAAGAAAGACGGCAAAATCTACCTCATCGACGAAATCCACACCCCCGACTCCTCCCGCTATTTCTACGCCGACGGATACGAGGAGCGTCTGGCCCGGGGCGAGAAACAACGCCAGCTCTCCAAGGAGTTCGTCCGCGAGTGGCTCATGGACAACGGATTCCAAGGAAAAGAAGGCCAACGGGTGCCCGAAATGACCCCCGAGGTCGTCGACAACATCACCAACCGCTACATCGAGCTGTACGAGCACATCACGGGCAGCCGCTTCGAGAAAGCCGAGACCCCCGACGTGCTGGGCCGCATCGAGCGCAACGTCGACGCCTGCCTCGCCTCCCTGCTCAAATGACCTCCCCCGCGGGGGCAAGACGCGAGGGGCGCGACGCCAAACGTCGCGCCCCTCGCGCGTCCTAAAAAGCCAACAAACCTCAATATTCACAAAAAATAAACGGCGCAAACTTGCGCGGTCCCGAAATCTTTTCTACTTTTGTTTGACGTTGGGGAAAGGCGGTTTCCGCCGTGCGACCGACGTAACATATTGTATTGGAAGCGTTTTTTGCTCTATCCTCGTTCTGGAAACGGCCAATTTTCAAACTTTGTAGGATAACAGACCCAAAACGCCTTCTGCTTGCCAAGTATATACTACACATATACGCTGGTCAAGCGCGGAGGTTTCTGTTTATTACAAAGTTGAGTGCTTGGCCGTACTTCAGGACGAAATAAACAAAAAAGTGTCCGCGCTTTCTTTGTGTGTGGATTCCCGCTTTAGGACACGACGGGAATTGTAAAAAATACTAATTGACCTAACATGAAAATACTGATTGCGGTCGTCGGGCTTTTTATAATCCTGATTGTCATAAACAAACTGCTCGAAGCGTACCGGGAAGTAAAAAAAGAAAAGATGCGCCAAAAAGAAAAACAGCTGGAAAGGGAACGCTCGCAAAAAGACTGGATTAAATTGCGAAAGCAATGGGAAGAGGAAAAAGAGCGGGAGCCCGTCCGCTCGGAAGAGATACTGGCGTTCATGTTCAAAGAGGTGAAAATGGACCTGCGCGAGCTCGCCGTGAACATGTACGACGGGCGGGAATACTTCAAACCCGTGAGATTCCCGGAAGACCAGCCCTACACCATGCTCCAGACGGAGGCCAAGGAAAGCCTGAACGAGCTGCGGGGCGTGTTCCCGAACCTGGAAGACGGACGCCTCTACGGATACGCGCGCGAGGGACTGAAAGCGGCCTCGTCGCGCTTCATGAAATGCCTGGAAAACCTGCGGGCCAGGTACGACGGCGCGCGGGCGGTCACCTTCCCCCCGGGCGTGGAGACCCTCTCCGACTTTTGGGCGTACTCGAGGGACGAAATCGCCTCCGTCACCATCGATGGCAACGTGCCGGAGCTCGGACGGGGCGCGCTGAAAGAATGCCACAGCCTTCGGGAGGCGCGCCTGCCGGACAGCCTGAAGGAAATCGGCGAGGAAGCCTTCAGCGGATGCCACCTGCTGGGCGAGATTCGCCTGCCCCGGATCGTGGAGATGGGACGGGAGGCCTTCGCCAATTGCTTCAACCTGGCCAAAGTGAACGTCCCGGGCACGCTGCGGGCCGTGCCGCGGAGGGGATTCGCCCGCTGCTGGAGCCTGTCGGCCGTCGTCGTGGAGAACGGCGTGAAAGAAATCGAAGACGAGGCCTTCAGCGAATGCTACAACCTGAGGCACGTCGAGATTCCCGACTCCGTGGAGCGCGTGGGCGACCTCGTGTTCAAGGACTGCCGCGCCCTCGAAAGCGTGCGCCTCCCCGAACGCCTGCGGAAAGGATGCGAGCGGCTTTTCAACAAATACGCCCGCCTGCCCCGCCTGTACTCATAAAGGAATTTTTCAATCGTCGAACAATTGAAAGAGGCCGTTCCGACAATTCCGGGGCAGCCTCTCCTTTTTTTGCGGCCCCCCCCTTTTCCCCCGCCGCGGAGGCAAACGCCACCCCTAACGCTCCGCCGCGCCGTCGGCCAACGGGAAATGCAAGCTCGGCGAATAAGCCGACCCGTCCTCCCGGGCGAACAGCACGTAGGCGTGCGCCGGCGCGCCGAACTTTCCCTCCTCCGTCCGGAACGACCCCGCCCCGTCCCCGCGGCGGCCCGTCACACCCGCGGCCCATCGGGGCGAGTCCATGTTGCGGCCATACAGCAGCCCCACCATCAGCCGGTCGTCAGCGGCCGACGTCGTCCAATCGTCGTCCGCGTCCCACGTCACCCGCCACTCGCCATCCCCCGCGCGCTCCACTCGCACCCCCGTCGGCAGCACCAGGCTCCCCGCCGAAAAACGGAACAACCCCGGCTGCACAATCATCCCCTTCTCGTCCACGCACCCACAATTCACCGAGTGGAACAGATTGGCCGCCAATTTTCCCTTCGCCTGTCCGGCCAACCGCCAAATGTCCGCCGACACGCACTGGTGAAAATAACTGTACAATTGCTGCATCGTGGTGAAACGAGCCACCACGGCACGCTGCCGCTCCGTGCGTTCCCGCTTGCTAGGTTCTGCCGCGCGCCGGGCGTAAGTCTTTCCATTCATCACGTAGTAAACCATGTTTCCCACTCTTCCTCTAAACAATTTTCCTTCCGGATCAATCACTTTCATTTCGTTCTCCTTTCTTTTTTTACCATCCCCTCCGCCACCCCTTCCGTTCACACTCATTGTTTCAAGCCACATCTGCGACCCGTGCAAACCGTGTCTAACTTGCTACTATCGCACCCCTTGCAGGCGTGTAACTTGGGTGCAAAGATAAAAAAATATCTCATTTCATATTGTATTTCTATTGATAAATCAATAGCAAGTCAATAAGAAGTCAATAGGAAGTCAATAGCAACTCCCAGGCTACACCCTACCTACCCGCCTCCTACCCCCGACTTTCCCCCGCTGCGCACGCGCCCCTCCCGGGGTGTCATTAAGGAAGACGGACGGGCTATTATTTGTGACGGACGGACTATATATATAATGAACAAGCTGAGTTTTTTCGGGGAAGCGGGGCGGAACGCGCCGCCACCCCCCGGGCCGTCCCGGAGCGGCTCCCCGCGGCGGCGGGGAATGGAGAGAAAAAACAAGGAAAAACGCAAAGAAAGAATTATTAAGCCCGGCAAGGCTCGGATTCCGAAGATTTTCCGTAAATTTGTCAAAATAAACTCGGGGCATCCGCCCGAAAGCGCACAACGACAAACCAAGACAATGAACGAGAGCGAAGACGAGAAAATATGGGAAAAGCTGCGGCAACGCGACGAGGAGACGGTGACGCGCCTTTTCAAGGCGTATTACGAGAGGCTGTATCTTTTCGCCGAAAAGTTCATCTACGACTCGGACAAGGCGCACGATATCGTGCAGGACGTGTTCATGCGGATGTGGGAGAACGCGGAGCGGCTGAAGGGGAAGCTGCCGGTGCGCTCCTACCTGTTCGCGGCGGTGCGCAACGGGTGCATCAACCATCTGCGGGACTTGAAAATAGAGGACCGGAACAACCGAAAGTACGCGGAGGCGTGCGTGGACTCGTACAACATGGACCTGCTGGAGGACGAGGACGCCCTCGAGAAGGTGCGGAAAGTGATGGAGGAGCTGCCGGAGAAGTGCCGGGAGGTGGCGCGCCTGCGCATGGTGGAGGGCTACAAATACGCGGAAATCGCCGCCGCGCTGGGCATGAAAGAGAACACGGTAAAGGCCCACCTGCACCGGGCGCTCGCGCGCTTCAAGGAAGTCCTCGGCAATTGCGACAGCGTCATGATCGGCCTGCTCCTGTGGCAATTTTTTGACAAGGGGCTTTAAAATTCCTCATTTATGGAAGACTCGGGGAAACAGCATAAGAAATCCATACGCTTCTTTAATGACCGTAAAGTACGGGCTGTATGGGATGACGAAAACAACTGCTGGTGGTTTTCAGCCATTGACATAGCACGGGCAATCAACAACGAGCCGGACTATACGAAAGCAGGAAATTATTGGCGATGAATAAAACGAAAGCTGAAACAAAGCGGCATCCAGAGGGTGTGTCGAAATGCGATTTTCATACCCCCACCCCCCTTCGGGGTACTCCCCCTACCTTAAGGGGAGAGTTTGCGGAGTAGAGTTATTCGGCTGAATATCATTGTTCCGCAACTCCTCCCCTAAAGTAGGGGAGGTGGCGGCAGAGCCGCCGGAGGGGTATTATTGGCCATTTCGACACACCCCGATGAAAATCGCATTCCGACACATCCTCATCAAAGAGATAGAAGCTAAATCAGATGGTCAAACGAATAGTTAAATTCTCTTTTTTCTTTCCTTCGATACACGTTGAAAGACAATACGTTAGAGGAGCGGCGGGGAAGTAGTCCGCGTTTTTCTCAAAAAAAAATCGGGAATCTTGTAAACATTTTGAGGGGGAAGTGTGTTTTATAGGTGAAAAGTCAAAGAATAGAAGATATGACAACGGAAAAGAACAGGACAAACGGATTCGTGGACTGGGAGCTTATCTCGAAGAGCTTCCGGGGAGGACTCTCGGAGGAGGAGGAGCGGGAGCTCCGCCGGTGGCTGGAGGAGTCGCCCGCGCACGCCCGTTTCTACGAGGAGGCCAGGAAAGGCGGAGAGACCGACGCGGCGGAGGGACTTCCTCCCCGGGTGTTGCAAGCGAAGCACGAGGAGCTGCTGGGTCGGCTGAGGGCCGGCAAGCGTGCGGCGCGTTTCCGCCGCATCGCGCGGCTCACGGGATACGCGGCGGCGGTCGCGCTGCCTGCGGCGGTCGCGCTGTGGCTGCTGACGGGGAAGGGCGACGGGGCCCGCGCCGAACGGGAGACGCCGAGCCTGGCGCGGACAGAGAGCATCCAGTTGCGCCTCTCCAACGGCCAACGCGTCGACCTCTCCTCCCTCCAGACCGACTCGGTGCTGGACGTGGAGCAAGGAACCAAGATACACCAGAGCGGCGGGGCGTTGACCTACCGGCAGGACACGGTGAAAGAAAGGGAGGCCGCGCGATACAACGAACTGTTCGTGCCGACAGGCAAAGAATTCCAGGTGGTGCTGGACGACGGCTCGAAACTATGGGTCAACTCCAACACGCGGGTGAGATATCCCGTGGCCTTCGCCCGGGACAAACGCCACATCTCGGTGGAGGGCGAGGTCTACCTCGAGGTGGTGAAGGACGGACGGCCCTTCATCGTGCAGACGGAAGCGGGGAGCGTGCGGGTGCTGGGCACCTCGTTCGGCGTCCGCGCCTACGACGAGGAAGTGCTGACGACACTGGTGTCGGGCCGCGTGCGGTTCACCAACAAGGAGGGGAACCGCGTCGAGCTGACGGCGGGGGAACAGGCCGTGGCCGGGGCAAGCGGCCCGGTGGAGAAGCGGAAGGTGCGGGTGGAGGAGTTCGTGGGATGGAAGGACGGGTGGTACTTCTTCCGGGAGGAGCGGCTGGAGGACGTGATGGCGACGCTGGCCCACCGGTACGGAATCGAGGTGTTTTTCCAGAACTCGCGGGCGAGGGACATCCGCTTCACGGGCAACCTGAGGCGCGAGAATTCCCTTCAGGCCTTTCTGGAGGCACTGGCCGCGTCGGAGGATGTCCGATATCAAATCAACGGAAATACTGTTATCCTATACTAAAAAAAGAAGAGGGACACGAATGACAAATTTCTCAGGTCTGGCATTCGCATCTCCTCTCAATGTTTAACATCAAATTTGTTTCACAAAACTATGAAAAAAGCCCACAAAAGGAACCGCATTTTCTCATTTTCTTGCGGAAAAATGAAAATGATGCTGCGGCTGACCGCGGCACTGCTCATGGCCTTTCAGTTGAGCCTCAGCGCGAACGCTTTCGCCCAGACGAAGGTGTCGCTCAATCTGAAAGACGCGACCGTTTCGGAGTTCATCTCCGCGCTGAAGGATCAGACCGGCACGCAATTCCTGTACAATGCGTCGCTGATGCGGAACGAGACGCGCGTCAGCGTGGAGTCGGTGGAGGAGGATTTGTTCGTCCTGTTGGACCGCGTGCTTCCGTCCTTCAACCTGCGCTACGACATCGTGAACAACATCGTCGTCCTGAAACCCGCCCGCCAGAAACCCGCAGCGGGGAAAGAGGACGAGAACTGGGTGGTCATCGGCAAGGTGGTGGACAAGCAGAAGAACCCGCTTCCGGGCGTGACCATCCAACTGAAAGGCAGGACGGTGGGAACGGCCACCAACGGCAACGGCGACTTCTCGATGGACGTGCCCAAGGCGGTGGACACGCTGGTGGTGTCGTTCATTGGGATGAAGACCAAGGAGGTCGTCATCAAGAAGGCGGACAACAAGCAGTACGAGATTGTCCTTGAGGAGGACGTGAAAGCCCTGGAGGAAGTGAACGTGGTGTCGACCGGATACCAGGACATCGACCGCCGGAGGCTGACGAGCGCCATCACCACCATCAAGATGGACGACATCAACGTGGCGGGTCTGTCCTCCGTAGACAAAATGCTAGAGGGATACGTGCCGGGTATGATTTTCATGCAAAACTCCGGACAGGCGGGAGCCGCCCCGAAGCTACGAATCAGAGGGACATCCACCGTATTAGGCAACCAAGAGCCGCTATGGGTGGTGGACGGTATCGTACAGACCGACCCGGTGAACGTGGACCCATCGGAGTTGAACAGTCTGGACTTTGTGAACCTCTTGGGTAACGCCATCTCGGGCTTGAACCCGGACGACATCGAGCAAATCGACGTGCTGAAGGATGCCGCGGCGACGGCCATCTACGGAACGCGGGCCGCCAACGGGGTCATCGTCATCACGACCAAGAAAGGGAAAGTGGGCAAACCCCATGTGACCTATTCCTTCTCGGGAACCGTAAACCGCCGTCCCTATTATAGCGACCGGGAAGTTTACTTGATGAACTCCAAGGAACGCGTGGACGTGTCGCGCGAACTGTTCGCCCGAGGCATGGAATTCACGGAAGTGTCGAACTGGGTGGGCTACGAGGCCGCCTACGTGGACTACAAGAACGGGCGCATCGGCTTCGACGAGTTCCAACGGCTCACCGACTACTACGAAACAGTGAACACGGACTGGTTTGACATCCTTTGCCAAAACTCGTTCTCCAACAAGCACACGCTGAGCTTGTCCGGAGGTTCGGAGACCATCCGCTACTACGCCTCCATCGGGTATGGCGACGAGAAGGGCGTCATCAAGAAGGAATACAACCGGAACTACACCGCCAACTTGAAACTGAACGGAAACTTCAAGAAGATGGACTTCCAGTTCAGCCTGCAAGCGAACAACAACAAACGGAAATACACCCCGAACACCAGTCTCAGCTCGGGAGGGGAAACCAGCATCACCGAGTACGCCTACAACATGAGCCGGGCCATTCCCGCCTACGACGAGGAGGGCAACCGCTGGTTCTATCAACGGGGAAGAAAGAAAGAACTATCTTATCCGTTCAACATGGAAAACGAAATGGACAAGACCTACCAGACCATAAACACCTACTCGGTCACGTTGACGGGAACCTTAAAATACCGGCTACTTTCCTGCCTGAACCTGGAGGGAACGGCCTCGTACACCATCGGCTCGACGAACGACGAGACGGTGTTCGAGGACGGCTCGTATTACATCCACACCTTGCGCCAGAACGACATCGCCACCCCGGGCGAGGACAGTAATGCGTCCCATTCCTCGAACAAATGCCCGTTCGGGGGCGAGTTGCGGTTGTCGGACACCCGCCGGAACAACTACACGCTGCGGTTGCAGGCCAACTATAACCAACTGTTCGCAGACAAGCATCTGTTGAACATCGCCTTGGGAGGGGAAGTCTCTTCCAACGAATACCACGGCTACCAGAACACCACCCGCGGGTATTATCCCGAACGGGGAAAATCTTTCGGAACCATTTTAATCGGGGACCTTTTCAGAAAATATAATGGCTACGGACAATGGGTAGCCTTGAACAAACCCAGAATCACCGACACGAAGACCAATCTGGCTTCCGCCTATCTGGCCGTCACCTACACGTACGACGACCGGTACACGTTTAACTTCAACACCCGCATGGACGGCTCGAACCAATTCGGCAGCCGCGCCAACGAGAAACTGTTGCCGATATGGTCCGTTTCCGGCCGTTGGGACATCAAGCGCGATTTCTTCGAGGACAGCAACTTCGTGAACGACTTGGCTTTGAAACTCTCTTACGGCATTCAGGGGAACATGCTTGACAACCAGTCCACCAGGATGATCATCAACAAAGGCGACCTGGATTCCTGGTACGGGGAATTCGAGTCCACCATCGACACCTACCCAAATCCCGACCTGCAATGGGAGACCACCCACTCCTACAACGCGGAGCTGACCTTCTCGTTGTGGCGCAACAAAATCGGCGGCACCATCGGCTATTACTACAAACACACGAAAGACGCCTTCCTGACCAAGAAAGTGTCCGACATCAACGGGGTGACCTCCTACGTGGTCAACCGGGGCGAACTGTCGAACCAAGGGCTGGAACTCACCTTGAACATCGAACCGGTCAACCAGACGGTGGACGCCAGCGGGAAACGGGGCTTCGTGTGGCGCATCGACCCACAGTTGGGACAAGTGGTGAACAGCTTGATATCCAAAGCCATCGACGACCGAAGCAACACCATCCGCGACGAAATCACCTACACCGACTACCTGACCGGCAACGTGGAACTGGTGGACCGTCCGTTGAACACGTTCTTCTCCTACCGGTTCAAGGGCTTGAGCTCCAAGGACGGAAGTCCCATGTACGCCGGCCTGGAAGAGGAGAACGCCGACGCTTTATATGAACAATTCTCACAATTAGAGGACGAGGAAGTGTTCGAGCTGGTCATGGAGGAATCGGGCACCCGCGTGCCGACCCTGCAGGGAGGCGTGTCGAGCTATCTGGGCTACCGCCAATTCGGCCTTTCCTTCAACTTCACCTACAGTTTCGGAAACAAAGTGCGGCTGCTGAAATTGTTCGGCAACAACGCCATGGACATTCCTCCTTCCGGGGAAAAGAACATGCGCCGGGAATTTACCCGTCGTTGGAGAACATCTGGAGACGAATTGAAAACCAACATTCCCGGGCTAAGAACAGGAAACGAACTTCCTTGGTGGAACAACACAAAATACACCTCCAGCGGGCTGATGCCGACATTCGCCCCAATCGACGTCTACGCCATGTATGACAATTCCAGCATCCGGGTGGCGAAAGGGAATTACCTGAAACTGCAGTCCTTGTCGTTCCGCTACAACGTGCACGACGAATTCTGCAAGAAAATAGGCATCCAATCCGCCTACCTGAGCATCACGGGCACCAACATGTTCACCATCACGAACAAGGCACTCAAAGGCCAGGACGTGACCCAGTCGGGAGCCGCTCCCACGGTCAACATGTCGCTACGTCCGAACTATTCTTTCACCTTAAACGTAACTTTCTAAAAAGCACACCATGAAAATCAGATTATTCCAGACATTGGTCATGAGCGTGACGCTTCTTTCACTGGGCGCATGCGGCGACTTTTTGAAAGAGTATTCCCAGAACAAAGCCTACGTGGAAAACGTGACCGACCTAAACGAACTTCTCATCGGGGAAGGATACTTCACGGGCGGTGAAACCACTGGCAAAAATCTCGACGACACTACAAGTACCACCTTTTGGGGAAACCTCGCCAACACGTCCCCGAACTATTTCCCATACATCCATCTGATGGACGATGACGCACAGGAATACACCGCCGGCATCGCAGACGAGACCGACAACTACATCCGCATGCACGCCGCCAATCTCCACCACTGGCAGCCCGATCCTTTCCGCAACCCACAAAACGCAGAAATAACCGACAACAACTGGACCGAGACCTGGGAACGCATCGCCGCCATGAATTCCATCATCTTCCAACTGGGAGAAATATCCATCGGCGAGGACGAGCAGGAGATGGCCCGAAAGGTGGAGGGCGAGGCCCGTTTCCTGCGCGCCCAGTTCTACTTCTGGCTGGCGAACGTGTACGGCCAGCCCTACCGCAAGGAAAGCGCCACAACTGACCTCTGCATCCCATTGAAAACCACTGAGGAGGTAGAGGACCGCTATTTCTCGCGCGCCACTGCCGAGGAAGTCTACGGGCTTATGGTGGAGGACCTGACGCGGGCGGCGGAATGCCTGCGGGGAATCTCGCAGACCACCAAATACCGGACCAACCAGGCGGCAGCCTTCCTGCTGCTGAGCCGCGTGCACCTATACATGGAGAATTACGAAGCGGCCATCACCGCCGCAGACAGCGTATTGGCCAAAAAAGACTACGCATTAAACGACTTGAACGCCCACGAAAAAGGGACAAACGCAGTGGACATCAACTCCACGGAGACAATCTTCACTCACGGCCTGTACATGATGCACACCCTGCTCCCTAACGCAGTCAGGGCGTATGTCAGCGGACAAGGATACGTAAACAAATGCACCGGATACACTTGCTCGGACGATTTAATGAACAGTTACGATCAGACGGATTTGCGGCTAAATGTGTTCTTCAAGGAGCGCACCTTGGCCGGGACAAACGGCTATTGCTGCTGGAAGATGCTTGACTGCGAGCGGGAAGTGTCGGACAAGTTTGCTATTCGCCTGCCGGAGGCCTACCTGAACAAGGCGGAAGCCCTGGCCTGCCTCCACCGCGACGCGGAGGCCATCGCCACGCTGGACGAGCTGCGGGCGTTGCGTTTCAGCCCGAACGACTTCAAGGCCACCGACAAAAGCGGGGACGACCTCATCAACTTCATCCGCGACGAGCGTCGGCGGGAACTCTGCTTTGAAGGACACCGTTGGTTCGACCTGCGCCGCTACGCCGTGAACAGCGTGTGCCCATTCGAGAAAGAAATCCGTCACATCAGTTACTTGAACACCAATGGAACAGTTTCGACGGAAGGCGTGTATGTACTGCAACCCTACTCGCAAGACAAGGCGGCCTACGTGTTACCCATCCCGCAAGACGCCATTGACTTCAACAAGGGTAACCTGAGCAATGAGGTTCGCCCGGAAAGACCAATACAACCCATAAACTAAAACAAGAAGAACATGAAGAAACATATCTTATTTCTCAGCCTATTTTGCCTGTTCGCCTGGAGTTGCGGCAAGAACGAGGACGACCTCACGCCATCCGGATTGGAGAAAGACTGGCTGGTTCTGGAGGACTCCGAGGACCCGATAGACCATTTGCGTTACGAAATCTACACGCAGACGGGTTATCCCATCTACTACAACGACACGGTCGGCAGCGAGGAACGCTACTCGGCGGGTAGCGGGCTGTATTACACTTACTATGAGGTATTGCAAGTATTCTACTCCCCGGGAGCACCTACGCCAGGCTCTTCCTCCGCACGATATACGCTCGTCAAAGACAAGAACTCGTTAGAAGACCTTCTTATATTCCTCCGCGACAAGGTTCTTCCGGAAGTGCCAGAGAACACCTATCTGCCCAGCATCCTAGTAGTAGACACGCTTATCACTCCAACGGGCGACAGTCTTGCCTATAAGGGATTGAATACCACCGTGCTCGGACAGGCCCACCGCTTCCAAGAAATGACCGATGCGGAGAAAGACCTGATGAAAGGAGCGTTTTTGGCCTCCTGCATCATGTCCACGTTGAGCTTGAACGAGGCAGAATGGCTGGAGAATGAATTCTACGCCCTGTCTTATGCGACGGTGCCTTCAAATCTAACAGGCAGGGTCTATTCCACGGACGCTCAAGGTAGTGGGGTTTACAGAGCCGGAGTCAAACACATCGGATTTTTGGGCATGATTGGAACCAAAACAGAACCTTCCACTGTCGGCACTGGAAATAGGTTACCCGACGATCCTTACCACTCGAACATGTGGCTTCAACCCACTCAGGCACAAGACGTGCAACAGTATTGCCAAGCCATCCTGGCCTATCCGGAGGAGGAATTCATGGAACGTTACGCCAAGGGAACCATCTACACGACTGAAACCATAGATGGATACGAACAAGTCGTATCTTCGGAGGAAGTGGAGTTCCCCGTGGTTAAGGAGAAATACTACGTGATGCGCGCCAAGCTGGAGGAGTACGGCTTCACGATAAAATGAAGATGTAGGTTGTGAATAACGACCGCGAGAGGCGGAAGGCGGGCTTATAGCCTCCTTCCCTCCCCCCTCGCACGCCAATGAAGAAGACTAACTGTATGTAATAAAAATCAATGTATGAGAAGTATTAATTTAAGCATGAAACTCTTAGCACTATTGCTATGCTTCCTTGTGGCAAGTCCGTTCGCCAACGGCGCCGACCGGAAGAAAGACAACAAGAAGAAGAAAAAAGGCCAGCCCACGGCGGTGGTGGCCGACAGCACGAAACAGCAGCCGAAGGGCATCCCCTCGCTGGCAGACTTCATCAAACCCGCGGCGAAACGCCACGCCGGGATGGTGAACATCTACGAGCAGAACGACCGCTACTTCATGGAGGTGCCCGACAAACTGTTGGGCCGCGACATCCTCGTGTTCGTGTCCCTTATCCGCGGCTCCGCCCAGGAGAACAGAAGCTCGCGGGACATGTACGGCTTCGGCGGCGACGCCCTCTTCAACAAGGTCATCCGCTTCGACAAGGGAGGCAAGGACAAACTCTTCCTCCAAGAGCCGATTTTCTCGACCGTGATGCCGGACTCCACCTCGGAGATGTATGGCGCGCTCCAAGCTTCCAACATGACCCCGATTGTGGAAGGGTTCGACGTGAAGGCGAAGACGGACACGAGCGTCCTCGTGGACATCACAGACATGTACAAATCGGACCACTCCTATTTCTCGCTGAAGGGAGCCTCCAACATGCTGAACCTCGGGGCGTACCAGGCCGACAAGTCTTACCCGACGACGGTGAGCACCTACGCCAACAACGTGATTTTCCGCTCCGTGCGCAGCTACGCCGCCGGGAAGCCGCCCAAGGCCGCAGCCGGACAAAAGGCGCAGACGCTGAACCCGACGACATGGGAAGTGGCCGCCTCGTGGTACCTGCTGCCGGAGGAGCCGATGCAACCGCGCTACTACGACTCCCGCGTGGGCTACTTCGCCTACGGGAAGACGGACTACACCCGCGACCCGCTGAAAGCGGAGAAAATCAGCATGGTCAGCCGCTGGCGGCTGGAGCCGAAGGACGTGGAGGCCTACAAGCGGGGCGAGCTGGTGGAGCCGGTGAAGCCCATCGTGTTCTACGTGGACCGCAACACCCCGGAATACCTGCAACCCTACGTGATTGAGGCGGTGAACGCCTGGCAGTCGGCCTTCGAGCGCATCGGATTCAAGAACGCCATCATCGGCAAGCTCGCCCCCACTCCGGAAGAGGATTCCACCTTCTCCGTGGAGGACGCGCGCTATTCCTTCATCTCCTACAAGGCGTCGCCCATGCCCAACGCTTACGGGCCGCACGTGGCCGACCCCCGTTCGGGAGAAATCATCTGCTCGCACGTGGGATTGTTCCACAACGTGCTGAGCCTCGTGCAAAGCTGGTATTTCGCCCAGACGGCGGCCGCCAACCCGATCGCCCGCCAGTTCCCGTACAGCGAGGAGCTGATGGGAGAATTAGTGAGATACATCGTATGCCATGAAATCGGACACACGCTGGGTCTCCGTCACAACTTCGCCTCCAGCTGGACTTGCTCCGTGGAGGACATCCGCAACCGCGACTACGTGAAGGAGCACGGACACACCCCCTCCCTCATGGACTACGCCCGCTTCAACTATGTCGCCCAACCGGGGGACAACATCGACCCGGATGACCTCATCCCCCGCATCGGCGACTACGACAACTTCGCCATCGAGTGGGGATACCGCTACCTGCCGCAATTCAAGAACGCCCGGGAAGAGCAGAAATACCTCCAGGATTGGGTGACCGCCCAACGGAAGGCCAACCCGCAGGTGTTCTTCGGCACGGAGACCGACAAGCAAGACCCCCGATTCCAATCGGAGGACCTGAGCAGCGACGCCATCGCCGCCAACACCCTCGGCATGAAGAATCTGGAGGTCATCATGGACAGCCTGATGGCTTGGACCGGCCCCGCAGACGACGAGAAGTACACGCTGATGAAGAACATGTACAACGCCGTGCTCGGACAACACTTGCGTTACCTCACCCATGCGATCAAATACATCGGCGGACGCTACACGAACGCCGCCCTCCGCTCCGAAGGCATGGACAATTACGAGCCGGTGGAGAAGGAGAAACAGGAGGCTGCCATGACTTTCTTGAAGAAGTATTTCTTCAGCGAGCTGCCGTGGTTGTACAATTGCGAGGCGTCGCACCTATTCGGGCAACCGTCCATCGACCGCTACCGCGAGCGGGTGTTCGGGAAATTCCTCGCCCAGTTGCTGACCTCCCTACAATACATCTCCAAGAACGAGGCCATGCTGGGCAACGAGACCTACACCTGCAAGGAGGCCACGGACGACATGTACGAGGCCGTGTGGGGAAGCCTTGCGACCTCCAAGCCGCTGACCCCCTTCGAGCGGATGATGCAACGGAACTACCTCTCCGTCATCTGCATCATCGTGGAGAGCGGCCCCATGGAAGTCATTCCGGAGCTCCTCGCCCTCTACACCGCCCAAATGGACCGAATCGTAGCGGACGCCAAGAAGAAAATGGCTCGCACGAACGACTTCGTGACCAAGAACCACCTGCAGGGCATCATCCACCGCGTCGAGACCTGCCTCAACGGCGAGGAAACCGCGTCCAAGTAAACGAGAACCATTTAAGAGCGAAATGATTATGAACAAAATTATAATAGCACTCATTTTCTTGCTGGCGGGCCTGCCCCTCCTTTCCCCGGCGCAAAACAACAAGCCGGGAGCGAAGGCCCCCATGGCCTACCAGGCCTTCTTCAAGAACGACATGCGGAAGACCGAGGGCATCTTCCCCGTCTACCGCGACAAACAGAAATGCTACGTCGAGATTCCCGCCTCCGCGCTGGGACGAGACCTGCTCGTGAGCGGAAGCGTGACACAGGGCGAGTATTACGGGGCGGTGTCTTCCGTGACCAGTATCCTCGCCTTCGAGCTGGGCGAGAAGAACGAGCTGGTGGTGCGCCAGCAAATCTGCGCCGACCGGGCGAAAGGCGAGCTCGCCAAGGCGGTGGAGGCCGCCGGGATGCAGCCGGTGAAGTTCTCCTATCCAATCGCCGCCTACGGCCCGGACAAGAACAGCTACATCATCGACATCACGGCGGACGTGAACGCCTCCGGCAAGCTCTTCTCCTTCCCGAACGTGTCGCAGGTCAACAAACCGGCGGCGGACCGTTCCGGGCTGGACAGCGTGTACGTCATCCGTGACGGCGTGAAGTTCATCTCGCTCCGCGCCCAGACGGACGTCATCCCCGGATTCATGTTTATCCCCCCGCGGGACAAGCACACGAGCGTCCTCGTGGAATGGACCCTGCAACTCCTGCCCGAACGCCAAGTGGCCGCCCGGGAGTCGGACCCGAGAATCGGATATGCGACCATCTCGTTCAACGACTACGACCGCAACCCCAACGGCGTGACGCGGGTGAGACAAATCCAACGCTGGAACCTGGAAGTGCGCCCCGAAGACACCGACCGCTACAACCGGGGCGAATTGGTGGAACCCGCCAACCCCATCCGGGTCTATCTGGACCGCACGCTGAGCAGCGCGGCTGAACGCCGGGCGGTGTCCCGCGCCGTGGCCGAGTGGAACGCCTGCTTCGAGGCCGCCGGGTTCAAGAACGCCCTGCAAATACAGGAGGGCGAGCCGGAAGCCGCCATGGCCTACCACCAGCTCGTGTTCTCCTACGTCATGGGCAGGGAAGTGTTCTCGCAGGTGAGCGACCCCCGCACGGGCGAGATTCTCTGCGGACGCATCGCGCTTTCCAATCAGGAACTTAACGACAACCTGGATTTGATTGCCATGAGCGTGGGCGGATACAATCCCGCCTTCCTGACCGACTCCATGCCCGCCGTGCGGGAAGAATACATCCGCTACCGGATGTCCAACCAGACCGGCTTGATGCTCGGGCTGCTCCCCAACCTGGCGGCAAGCAGCGCATTCACCACCGAACAACTGCGCGACGCCGAGTGGATCCGGAAGAACGGCATCTCCGCCTCCGTGACGGACGGATGCGCCACCAACTTCGCCGCCCAACCCGGCGACGGGATGACCTTGAGCGACCTCTTCGCCAAAGCCTCCCTCTACGACCGCTGGGCCATCGAATGGGGCTACCGCCAATAGCCCGGCATGGACGCCAAGGCGGAGACAGAGGCGTTGAGCCACCTCGCCGCCAAGGCTAAGGACAAGCCCGCCCTCTTCTACGCAGCCGCAACCTCTGGCGACTACCGCATCAACGGCACCGACAGCGACAAGATAGAGGCGGACCTCGGCAACAACAAGCTGGAGACCGCCACCCTCGGACTGAAGAACATGGAACGGCTGGCACCCCAACTGCCCGAAATATTCGAGAAGACCCACCGGGCAGACGCCCCGTGGACCGATTTCGTGGGACTTATGGCCCAATACAACAGCCTGTACCAAAACTACCTGAGCGGCGTGATGAACGACCTCGGCGGTGTGGCTGTCGCCCCCGTCCTAAGGGAATACAACGACAAGGCCCTGACCTACCTTCCCCGGAAACAGGGACAGGAGACCATGGCATTCCTCAACCGTTACCTTTTCCAAGGTGCGCCCGAATGGCGGACCGTTCCTTTGGAGGAGGATGTCATCGGCCTGGTGGGCGAGTCGAAATCGGCCGGAGTCATCATGAACGTCTGCCGAGGGCTCATGGGAAAGAACACCTTGGCGCGCCTGCTGACCCCGCAGGAGAACGGAATCACCGGCACCTACACGCTGACCGACCTCTTCAACGACGTGGACCGCTACGTGTTCCTGAACTATAGCACCACCCAGCGCGTGGACCGCTTCCGGGCCTTGCTCCAATACAACATGGTGCGGGAATTCATGCTGACTTACAGCAACACGAAAGCCGCGCAGGGAGAGGACCCGCTGTCCTTCTTCCTCGTGAACAAGGCCAAGGAGATGGAGAAGAAACTGGAGCGTCTGAGCAAGACCCACAGCGACGCCGCCAGCCGCATATACTACCGCGGGCTTAGCATATTCCTGACCCGCAGCCTGAACAAGGGTTCCGTATCCAGCCTGCTAACGAAATAGCAGTAACAATAATTCATGTATAAACACGGGGCCTGTCAACATGGGCAAGGAAAGAATATGAATCCGCGCTTCGACAGGCCCCTTTCTCAAAAAAAGATTTATGAAAAGAATACTATTACTCATAGGATGCCTCCCGTTCCTTCTGGCTTCTTGCCGACAAGAAAAGACGGCGACCACGCTCCGCTTCAACGTGAGCGACTACGATGGCAACGCCCCCCGGGTCATCATCGGCTGGGACAACCAAAGCGTGGCAATCGACTCCGCAGGCAAAGGCGCGCTCTCCCTCAACTTGAAAGCCCCCACCTACGCCACCGTGGAGGTGCGTAAATACGACCGGAGACTCTGCTACCTCGAACCAGGCAAGGACCTCATTCTCACCTACAGTATGAAGAAAGGCGAGAAAGCGGTGACGTTCGACGGCGCATTGGCTCCAGAAAACCGTTTCATCTATCAAAACGACTACCTTCCCTACAGACTCGACTACCAGGAGAGAAACCCGCAGAAGAACGTGCGGACCATCGACTCCGTGCTGGCCGTCAATCTCCAGAAAGTGGCCGAAAGCGACCAATCCGCCACTTTCAAGGAATGGGAAAGCAAACGAGTACAGGTGGAAGCGTTAAACGCCTTGATGCGCGTCCCGCTGATGAACGCGCCCGACCATGTCAAGCTGCTGACGGAACGAATCAACCGCGACTCCACCTACCTCTCCATTCCGGCATACCGGGAAGCATTGGACCAATATATCCGCAAATGCGTGTCCGCCGACCGACAGGGAGGACGCATACCGGAGGGGGCCGGATTGGCCGACATCCGGATGAAATATATCCTGAAAAACATTTCGGAACCCGCAGCCCGCTCCTACCTCGTGGACATCACTCTCTTCCACTTCGGGGAGCAGGGCATCGAGCGGTATGACCGGTTGTACAACCAATACGTGACCGACCCCGAACGGCTCGCCCTTTACGCCGAGGCGTGCAAAAAGGCTGAGCGCATCGCTCCGGGACAACCCTGCCCCGACTTCCGATTTGCGGACAACCACGGCGACACGGTGACGCTGGCAGACCTGAAAGGGAAGTATGTCTACATCGACATGTGGGCCACCTGGTGCGGCCCCTGCAAAGGGGAGATGCCCAGCCTCTTGAAATTAGAGAAGGAGTTCGCCGGGGAGGACATCCTCTTCGTCAGCCTCTCCATCGACCGCAACAAGGACATCGACCTGTGGAAAAAGACCATCGAGGAGATGGGACTGGGCGGCATCCAATTGCACCTGGGCGAGAACTGGGAGTGGTTGAAGATATTCATGCCCGCCTCCATGTCCGTGCCCCGCTTCGTGCTGCTCGACCGGGAGGGCAAGTTCATCAACTCCAGCATGACCCGCCCCTCCGACAAGGCGACCGCCGAGAAATTCAGAGAATTGTTGAACAACGAAAAATGATAACACCATGAACAGAATATTCATCAACCTTATCCTATTATTCAGCCTCACGCTCCCCCTGGCGGCCCAAGAGGGCGAAGGCATCCGATTCTTCCACGGCACGTGGGAGGAAGCCCTTCAAAAAGCCAAGCAGGAGAACAAACTGATATTCGTGGACTGCTACACCGTGTGGTGCGGCCCCTGCGCCAATATGGCGAAGAATGTGTTCCCGCTCAAGGAAGTGGGCGACTTCTTCAACAAGCACTTCATCTGCATGAAGAGCGAAATGGAAAAAGAGAAAGACGGCATCATGCTCCGGGAGCGTTACAACGTCGTGGCCTACCCGACCTACCTCTTTATCACGAGCGAAGGCTACGCAGCCTACCGGAGTAGCGGGTTCTTAGAGGCGGACAAATTCATCGCCATCGGCCAAAAAGCCTTGGAAATAGGGAACAACGGCTACGAGGAACGCTTCGCCAAGGGCGAGCGGGACGAGGCCTTTCTGAAGGAATACGTGAGCGCCTCCGTGGACTCTCACGCCGCCGACCTCGTGGAAAACATACTGAACCAACTCTACGAGGAGCAAGGCGCGAAAATCCTGCGGGACAGCGTATACTGGACGGCGTTCGACTGTTGCGCCGCCGACACGGAAGCCCCCCTCTCGCTCGCCTTCCTGAAGGACTACAAGAAACTCCGCAAAACGCACGGGGCGTTCGCCGTGGACCAGAAAGCGCGCAACCTCTACGCCAGCATCGCCAAGGTGTTGACCCTCTACGACCGGCAGGGCCGGAAAGAGGTGGTGAGCCAGGCGAAGAAGGATTCCCTTTTCGCCGTGATGGCCGAGCGGAAAGTGCCTCACTATGAGATGCTGCAACAGGAAATCGACTTCATCCTTCTCCTGCGGGCGCATCAATACGAGGAGGCCTGCGCCCTCGGCGAGAAAGCCCTGGCGGACGCCGACGCCCGCACACTCTGCAACTGGGCAACGCTCGGCGAACGGTTCACAAGAGACAACGGGGAAATCCGTCGCAAAATGGCGGAATGGATGAAACGGGCCATCGAGGCGGGCGTGGACCCCTCCATGCAAGAAGAGGCGGAAGCCGTGCTGAACGACCTGACCACCTCCGACAGGCCTATCCTCCAAAAAGGACAATTCCGCAAGAGCATCCCTATCCGGGGCTACCTCTCCAAATAAACCAACGTAACCCTTTGTAAAAGACTACGTACTCATGAAGATTTTGCACTTAGGAATTATCTGCCTCGCCACCTGTCTGTGGAGCCTCGCACTCCACGGACAGGAGCGGGCAAACTACAAGGCCGCCGACCAATTCCTGCCGTCGAACGCCGGGAGCCTCATTTATTCCAAGGAGATGAAGCCCAGCTACCTGCCGGGCACCGACCGTTTCTGGTTCTCCTACAAGACGAGCCAAGGCACGAGCTATTACCTCGTGGATCCCCGGAAAAAGAAAATGGAACCCCTCTTCGACAACGAACGCATGGCCACCCAAATCGCCGAGCTGACAGGCAAGGCGTGTGACACCGTCAACCTGAACATCAACCCCATTTTCGAAGAGGGCAAGGAAGGCGAGTTCACCTTCTGGGCCAACCAGAAGCAACTGCGTTACGACATGAAGACCCGGACCTGCACGGAAATCCCCCGTCAGAAACCGGGCAACCGGCCCGCCAAGCCCTACAACCCGACGGCCATGATGTATTCCGTCTCGTCCGACAGGGCCTACGTGGCCTTCTCCAAACGACACAACGTGTGGCTGCGCCGCAGCGACGAGCCGGACTCCCTCGCCCGTCCCCTGACGACGGACGGCGTGAAGGAATTCTCCTATTCCGACAACGAGATGGACGACAACGACCGCATATTCACCACCAAGGCGCGCTGGCTGAAAGGCACACACCGCCTCTTCGCCATCCGCGTGGACAACCGCGGCATCGGCACCCTGCCCGTCGTCTCCTCCTCATTCGGACGGCCCCGGCTGGTCACCTCCATCGGCGGCGACAAATACATCATGCCGGGCGACAAGCGCGTGCCCCAATACGAGCTTTCCCTCCTCGACGCCGAGACGGGCGAGGTGAGGAAGGTGGACATCGCCAAATGGCAGGACCAGGAACTAAAACTCCTCCACGTCTCCGCCGACAGCCGCTACCTCTACCTCCAGCGTACACGCCGCACCCGCGACGAGCTGGACATCTGCCGCGTCGACACGGAAACCGGCGAGGTGACGGTCATCCTCAACGAAGTGTGCAAGCCCTATTTCAACGACCGCAACCAGTCCATCGCCTTCATCAACGACGACACGGAATTCATCTGGTGGTCCGAACGCTCCGGCTGGGGCCACTACTACCTCTACTCCGCCGACGGGCAACTGAAAAGCCCCGTCACCGCAGGCGAGTGGATGGCGGAGAAAATCGTCCGCATCGACACCGCCCGCCGGGAGGTCTACGTCATCGGACACGGACGGGAAGAGGGCATGAATCCCTACTACGCCTGCCTCTATAAAGCCACCCTCGACGGCGACGGCGCGGTGAAACTGCTGACCCCCGAGGACGCCAACCACCACGTGGAGTTCAGCCCCTCGGGCGACTATTTCACCGACAACTTCTCCCGGGTGGACATGGCTCCCCGCTCCGTCCTCCGCGACAAGAACGGAAAACTCGTCCGCGCGCTGGCCGAAGCCGACCTTTCCACCCTTCTCGCCACAGGCTGGAGAATGCCGGAACGCTTCACCGTGAAGGCGGCGGACGGCAAGACCGACCTCTACGGCGTGATGTGGAAACCCATCGACTTCGACTCCACAAAGAAATACCCCGTCATCTCTTACGTCTATCCCGGTCCCCAAATGGAGGCCGTGGACCTGGACTTCACCGTGACGGGCAACCATAACGCCGCCCTCGCCCAAGTGGGCTTCATCGTGGTCAACTTCGGCCACCGGGGAGGAAGCCCCCTCCGCGACAAGGCCTACCGCACCTACGGATACGGCAACCTCCGCGACTACGCCCTCGCCGACGACAAGCGCGGCATCGAGCAACTGGCGGAACGCCACCCCTACATCGACCTCGACCGGGTGGGCATATTCGGCCACTCCGGCGGCGGATTCATGTCGGCGGCGGCGATTTGCGCCTACCCCGGGTTCTACAAGGCGGCGGTCGCCTCCTCAGGCAACCACGACAGCAACATCTACAACCGGGCGTGGGGCGAGACCTTCCACGGCGTCACCCAGACCGTCAAGGGAGCCGACACCGTGTTCACCTGCAAAATCCCGACGACGGCCGAACTGGCGCCCAAGCTGCAAGGCCACCTGCTGGTCATCACCGGCGACGAGGACAACAACGTCCACCCGGGACAGTCCTTGCGGCTGGTCAGCGCACTCATCGACGCGGGAAAGAACTTCGACATGCTCGTGCTGCCCGGACAAGGCCACCAGTACAAAGGCGCGAAGGACCTCTTCTGGCGGCGCAAGATATGGTTCTACTTCGCCAAGCACCTGCTGGGCGACGACCGGGCGGACTATTACATCGGAATGGAAGACTATAAAAACGAATAAACATGAGAACATTTACCATACGAATCATTCTCATTGCGACGGCGGGAATCCTGTCGGGATGCCAATCCCGGCAGGCCGCCGTCACTTTTAAAAGCTACATCGACAACATCGACAAGGTGAGCCTCGTCGTCAACGGCGACACCCTCGCAGTGCCCTATGACACCGTGAACGGAGCCGTCCTGCGGACCGAACTCAACGCACCCGCCTATGCCCAACTCCAGGCGGGAAGCATGAAAAAACTCATCTATGTGGAGCCAGGATGCGACTTCACAATGCGCTACGGCAAGCCAACGACAGGAGCCTCCCGTTTCCAGTTCGAGGGAAAAGGCGCGGCGGAAAACGAGTTCCTGGACGGACACGGCCAATCCATCATCCCCCTCCGCCAAAACATGACGGAAGAGGAGGTGCTCGGCATCATCCGGGACAGAATCGACCGCCACCACCAAGCGTTGGAAACGACACCGTCGCTCTCCGCCCCCTTCAAGGCGCTCGAGCAAAAACGGCTGCGCTACCAAGGACTCAGCCGCATGTTCACATACCGGCAATGGACCAAGGACATCATTCCCTTCCTGCAAGAACAAATGACGCAGGACTCGACCCTGCTGCCCACCACGGACTACCGGGACTTCATGAGCGCAGCCCTCTATTTCGTGGCGTGGTTCGCCGCTCCGGAGCATGACACCTATCACGTGAACAAAAGCCAGATGGACTACATCGACACCCATTTCACCCAAGGCGGCGTGGCCGACTTCCTCATGGAGTCCGTGCTGACCAACCACATGCTTCTCCGGGGCGCGGAAGAAATCGCCCCACTGATGGCCGTCTTCGACAGGAAAGTGAAATCCGCCACCCTCCGGAAAGAAATCAGACGGGAATACGAGGAATGGAGCCGCATCCTCCGGGGCAAAGCCATACCCGACTTCACCTTCATCGACACGGACGGCAACGAAATCGCCCTGTCGCAATTCAAGGGCAAATACGTCTACATCGACTGCTGGGCCACCTGGTGCGGCCCCTGCCGGGCACAAATCCCCCACTTGAAGAAACTGGAGGAGCGATACGCAGGCAAGGACATCGCCTTCGTCAGCATCTCCAGCGACTCCAACCGGGAGAAATGGCAGCGCACCGTCTGCGACGAACGGCTCGGCGGCGCGCAGCTCATCGAGAAATGCCCCACCAACTCGCCATTCTCGGCGTATTTCAAAATAAGCGGCATCCCCCGCTTCATCATTCTCGACAAGGAAGGGCGGGTGTACGACGCCAACGCCCCCCGGCCATCCGACCCCGCCATCTCGGATCTATTCAATCAACTGATATAACGAGTGTTTCCTTCCTTAACGCAAGGAAAACACAAACAGAGGCGCGCTTCCCGAGAAGCGCGCCTCTGTCTTTTTCCCTCACACGGAGAAGCGAGCCCTGTCGCTCACTCTCCGGCCATATAGTGGTGATAACCTTTCAACTTTTGCCAAGCCCCGCGGGTGAAATCGGGGAACTCCACCGGCATGTTGCCGTTCTCAAGCGAAAGACGGGTCAAGGCCCCGATACACGACCACTCGGCGGCGTCGTACACGTCCTGGTCGAGCGGCAATCCGTTACGCAGGCAATAGACAAGACGGTAGTCCATGATAAAGTCCATTCCCCCGTGGCCGCCTATTTTCTTGGCCATTTCCTCCAACTCCCTATGAATCGGGTGCTTGTATTTGTCCATCAACGCCTCTTTCACGTCCTCCGGGACAAAATCGTGCATGCTGAGATTCTCATGGTCGGGCACGCCCTCGATGGCTCCGGCCGAATGGAAACAGTACCCTTCCACGGGATACTTGTTGGCGAACCCTTCGGTGCCGGTCACTTGATACATACGGCTATACGGACGCGGAGTCATCACATTGTGCTGCAGATGAATGACCTGGCCTTTCTCCGTCTGAATAAACGTCAAGGTCTGGTCGGCGTTCTGGAAGTTCTCGCTCTTGCGCTTGTTGAACTTCTCCACCATCTTCGGCCCGTTGATGGCCTGCGTCTGCATGGAAACGAGGCGGGTCATGCGGTTGCCCCTGTGGATGTCCAGCAACTGGCAGGCCGGCCCAAGGCCGTGGGTGGCATAAACATCGCCCCCGTGCTTCTCATTGAAATCAAGACGCCAATTGCCTTGATAGTAAGGCCAGAACTCCTCCAGATTATGGTTATAGGCTCCCTCCACGTGCTCGATGGTCCCGAACAGTCCCTGCTGGGCCATGTTGAGCGTGGTCAGCTCGAAAAAGTCGTACACGCAATTCTCCAACATCATACAGTGGAGGCGGGTCCTCTCGGCGGTGTTCACCAACTGCCAGCACTCGTCAAGATCCATGGCGGCGGGCACCTCCACGGCCACGTGTTTCCCGTGCTCCATGGCGTAAACGGCCATCTCCACGTGCGTCTGCCACGGGGTGACGATATACACCAGATTGATATCGTCCCGCTCGCAAAGGGCTTTCCATCCCTCCTCTCCGGAATACTCGACAGCCTTGGGCAAACCCCGCTTCGTCAGAATCTCGTTGGCCTTGCCCGCCCGCTCGGGAAGCAAGTCACAAAGAGCGACCACTTTGGTGCCGGGAATGTAGGTGAAACGTTCCACTGCTCCCGGACCGCGCATTCCCAGTCCGATAAATCCCACGCGCACGGTATCCAGCGGCGCGCAACGCAACGCGACGACATCTTTTTGTCCCTCGGGACGTTCAGGCACTTCAACCCGGATCACTCCAGGCTGCTCATTTTTCTTTTGATCGGCCGCCGTGCCGCAACTCCAAAAAGCGGCGATGAGTAAAGCGACCATTAACACAACACTTTTGTTCATACTAAATCTTGATTTTTAGTTTTTGACCTGGTTTCAACTTGCGGACGGCCTTTTCGCTCAGGCCGTTCCACCTCATGATATCTCGATTCGATATTCCTTCGAATTTCTTGGCTATGCTCCACAGATTATCACCCTGCTTGACCGTGTAGTAGAAATACTCGCCTTCGTTGAGGGGCTCCACCTCCGCGTCGTTGTTCGAGGCCGGGCCGACGTAACGGGTGTCCGCCTTCGACTTATAATAATCCACCTTGTCCTTGGGCACGTACACCACCAGCTTCTCCCCCACCCGGATAAGATTGCGCGTCTTCCCGTTCCAATACTTCAAATCGTTGAGCCGCACGCCGAATTTCATGGCGATTCCTCCGATGACGTCCCCCTCCCTCACCGTGTAGACCAGCTTCGCGCGATTGGCCGGAGCCACGTGGGCATGCTTCTTGAACCGCGCGCGGGGGTCCGCCATGCGGTCGCTCTCGTCGAAATAGGCGGCACGATGGTAAGCGAAAATGGTGTCCTGCCGGTCGATAAACTCCGTGACATAATTATACGGCATCCGCAACGGATAAACCTTGCCGAAACCGGCGGGCACGATGTCCGCCCTGTACTGCGGATTAAGGTCCCGGAGCTGCTCCACGGAAATGTCGAGCAAGCTCGTCACCTGCTCGAAATGCAAAGCGTCCGACACCATAATCGTGTCGCACATCGACGGCAACTCGTTCCCCACCACGGCGATGTTGTGCTTGTCATAATAATTGAACAGGTACATCGCGCCGATGAACGCGGGCACGTACCCGCGCGTCTCCCGCGGAAGCAGGTAATAAATGTCCCAATAATTCTTCTTGCCTCCGGAACGCCGGATGGCCTTGTTCACATTGCCCGGGCCGCAATTGTAGGCGGCGATGACCAGAATCCAGTCCTCATAAATCTTGTACAAATCCTTCAAATAACGGACCGCGGCCTCGGACGACTTCACCGGGTCGCGCCGCTCGTCCACAAAGGAAGTAATCTCCAGCCCGTACATCTTCCCCGTGGCGTACATGAATTGCCACAACCCGCAAGCCCCCGCCCGGGAGAAAGCCCTGGGATTCAGCGCACTCTCGATGACAGGCAGGTACTTCAACTCCAACGGCAACCCCTCACGCGCCAGCACCTCCTCGAAAATGGGGAAATAATAGTCGCTCAGTCCAAGCAACGCCCCGGACTGCGCCCTTCCCCTCACGACGTACACCTCGATGTAGTTGCGCACGATATCATTGTACGACAAGCGGATGGCCGAGTTCAACGAGTCGAGGCGGGCCAGATAGACGGAATCGGGCATGCTGACCTGCCCTCCCTCCGGCTCGTAGAACAACCCTCCGTCCCCCTCTCCCCCGTGTTTCGTCACATACCACATCTCGTAAAGGGCGTCCAACTTCTCGATGAACGCGCCCGGAATGGAATCCGTCAGCACCACCGTCTCCGGCACCATCACCCGCGGCGGGGCGATTTTCAAGCGCAGCGTGTCGCGCGCCTCCCCAAAAACAGGGCCGGCGGCCAAAAGGCCCGCCACACATAGCAATATAGTAAAACGCATATCCTTAATATTCAAAACTTAAACGACAATGTCAAACCGACCGTCCCCCCGCACACCGGAGAAAACCCCGCCGAAGGCGACACCTTCATCGACAAATCCTCATTAATCTCGAAATCATAGAAATGGGCGAACACCACCGCGTCTATGATTTGGATGGCGTAAATGCCCGCACACACGATATACATCATGTCGCGGTAACGCTTGTAACGGTCCTTCTTCGTCTGGAGCACGTCCTGGAAACGCGTCCGCATCGACTCCGAATAGCCTTCCGCCGTCCTACCCGGCGCCATCAGCTTGTCCCACGAATTGTCCGCGGGATAGGGAGTCTCCCTGTCGTTCTCCTGGTCCTCCGCGATTTGGTTCAGATAGGCCGTATAGTCCACGAAAGCCGTCCGGTACTTCTTATAATAACTGGCGTTCCAGGAAAGGCCGTAAACGGCCGCCCCCACCCCGGCGTAAAGGATGGGCACCTTCCACCACTCCCTGTTGTAAATCTGCCCCGATCCGGGAAGCACCATGGCCAGAATCGTGGCCTTGCGCGGCGAGTGCACCTTCCCGGCGGCCCGCTCCGCCATGATTTTCCTCTTTCTCTTGCTCAGCGTGTCGGCGGCAAGTCCCATCTCGTTGATTAGCGAGTCAATCCCCTCCGCGGGCTCCACGACCGGCAGCCCAAGGTCCGGCAAAGTGTCGCGCCCCCAACAGGCGCGCGTCCCTTCCCCCGCGGAAGCCGCCGCGCCTCCCGCCAACAGCAACGCCGCGCACAACATTCCTTTGAACAAAAAAACTCTCACGCCCATGTCCTATTTCGTGTTCATCTTATCCAACAAAGCGACAATACGTTCCAACTCACTGTCGGACTTGAAGGAAATCACTATCTTGCCCCTTCCCCTCTCGTTCCGTTTCAAATCGACCCTCGTGTCGAAATAACGGGACAAATGCGACTGCAGCTCCGCGTAATCGCCTATGGGCCTCGGCTTCGCCTTTTCCGCCTCCTCCTTGGCCTCCTCCGGCTTCATAAGCTCCCGCACGATTTCCTCCACCTTGCGCACCGAGAAATCATATTTCATGATTTGCTCGAACACCATGTACTGCGTCTCCGGGTCCTCGATTCCGATTATCGCCCGGGCGTGTCCCATGCTGATTTTCTTCTCCTTTATCGCCAACTGGATGGCCGCCGGCAACTTCAGCAGGCGCAAATAATTGGAAATCGTGGTCCGCTTCTTCCCCACCCGCTCGCTCAACGCGTCCTGCGTCAGATTGCACTCCTCTATCAGCCGCTCGTAACTCAGCGCAATTTCTATCGCGTTCAAATCCTCCCGCTGGATATTCTCTATCAACGCCATCTCCAGCACCGACTCATCGCCCACCTTCTTCACGTAGGCCGGTATGGTCTCCAGCCCTGCCAACCTGGCCGCGCGGAAACGCCGCTCTCCCGCCACGATTTCATACTTCCCTTCCCCCGCCTCGCGCACCGTGATCGGCTGCACCACGCCTATCGACTTGATGGACGCCGCCAACTCCCGCAAAGCCTCCTCGTCAAACTCCGTGCGCGGCTGACGCGGGTTCGGACGTATATCACTCAATTTCAACTCGTCTTGCATCGTGGAAACGGCCCCTTCCCTCGGCTTCACCTGCCCGGCCGCGTCCTCCAGCAAGGCGCTCAAACCTCTTCCCAAAGCGTTCTTCTTCGCCATATATCCTGATTAATAAACTATTTCTTATTGTTTTTCTCCACCACCTCGTTCGCCAGGCTCAAATAATTCTCCGCCCCGCGGCAGCCCGCGTCGTACAACACCACCGGCTGCCCGAAACTCGGGGCCTCCGCCAACTTCACGTTCTGCTGGATCGGCGTCTTGAACACCATGTCGCCAAAATGCTTCCTCACCTCCGCCGCCACCTGGTTCGACAACCGCACCCGCCCGTCGTACATCGTCAGCACGAACCCCTCTATCTCCAGCCCCGTGTTCAGCCGCTTCTGAATGATTTTCACCGTGTTCAGCAGCTTGCCCAGCCCCTCAAGAGCGAAATACTGGCACTGCACCGGAATCATCACCGAATCCGCCGCCGCCAGCGAGTTCACCGTCAACAGCCCCAGCGACGGCGAGCAGTCTATCAGCACATAGTCATACCTCTCCCTCACCTTACCCAGCATCCGCGCCATCACCCGCTCCTTGTCGTCGAAATTCAACATCTCCAGCTCCGCCCCCACCAAATCTATATTGGAAGGCAACAAATCCATGTGCTCCACCTCCGTCTTCAATATGGCCTTCTCCGGCTCCAGCCCTTCCACCAGACACTCGTAAATCGTCCCCTCCAGTTCCTTCAAATCAAAACCCACCCCCGTGGTCGCGTTCCCCTGCGGGTCAGCGTCCACCAACAACACCTTTTGTTCCAAAATAGCCAGGCTTGCCGCCAAATTGACCGAAGTCGTCGTCTTTCCCACGCCTCCTTTTTGATTAGCAATCGCTATAATCTTAGACATAATCTCCTATTTTACTATTACGTGGGTAAAAGTACACATAAAAAAGAAACAAGCCCCCATTTTCCGCCCTTTTTTTAATAACAGCGGCCGCTTTTTTACTAACAATCGCTACCTTTGCTCCCCGAACACGATGAGAAACGCACATGGAACCTATCGCGCAAGAAATTATAAACGAACTCAATAGGCGCGCCGACCCCGCGAAAGCCGCCACGCTCGCCCGCTTCTTCAAGACCGGGCCGGGCGAATACGGCGAGGGCGACCTCTTCGTCGGCGTGCCCGTGCCCATCGCCAGAGAAATCGCGAAACGCCACCGGGAGGCCCCCCTTCCCACCATCCGCGAGCTCCTCGCCTCCCCCGTCCACGAGACAAGACTCACCGCCCTCCTCATCCTCGTTCTCCGTTTCGAAAAAGCGGAAAGCGGGGAAGAGCGGGACGAGTGCGCCCGCTTCTACATCGACCACGTCGACGCCCTCAACAACTGGGACCTCGTCGACCTCACCTGCTACAAGATACTCGGCCCCTGGCTCGCCGACCGCTCCCTCCTTTACGAGTGGGCGCGCTCCGGCCGCCTCTGGCGCCAGCGCGTCGCCATCGTCACCTGCATGCACCCCGTGCGCCGGGGCGACTTCTCCGACGCCTTCGCCATCGCCGACATCCTCCTCGACCATCCCCACGACCTCATCCACAAGGCCGTCGGATGGATACTCCGCGAGGCCGGCAAGCGCGACGAGGAGGCCCTCACCGCCTACCTCCTTCCCCGCTACCGCCGCATGCCCCGCACCATGCTCCGGTACGCCATCGAGCGTTTTCCCGAACAAAAACGACAACAATTCCTCAAATCACAACTCTAAAAACACAACGGCCTATGATCAGCTTCATGCAAGTGGACAACCTCTCCAAACGCTTCGGCGAGCGACTTCTCTTCGAAAACATATCCTTCGGCATCGCCAAAAACCAAAAAACAGCCCTCATCGCCCCGAACGGCAAGGGCAAATCCACCCTCCTCCGCATCATCGCCGGGGAAGAATCGCCGGACACGGGCTCCGTCATTTTCCGTAATGACATCACCGTGGGATACCTCGAACAAGACCCCCGCCTTGACCTCGACACCCCCGTCATCGAGGAAGTCTTCAACACCGACACGCCCGTGCTGCGCCTCATCAAAGAATACGAGCAAGCCGTGGCCGCCAACGACACGGACGCCCTCGCCACCCTCATCCCCAAAGTGGACGCCCTCAACGCGTGGAACCTGGAGAACGACATCAAGCAAATCCTCTCCAAATTAAAAATCAACCACTACGGGCAACCCATCCGGGAACTGTCCGGAGGACAACGCAAACGGGTCGGACTCGCCAAAGTCCTCATCAAAAATCCCGATTTCCTCATCCTCGACGAACCCACCAACCACCTCGACACGGACATGATAGAATGGCTTGAAGACTACCTGCACGACACGCAGACGACCCTCCTCATGGTCACCCACGACCGCTACTTCCTCGACCGCGTGTGCGACAACATCATCGAACTGGACGACTACGGCCTCTACACCTACGCGGGCAACTATTCCTACTACCTCGAAAAGCGCGCCGAGCGCGTAGAGGCCGCCAACGCCGCCGTCGACAAGGCGCGCAACCTCCTCCGCGTCGAGCAGGAATGGATGCGCCGCATGCCCCAGGCGCGAGGACACAAGGCCCGCTACCGCATCGACAATTTCTACAGACTGAAAGACGCGGCGGCGCACCGCCCTGAAGAAAAACGACTGGAACTCGACATCAAGGGACAACGCCTCGGCAGCAAAATCCTCGAGCTCCACCATGTCAGCAAAAGCTACGAGGGCCGCTGCCTCATCCGCGACTTCTCCTACAAATTCATCCGCGGCGAGAAAATCGGAATCATTGGCAGAAACGGAATCGGCAAGTCCACGTTCCTCGACATCGTGACCCGCGCCATCGAGCCGGACAGCGGCGCCATCGACATAGGCGAGACCGTCGTATACGGCTACTACCGCCAAGCCGGCATCTCCTTCCGCCCCGACGACCGTCCCATCGACATCGTGCGGGAAATCGCCGAGCGGGTCGACCTCGGCAACGGCCGCGTCATGTCCGCCTCCCAATTCCTCGAATACTTCCTCTTCCCGGACAAATTGCAATACACCCCCGTCGCCAAACTCAGCGGGGGCGAACGGCGGAGGCTCTACCTGCTCACCGTCCTCATGGCAAACCCCAACTTCCTCGTCCTCGACGAGCCCACCAACGACCTCGACATCATGACCCTCAACGTCCTCGAGGACTACCTCCGCTCCTTCGCCGGATGCCTCCTCGTCGTCTCCCACGACCGCTTCTTCATCGACAAAATCGTCGACCACGTCTTCGCCTTCGAGGGCGACGGCGCCATCCGCGACTTTCCCGGCAACTACACCCAGTACGCCGACAAGCGCGAGGAGGAAGAACGCCTCGCCCGCTCCGCCGAGCGCGCCGCCGCCCCGGCCCCCGCCCCCAAGCCCCGCGCCGCGCAGGAAGCCCCCAAGCCCCGCCGCCTCTCCTTCAAGGAACAGCAGGAACTGCGCCAGCTCGAGGCCGACATCGACACCCTCACCGCCGAGCGGGCCACCCTCGAAGCCGACCTCTCCTCCGGCTCCCTCACCCCGGACCGCCTCATGGCCACCTCCCGCCGCCACGGCGAAATCACCGCCCTCCTCGACGAGAAGGAGACACGCTGGCTCGAACTCAGCGACCTCTGACCCTCCTCCAAGCCCCTCCCCTTCCTCTCCACAAATCCACCCCTGCCCCTCCGCTCCCCCACAAGAAAAGCGGCCCCTTCCCGGCCGCTTTCCTCCTTCCCCGCCCCGTCCCCCACAGATTTTCCGCCCCCGTTCCCACCCCCTTTCCCATCTCTCCTGTCCCGCGCCTTTTTCCCTGCCATTCCGCACCTATCTCCCACTTACACGGCTGCCATCTCTTACCCTGCCCTTACTCTCCTCTTACTCTTCCCTTACTAAAATAAGCGTTCATAACTGACTCCTGACTGTATTCATACATATTATTATGACGGAAGGTGGGAAATGGGTGGGAGAAGGCAGGGAGAAAGGAGGCAAAGGGCGGGCGCGAATTTTCCCGCGGAAAGATTTCGGAATGCGGATGGAAAGGCGTATCTTAGCGAAAGCAAAAACGAAGGCTTATGTTGGACACGATTAGAAACTTTCTGAAAGAACACGAAATAGACGAACGCAGCGGCTTCGTCATCGCGGTGAGCGGAGGGGCGGACTCCATCACGCTGTTGCACGCGTTCAAATACCTGAACTTGAGGATTCTCGCCCTGCATTGCAATTTCAACCTCCGGGGCAAGGAATCGAACATGGACGAGCAGTTCGTGAAGCGGTTCTGCGACACTTACGGCATCGCCTTGAGCGTGAAGAAATTCGACACGACGGGCCACGCCAAAGAGCACGGGATGAGCGTGGAGATGGCGGCGCGGGAATTGCGCTACGCATGGTTCGAAGAAATGCGGGTCAAGAAAAAAATGGACTACATCGTGGTGGCCCACCACGCCGACGACTTCGCCGAGACGGTGCTCATGAACCTGTGCCGCGGGACGGGCGTCAGGGGGCTGACGGGCATACGCCCCGTGAACGGGCGAATCCTGCGCCCGCTGCTCGCAAAGTCGAGGGAGGAGATTCTCGCCTATATCCAGGAACACCAGTTGGGCTACCGCACCGACTCGACGAACAACTCGCTGGACTACACGAGGAACAAAATCCGCCACTTGGTGGTGCCCGTGATGAAAGAAATCAATCCCTCGTTCCTGAGGACGGTGGAGGAGAACGCGCGGAATCTGAGGGAAGTGGAGCAAATCTACCAGTACGGCATAGAGCAGTTGAAGCGGAAGGTGGTCCACGAGGAGAACGGGGAGACTCTCATCAACATCCGGGAGACCATGGGCTCACCCGCCCCGGCCACGCTGCTGCGCGAGATACTGAAGCCCTACGGCTTCAACGGCGCGCAGGTGGAGGCCGTGCTGAACAGCCACGCCGCCACGCCGGGCAAACAGTTCGAGGCGGGCGAGTTCCTGCTGACGAAGGGGCGGACGTACTGGCGGCTGTTCAACCTGCTGGAGCGCGACACGGGGCGGACGCTGCTGGCCGACTGCGGCGAGTACCGCATGGGCGACCAGACGTTCCTCGTGGAGGAGGCGGAAGTGACACCGGACTTTGAAATCCCGAGGGAGAGCAACGTGGGGGGCTTCGACCTCGACAAGCTTATCTATCCGCTCGTGCTGCGCCACTGGTCCACGGGCGACTGGTTCTGCCCCCTCGGCATGAAACGGAGCAGGAAGAAGTTGAGCGACTTTTTCACCGACCTGAAATTCAGCGCGAAGCAAAAGAAGGAATGCCTCATCCTCCAATCGGACAAAGACATCGTCTGGGTGGTCGGGCACCGTCTTGACGACCGCTACAAAATCACGCCCCGCACGAGACGGGCGCTGAAAATAACCGTGACAGCGAAATAAATAAGGCCTCCCGGGAACGGGGGCCTTTGTTTAACACACTAACAATAAATTTACTACACTTATAAAAGCAAAAAACATTCCTTAGATTGCGGATGCAAATATAACACATTGCAACGTTTGCACCAAGTTTTTTCGCAAAAAAATCGTCATCGGGCAACTTATCCGAAACTTCTTTGGTTTTACCATTTTTATCGCTACTTTTGTAAGTGAGAAACACTCAAAGAGAACACAAACTTCATTATTAACCATTAATACAATTAGAAATGTCAAAAATTAAAGTTGGTATCAACGGATTCGGACGCATCGGACGTCTGGTGTTCCGCGCTGCGATGAAAAGGGACGATATTGAAATCGTGGGAATCAATGATTTGATTGACGTGAACTATATGGCATACATGCTGAGATACGACTCGATGCACGGGCGGTTCGACGGCACAATCGAAATCAAGGACGGCCGGCTGGTTGTGAACGGCCACGCCATCCGCGTGACAGCCGAAAGGAATCCGGAGGATTTGAAATGGGATGAAGTGGGCGCCGAGTACGTGGTGGAATCCACGGGCCTGTTCCTGACCAAAGAGAAGGCGGAGGCGCACATCAAGGCCGGAGCGAAGCGGGTAGTGATGTCCGCACCGTCGAAAGACGACACGCCGATGTTCGTGATGGGCGTGAACCACATGACTTACGCCGGACAACCCATCGTGTCGAACGCTTCTTGCACGACGAACTGCCTGGCTCCTTTGGCCAAAGTGGTTCATGACAAATTCGGCATCGTGGAAGGGTTGATGACCACCGTGCACTCCACGACCGCCACGCAGAAGACCGTGGACGGGCCGTCGATGAAGGACTGGAGAGGCGGACGCGCCGCCGCGGGCAACATTATCCCGTCATCCACGGGCGCGGCCAAGGCCGTGGGCAAGGTGATTCCGTCGTTGAACGGGAAGTTGACGGGCATGTCCTTCCGCGTTCCGACGCTGGACGTCTCAGTGGTAGACCTCACATGCCGCTTGGAAAAGGCCGCCACGTATGAAGAAATCAAGACTGCCATGAAGGAGGCTTCCGAGGGCGAGTTGAAGGGTATTCTCGGATACACGGAAGAGGACGTGGTGTCTTCCGACTTCCTGGGCGACCCCCGCACGTCCATCTTTGACGCGAAGGCCGGCATCGCCTTGAATTCCAATTTCGTGAAGCTCGTCTCGTGGTATGACAACGAGTGGGGATACTCGAACAAGGTGTTGGAGTTGATCGCCCACATGGCAACAGTGAAATAAACGAACGAAAGCCGGTTGGACACCGGCTTTTTTCTTCTTTGACCATGGAAAGACAATCACCACACCCGCCCTACCGCATCGGACTGGCGTTGAGCGGCGGCGGGGCAAGGGGTTTCGCCCACATCGGCGTGTACAAGGCGATGGAGGAGCTGGGCATCTGTCCGGGCATCATTTCCGGCACGAGCGCGGGTTCCATCACCGGAGCCATGTTCGCCTCGGGCCGCACAGCCGAGGAGGCGATGACCTTTTTCAAGGAAAAGAAACTTCTCGATTTCGCCCGTCCCACAATGTCCCGCACGGGATTGATGAACATGAACGGGCTGGAAAGGCATTTGGCCGAGTTCATCGAAGTGAAGCGCATGGAGGAATTGCGAATCCCACTCGTGATAACCGCCACGAACCTGAACCTCGGCATTCCCGCCCATTTCAAGGAGGGGGAGCTCATCCCGAGGATTATCGCATCGTGCAGCGTGCCCATCGTGTTTTCCCCCATGACCATAGACGGGTTCCAGTATGTGGACGGCGGCGTGTTCATGAATCTGCCGGTGCGACCCATCCGGGATTTGTGCGAGGTGGTCATCGGCGTGCACATCGACCCCGTCGAACCCAACAGCCACGTGAAGAACATGCTGCAAATGGCGGAACGGTCGTTCCACATGGGCATTCTCTCGAACATGAACGAGGACACCCGCCTGTGCGACGTGGTCGTCATGCCCAAGCACATCAGCCAATACAACATGTTCGACCTGTCGAACATGGACATCTTGTACGAGGAGGGCTACAAGCAGGCGCTCACGGTTTTTTCCCGACCCAAGGTAAAAGCTCTGCTGGGCATCCAGTAAAAAGGACAATTCAGCGAATGTATTCCTTCATCCGCTCCACCACGCGGGGATTACCCGCCACGAGGTTTATCTCCCGATCGGGGCGGAACTGTTCCACCACCCCGCCGGCTTCCTCCAAAACCAGCAGTCCGGCACAAATGTCCCACGGATGCAGGCATATTTCCCAATAGCCGTCCAAGAAACCGGCAGCGACGCAACACAGGTCGTAGGCCGCCGAGCCCATGCGGCGCACCCCCCGGATGTGCGGCAGTATGCGGGCAAGGTTGTCAGCGTTGTTGGCTGGATTCACATCCTTGTCGTAAGGGAATCCCGTCCCCAACACGCAATACTTCAGCATGTCCTTGTCGCCCACGTGAATCCTCTTCCCGTTGAGCCACGCACCTCCACCGCGGACGGCGGTGTACATCTCGCCGAAATAAGGGGCGTAGACCACACCCAACATCGTCTCACCCCGGTATTGCAATCCCACGGAAATGGTGAAAATCGGCAATCCCTGACTGTAATTATTGGTGCCGTCCAACGGGTCCACCACCCAAAGGTAGTCGCTGTCCGTCCGATGCCCGCCGCTCTCCTCACCCAACACGCCGTGGCCGGGGAAGGCCGCCCCGATTCGCTCCAGCAACATATTCTCGCTCAGTTTGTCCACCTTCGTCACCACGTCGTAAGCGTTGGATTTCGTCTCTATTCCCAAGTCATAACCGCGAAAATGGCAGCGTTGCACCTCCCCCACCTCCTTTGCCCACGCGACAACCCGTTCCAACGCGTCTTCCAAACAAATGTCCATAGTCGTTTATTTTTTAGGTCTGTGCTCCACTATTTTCAACCAGTAGGCCACCGCGGAATAAGGCGGCACGCCGACATAATTGTCACCCGCACTCCCCCACGCCATTCGGGAAGGCATGAGCACCCAAGCCTCGTCGCCCTGCCCCATTTGCATCACGGCCAACCTCAAACCGGGGAGGACGTTGTCCCGCACCACCATCTCCGCCACGTCCGGCTCTCCGTCGCCGTCCTCGTCTTCGCCAAACACTTCCCGCAACGGGTCGTTGTATGAATCCAAGACGTAAGCCCGGGCTTGGATGCCCACCGTGTCGCCCTCAGCAATTCGCGCCACGCCATCCACGTCGTTCGTGAAGCAGAGATAGGCCAGCGTGTCACCCGCCGCGACATCCGTTTCTCCCTCGCGCAACGGCAACTTCACAGCCAGTTCCATATCCAGGCCGCTGTCCGCGGCGAACGCCTCCATTTGAGCATACTCGTAGCGCAGCAGGTCGTCGATGAATTCCCTCACGCTCATCTCAAACAATCTCGAAGTGCCGGCATTTCCTCCCAACAGCCGGGAATGGATGATGGCCTTGCCGCTCCCGCCCGCCTTGACAAAAGTGGGCAACACGCCGTCCACATAGCGCGTGTCGGCAGCCCAAACAATCGGACCTCCCAACCGGTAAGAAGCCTCTATGCCCTCTCCGGCGCAATAGGCGGGATTGCTCGAGTCATACAAACCGCGCTCCCCGGAAAGCCGGGCGATGGTGTAAAGGTCATAATCCACCAAAGCCCACGGGGCGGCCCCCGCCTCTCCGCTTCCGCCCTCCACTCCGAAAATGTAAATCGTGTCGGTCAAGTCGCCAAACGTATAGGCGTATTTCGTCACCTCTCCGTCCGCATGCTCGTCCAGATACTTCCAGATTGTCTCTCGTTCTTCCTGCCATATTTGTTCCACATCGACACCATGGTTGTCGTCGGAACACCCAAACACAATGGCTGCCACACAACAAAGCGTTCCCATCCAATAATTCTTTCTCATATCACTATCTCCTTTATATCATTTTCATAAAATAACTGTCACTCTTGTGTTTCCTCCTGCGCCACAGCGGCCCTCACTTGAGTCACGTCCACCCGGTACACCAGCGTCGAGTAGGCGGGAATCCTTATCCTTTGCCCGTTCGTCGTGCGCTGTTCCGTGGCACCGTAGGCCATAGCGTAAGGAATCACTATTTCCGCCGCATTGCCCTCGCACAAATGCTGCATTCCCAGCAGATAACCGACAGGAGTGCCGCTCGCCGAGCCATTGAACACGATTGTCTGCTCGCCCGGGTCCATCACCATGCGCAACGAGTCAGCCATGTGCACCTCGTCCAGAATGTGCACCGTGTAGGAAAACGTCAGCGTGTCGCCCGTCTGGATTTGCCGGTCGCCTGTGGCCTCGCGGGTCACCAGCGTGCGGGTCGCCACGCTGTCGCCCTGCACGTCCCGGAACGTCCGCAGGGTATCCGGAGCCATCTGCCGCACGTAACTGTCAATCAACTCCTCCTCGTAGGCCAGCAAATCCTCGATAAGCCGGTAAAACTTCAAATGCCACACCCGGGTGGTCCCCTCCCCGTTAGTCAACACCAACTGCATGGGCACCAGCATGTCGCATTCCGCCCCCTCCGCCCCGATAACGCGGGCCGCATCGGCGTAATAATCATACAGCAGCGAATCAGACACCCAATGGTAAATCGGCCCACCGTTCACATACACGGAATCTATCACGTCGCGGTTCGGAAACGTGGAATCGTCGTACGTCCCGTCCAGCCGCATGTGGCTATAGTCAAGCAACAGGCAATTGCCGTGCGCCGGTTTCCTGTCTGACTCCGTGTAATTGAAAATATATAACGAGTCTATCAGTTGTCCCGTCCGGCTATATTTCGGGACGGTCAGAATCGGTGTCGTCACTTGCGACAAATACTCCTGTATGGCCGCGCGGTCGTCCTCCAGGACATCCAGCAAATCAATCTCCTCCCCGTCCCCGCATCCCGCCAGCAGAGCCAACGCACAACAAAACACCGTCATGATTCTCTTTCTCATATCTTTCATTTTAATCGTTAATCGCCACCTCTTCCCATTTTCCCTTCCGCAAACGCATCGTGCTCCTCACCCCCGCCTCGCTCAGCCACTCGAACGCCTTCGCCCGCCCATCGTTCACATACTCGGGAACGTGAGTGTCGGCGTTCACCAGCAACGGCACGCCCATCTCCCCCAGCCATTTGAAATAACGCCTGTCCGGAAACATCATGCCCCGCTGACGGTAAACTTTCGTGTTCACCTCCATCATCACTCCCCGGTCCGCCACGAGGGCGAAATACGCCCTCACCCTATTCTCGTACCACTCCCTCTCCGTCACCTCCGCGTCCACCGTCAAAGCGTTCATCGCTATCTTGTCCGGATGGGCAATGAAATCAAAGCCCCCCGCCTCCACCATCCGTTCCGACGCATCGAAATAAGCCTCCACCAACCGCCGCAAATCGCCGTCGAACAAGCGCCGCATATTGGCTTGGAAAATATCCGCCGGCCCGTCGATGTCCATAAACTCACCGCCGGCCCCCGCCACGAAATGCACCGCCCCGACGCAATAGTCCAACGGCAACTCCCGGAAATAAGCCGACGACGGATTCCATTCCTCCGTCACGTAATCAATCTCCATGCCCACGTACAACTCCATCACCGGGGCGTACTTCCGCTTCAACCGCTCCACCTCCGCCAAATACGCGGGCACCCGTTCCCGCTCCAGCGTCCAGTTCGTGCGAAACGGCAGCGGGGCGTGCGACGAGATTCCATAACTGTGGAATCCCGCGGCGACGGCCGCCTTCACGAACTCCTCCGCCGGAGCCTTCCCGTCGCAGAAATCGCAATGGGTATGATAATTGCACAAATCCATCGTCCGCTCTCCTACATCCGTTCCGGCATCTCGATGCCCAAAAGCTCCATCGCATTCTTCAGCACCTGACCGCACGTTTGGGCTATCATCATGCGCGTCAAGAACACCTTCTCGTCCTCCACGCGCAGTATCGGATAATCGTGATAGAACTGGTTGAACGCTTTCGCCAGCTCGTACGCGTAATTGGCCACCAAAGCCGGACTCAACATCTCTCCCGCTTCCCGCACCACGTCCGCAAACTTGCCGAGCATTCGTATCAAATCCTCCTCCTTGTCCGTCAACGGCGTATGGAAGTCAAGGACAAACACTTTGGGATTCCTCTCTGTCGTCTTCCGCATTAGCGACCGGATACGGGCGTAAGTGTATTGAATGAACGGTCCCGTGTTCCCGTTGAAGTCAATGGACTCTTTCGGATTGAACAGCATGGTCTTCTTCGGGTCCACCTTCAGGATGAAATACTTCAACGCCCCGAGGGCCACCTTACGGTACACGTCCTCGGCCTCCTCTTTCGAATAACCGTCCAACTTTCCAAGCTCCTCCGCCATCGTCCGGGCCGTGTCCACCATCTCCGCGATAAGGTCGTCGGCATCCACCACCGTCCCCTCGCGCGATTTCATCTTGCCCTCGGGCAGCTCAATCATCCCATACGACAAGTGTGTGATTTTGTCCGCCCACGGGAAACCCAATTTCTTGCAAATCAGCCTCAGCACTTGGAAATGGTAATTTTGCTCGTTGCCCACCACGTAAATTTCCTCGTCGAGGTCGAACTCCTTGAAGCGGTCGTAGGCCGTCCCGAGGTCCTGCGTCATGTAGACCGACGTGCCGTCGTCCCTCAGGAGCAGCTTTTGATCGAGCCCATCGCCCGTCAAGTCTGCCCACACGCTCCCCGACTCCTTGCGGTAGAGCACCCCGTCGGCCAGTCCCTTCAGCACGATGTCCCGTCCCTTTTTGTATGTCTGCGACTCAAAATATATCTTGTCGAAATGAATGCCTATCATCTTATACGTCTCCTCGAAGCCCTTCATCACCCAGTCGTTCATCACGCGCCACAAGGCCACCGTCTCCTCGTCGCCGGCTTCCCACTTGCGCAACAGTTCCTGCGCCTCCTGCAATATCGGGGCTTTTCGCTTGGCCTCCTCCTCGTCCATTCCCTGCTTCTCCATCAACTCCTTCACCTCGGCCTTGTACTCCCGGTCGAAACGCACGTAATAATCGCCCACGAAATGGTCGCCCTTTACTCCCGCACTCTCCGGCGTGGCTCCGTTGGCGTAGCGTTTCCAGGCAATCATACTCTTGCAGATGTGTATGCCCCGGTCGTTCACCAGGTTCGCCATGATTACCCGGTGTCCGTTCGCCTTCAAAATCTGCGACACAGACCAACCGAGAAAATTCGTCCTCATGTGCCCCAAATGCAGCGGCTTGTTCGTGTTCGGCGACGAATACTCTATCATGATGGTCTTGCCCGTCGGCTTCGCGTCCAGGCCGATTCGCTCATTCCCCGCCACGGAATTCAGCATCTCCATCCAATAGACCGAGGAAATCTCGATGTTCAAGAACCCTTTCACCACCTCGTAATCCTTCACCGCCTCCGCATGCTCCTTCAAATACCGGCCCAACTCCTCCGCCGTCTCCTCCGGCCTTTTATGGGAATAGCGCAAAATCGGGAACACCACCACCGTCATGTCCCCCTTGAATTCTTTTCTCGTTTCCTGCAATTGCACGTCTTTCTCCGTCAACTCCGCCCCGTAGCACGCCTTCACGGCCGCCAGCACCTGTTCGGTCAGCATTTTCTCTATCGTCATATCTCTTTCGTTTTTATCGTATTATCCATTCATACGCGAAAATACAATTTCCACGAAAAAAACAATGCTTCTTCCCTGAAATAATGCAATCTTTCTCATCCACCCGTGTCCCGCCCCTTCCCCGGCATGTTTGTCAACCCGCTCTCACTTCCCCGGAACGGATTCGTTTCTCAAATCATGGCATAAATCTACCGGGCCCAAATGCCACAACTTGCTTGCCTCATTTTCCAACCTCCTGTACGTGTCCGACAAATAAATCTGCTTTATAGCCTCTATCAGACTGATATTTTCCTGGTCGGCAAGCATCTCCGCCATCCGGCTCACCTTAGACGGCAACAGCAAATAAATATTACCCTGGTTTATTTCTCCTATCATCCCCCAACCTCCTTAGCCTCCACAAATGTTATACTATTCAACAACTCCTTCGTATGGAACAAAAACTGGTCGACCAGTTTATACGTCCGCAACTCGGCTATGAGGGCCTGCTTGCTTAGCACCCGGCCTTCGTAAAGGGCAAAAGCGGCATAAATGCGGTCGTTGGCCACCGGTCCGCACACAATGTCATAATCGTGCGTGAAATCCTCTTTCGTTCGGTTTTGCATCACAAAATCAAGCCACTCTTCCGACGGATTGGAAAAGGAAAGGGTCTTCAACATGCGCATGGCCCGCTCGTCAAATTCATAGACATTGACAAACCCCTCGTCCGCTTTACTCTCCCACATTTTGCGTTGCACCCAACGCACGGCCTGCTCGTATGAAGTGGTCGCATAGAATCCTGCCCCGTAATCCAAGCGTCGATTGGTCGTTCTGATTTCAGGACAACACACCTTTTCCAAACTCCCATGATATATCTTCATGATTCCTCCTCCTTCTTCCTGATATTAATGTATTCGTCAATGTCTGCCAATATCCATTGGCTGCTTTGCGAGTGCAGCACGTCAAAAAACTCTTGCAAATATTCCAAAACACCATACCGGTTGAATACCTGCATGGCTTCCGCCCCTGTCAATCCTTTTTCATTTTTATACTGCTCGACACAGAACGAAATGAAATATGCCTTGTCTTGATTTTCCCTGCTCATGGTTTTATGTTTTTGAAATACGGCAATCGCACGTTCACCAAACACAGCCACCCTGTAGAAATATAAAGCCTCAAAACATGCTTTTTCGTCGTTCTCCACATTTGTGCTGTCTCCTCATGCCTTTCCCATTTTCATCATAATATCCATTCATACGCGAAAATACAATTTCCAGCAAAAAATCCACACTTCTTCCCCCCAAATAATGCATTTTTTCACATTCATCTCACTTCACATATCATCATTCTATCGTGCATTTGTGCTCTAAACAATCGAGACACGATGGAAACAACAATTTTTTTGACGGATATCCTGTATGACGAACCCAACGAAAAGACAAAGGCTGCCATCGAAGAAGCCCGCACCGCAAAAGAAGAAGAAACATTCGCCACCGTGGACACCTTAATGAAAGCGTTAATGAAGTAAAAAAGAAACAAATACTTTCCCAACTTCTCCGCCCTCTCCTCCTCTCTCCTGCGACAATATCCTCGCAACGGAAACACGAAGCCTAAAAACTAATGTCCTTGTTCATTTGGTGCAGGTAAAAGTTGTACAACTTCTTGCCGAGCTTGTCCTTCTTGAAGGTGCGCTCGTGTTCTATCGGCAGTGTGGACAGTCGCACCTTGGCAACTCCCTCCCTCAGCAACTCGAACTGCTCACGGGTCACTTTGAACTGGGCCATCGTATTGACCATCCTCATGGGAACCGAGAAGTCGCCCACGTCGACGCTGAACGAGCTCGCATCCGTGTCGAACAACGTCCCCTTCAATTCCAACACCTTGCCGCTGAATGTTTTTATCAACATCCTCGGTTCTTTCTGAAATTTCATCCTGTCGGACTTCACCGACACGACAACATAATACACCGAGTCATGCTTCATCACGCTATAAAGCACCGAACACCCTTCCGCCGCCAACGCCTTATGCGTATAGCTCACAGTCTGCCTTTTCTCCCGCCCCACAGCATACGACGACATCATCACTCCCACCACAAATAACATCAATACCAATCTTTTCATGCCTCATCTATTTAAATCGTTCAACATTTTTTCAAAAACACATTCCTCGTCCCGCCACGCTACTCCCGTTCCATCAACCCGATCTCCCGTAAATACTTCAACATTTCCTCCCCGTTCAGCGTCGAGATTGTTGCGTCCACATGCCGTTCCTCATACAGCCGCCCGTTGAAAAACTGGTTATGCAAACGCACGCCCACGTAATCCCACGGGCCGAACACCAAACGATACTCCAGCGGCTCCGCCGTTCCGCCTTCCCTGCCCAACTTCTTTCCCGTCGTCCCGTCACAAGGAACAAACGAAAACAACACCTCCGTCCGCCCCCCGCCAAGCTCCCTCTGCCGGTAATTCTCAATCCGCCCCGTCACCACCGGTGCGTTCGAAAATTCTCTTCCAAACACGAAGAAATCAGGCGGCAACGTCGAATACACCGAGTCGCCCGCCACTTTCAAAACCAACGACGTGCTCAAAAAACCGTTGAGGGAAGGCCCGTTCTGCCGCCCGTTATACACGTTCAAATCAATCCACACCGCAAAATCCCGGTTCGCCACCCTCTCCTTCACCGCCTCGTGATACTCCTCCCTCGTCATCCCATCTTTAACCGCACACGAAACAAACAATGTGATTATCCCCAAAACTTGAAGATAACCAACAATCATTTTTCTAATCACATTCTCTCGACCTAATACCATATTCGATAACATTAACGACATACAATAAATACTCCCAACAATATGTCACAATAATAACCTCCCACTCCTATCCTTTTCATTACATCAAAAATATTTTATTCAGATATATCCAACATCGCCAAAGCAGAGAAAGCAGAGAAAACACGTCCCTCTTTGCCACATATCTTCTCTGAAAATGAAATCCAAATACTTTTTTTTCATAACCATTCTCTTTTTAGTTTTTCAGTAAAACACACTCTTTCTTTTATCGTCAACATTCATCATTGAACATAAAAATTGATAATCAACTCTTCCTAAAACAACCTTCTATTCCTCCGAAAAATAACCATACCAACAAATGATCTAAAAGCAAGTTTACAGGAAACATTTCAATTTAGAGCACAATTCTCTTTGAACAAATATGAATTTGAATTTTGAAAGACCGCATTAATAATTAAAATCTCTAACCATAAGTCATAACACAAACCACCACATCACACCTTTTTCTTTTCTTTCATTATATCAAACCATACTATTCTCAAAACGCTATTATCACTGCCATATCCGGCACCAATACGAATAATGGCGAAAAAACGATTTCACTCTTTATGTAAAAGAACTCTTCTTTAAAATTAATACAAACAACAACACTGCAAAAAGCACAAGAACATTTCTAAAAAAGAACTCTAACGTTAGCTATTCTTTTTATTCTCTTCAAAAGTAAATAAAAATAACCACAAAAACAAGACTTATGGATTTCTATTTTCCTTTTTTCTGACACTATAAAAAAGACAGTCTACTTTCCTAACCATTTCACTACAATATCCAAAACATCATGTACATTTCAAAAACTCACCTTCCTTTACACGCTCAGCATGTACATCACCCGGTAAACGTCCTTGTCCCCTTTCTTGGCGCTCATGTCCACCCGGTGGCGTTTTTTCAGATAACGCTCCAACGCAACAACTTGTTCCAGCGTGAAACCGCTTTTCTCCGACATCTGGAAACTCACCTCCAGCACCCGCCCCTCCGCATCGCAACACACCAGCAGGAACAAATCCTCGCCCGCCAATTTCTTCAGCTCTCTTGCGGGAAGAAACTCCCCGAAGTTTTCTCTCGCACTCCCCATCCTCGCCCAATCACCCGTGAAACCACCCTCGCCGTCCGCTTGTCCAACGGCATCCCCGCTCACGCATCCTTCCGCCGTACATGTTGTCGGTTCCTTCACCACCTGCGTATTTTCCACGTTCCGCAACAACCCGTTGCGCTCCAGCCGATACACCGCGTCACCCACGCACAGCAACGTGTCGCTCCTCGTGGAATCCGCATTCAACTCAATCACCAGCCCGCCCACTGTTTTATCCTCCTTCGCGCTCACGGACATTCCCGCCAACAGGCAAGCCACAATTCCCGCCATAAAAACATTTTTCCTCATAACTATCTTTTTAATAAAACATTTTATTTCGGGGGTAAGTTACAAAAAAACACTTAAAAATCAAACCCCAGAAACAAAATCCATATCCGCCCCCAAGCCCCGCCAAGAATATTTTACCTCACACATTCTTCCCCAACCGCAACTCCACCCACACGCCCTTGTGGTCGGAGGGCCACACGCCCAACGGCTCCACGAACTCGTCCGACGATGATTCCTTCACCCGCTTTCCCCGCACGATGGAGGCTTTCGGGCCAAACACCGCCGCACGCGCCACGCTCACCCCGCCGCCACCGACAAAGACATAATCTATCCTCTCCCGCTCGTCCGCCCGGGGCGTCCACGTCACCCGCAGCGGGTCCACACCGTCAATCCAAGCCGGATAAGTGAACCCCGGACACGCCAGCGGGTCAGGCCACACCTCCCGATAAGCGTCCCGGAATCCGGCCTCCTCCAACAGCCGGGTGACCGTCCACTCCACCACCAATCCGGCGTGGTCGTACATGTCCCGGTTCTCCTCCACCCAGTCCCGGTGCGACGGCTCGTTGAAATCACCGCCCAGCACCACCGCAGCGCCCGCCTCCGTCTCCCGTCGGGCGTCCTCGACAAACAACCGAATCGCATCGTCGCGCAACGAGGCGTCGCTCATCGCCAACAACTCCCCGGTATCCGTCGGCACATCGCACGCCTTCCACGTCCTTCCGTCCAACCCCCGGGTGTTGTAATAACAACAGTCCTGCCAGTCGAGATGCGCCGTGTACACCGCCACCCGCCGACCGTCCACCATCACTACGGCCTTGTAAACGCTCCCGTGGTCATCCCGCTCCGGGAACACCGTGGCCGTGTCCACGAGAGGATGGCGGCTCAAAATTCCCGAGTCGTAACTGCGGAAAGAGTAGTACGTCACACCCCTCGCCCGCAGCGAATCCACCAACCGTCCCGTGAAATCCACCCCTCCATAATTCCTCACCTCGCTCAGCGTCACGAAATCCGGACGCAAACGGGCAATTTCCTCCACAATCGCCCCATAGCCGCCCGGCACCTTCGTCCCCTCCTGCCACACGTTCCACTGCAACACCGACACCCCCGTCTCCCCGCCACCGCACCCCGCCAGCATCATCACCGCCGCCATTATCCCGCCAAACCAAATGTTCATTCTCTTGCTCATCTTTCTGTCAATTATCATGATTCATATACATTCTCCTTGCCTCATTCGCAAACACGCAGACACGCACGCCCCGCCCCTCTCCCGAATCCCGACACCCCGCAAAGAACACGTCCACACGCCCCGGATGCGGAGTCAATCAGCAAGCGCAATATTACGAAATTAAATTGAATCCACACCTTATCCCGACTCACATCTTCGCCACGCCGACACCGGGGCTCCGCTCCCATTGACACGCATGACGCACGCACGAGGCACGCATGACGCATGTTCGCAAACGTGCACCCAACGTGTCGGAAACATGGCTCACGCGCATGCACGCGGGCGGAAAAGCGGCCCATGAATGGCGCGGCCCCGACGCATCCCGACCCCATTCCTCACGCCACGCACTCAAGGCAGGCTCTTCCACATATTCCTCCTATACCTCACTCGTCACACATCACGCATACCCTCCTTTTCGAAAAGCCCGCCTGCCCCCCTAAGACTTCCTTAATGAATTTTCCCGCGTCGCACGACATTTCCGGGGAGCTCCGGGGCGGGAAAAGGAAAAAGGTGTGGCGATAGCCACACCCACAACTTACACAAACTTTAAACTATGATTTTAATAATCCTGAAGCTCTAAGTTTAATCTCGGTGAGCACCTTTTTGGTGTACAAGGGGAACTCGGCGTTGAGCATCCACGAGTAGTACCCGGGTTGCTTTTTGAGCACCTCCGCCACGGACACGCCCTTGTTCTTGCCAAAACCGAACACCTCCTCGCCCGCGTCGTTGTAGACGATAAAGCCGGCAAGGTCCGCCGTCTTGTGCTGGGTGGAGAATTTGCTGAGGAAGTCGATGTCATTCTGCAAGGTGTCCGGGTAACGGTCCAATTGCGCCTGCAACACTTCGTAGGTCGCCATCGTGTCGGCGGCAGCGGCATGGGCGTCCTCCAGATTCTTGCCGCAGTAGAAGCGGTAAGCCGCGCTCAGCGTGCGCTGCTCCATCTTGTGGAATATCGTCTGCACGTCCACAAAACGACGTTTCCGCATGTCGAAATCGACACCGGCGCGCAAGAACTCCTCGGCCAACAACGGAATGTCGAAGCGGTTGGAGTTGTAACCGCCGAGGTCGCACCCTTCGATAAGGCGGGCCAGCTCCTTGGCAATCATCTTAAACGTGGGGCAGTCCTTCACGTCCTCGTCGTGGATGCCGGTGATTCTTGTGGCCTCCTCCGAGATGTGCATTTCCGGATTCACGCGCTTCGTCCATTGCTCTTCCGTCCCGTTCGGATTGATTTTCAACACGGAAACCTCCACAATCCTATCCTTGGCGATATTCGTGCCGGTGGTCTCCAAGTCGAAAAATACTATCGGACTCTTCAATTGTAATTTCACAGTCGTTCGTTTTACAGGTTCGCAATCACACCATCATGGGCATTAACAACATCAACAAATCCTCGTCCTCGTTGTCGTTCTCGTAAGGGACGAAAAGACCGGGACGGCTGGGGTCGGACAATTCTATCGTCACGTGGTCCGTGCTGATGTTGGACAGAATTTCCAAGACGAACGGGGCCTTGAAACCGATGGAAAGGCCGTCGCCGTCGTACTCGCAATTAATCGTCTCGTGGCCCGCCATGGCGTAGTCCATGTCTTGGGCGGAAATCACCATGGAACCGGCGGAGAGATCGAATTTCACGAGGTTGCTCGCCTGATTGGCCATCACGGACACGCGCCGCAAGGTGCTGTACAATTCCTTTTTCTCCACGACGACCTTGCGGGGATTGTTCTGAGGAATCACGGAATTATAGTTCGGGAAGCGTCCCTCGACGAGGGTGCACACCATCTTGTAGTCGCCGAACGTGAAGCAGGCCATTTTGTCGTTGAACTCGAGACGCAGACTGCTGTCGTCCTTCGGCAGGATGTTCTTCAACATCAAGGAGGGCTTCTTCGGCAGAATGAGCGAATATTGGTCGCCCTCGGTCTTGGCGTCAAACCGCTTGTAGCGCACCAGTTTGTGGGCGTCGGAGGCCACAAAGGTGAAATTGTCCGATCCCATTTCCATGAGGATACAATTCATCACGGGACGCAAATCGTCATTGGCCGTGGCGAACACAGTGCGCGTGATGCCGTCCAGCAACATGCCGCAACACATCGAAAGCCGCACGCATTCCTGATTCAAGGCCGTCTGCACGGGATAGTCGTCGGCACTCGCGCCCGCCACGGAATACTCGCCGCGGTCGGAGCGGATGACCACCTGCCACGTGTCCGGATTGATGTCGAAGGTAAGCGGCTGCTCCGGAAATTCTTTCAAGATGTCGAGCAACGACTTGGCCGGTATGGTTATGCTACCCGGCTCCTCCAATTGCTCCAGCTCCACGCGGGCCTCCATCGTCGTTTCCTTGTCGGAGGCGGTGGCGTAGAGCACGCCATCCTTGGCCACCAGCAAGATGTTATCTAAAATCGGCTGCACAGGCTTGGCGCTAATCACTTTGCTCACGGCCTGCAACCGGGCGAAAAAGGTACTGCTTGATACTACAAACTTCATGTCTTAGATTTTATTTCTTTATCCGTTTATCGTGTTTTCCACTTCCTCCACGGTTATCGGGGCGCGCCGTTTCCCCATGAAGCGGCTACCGTCGTCCGTAATCAAAATGTCGTCCTCAAGACGAATGCCTCCGAAATCCTTGTACGTGTCAATTTTGTCGTAAACAAGGAAATCCTTGTGCAATCCCTGCCCCCGCCATTGGTCAATCAATGCCGGAATGAAGTAGCAGCCCGGCTCGTCAGTGATGACAAAGCCTTTTTCTATGCGGCGGCCCATGCGCAGGGAAGAGGTGCCGAATTGCTGGATGGGACGGGTCTCGTCGTCGTATCCCACGTAGATTTGTCCCAAGTCTTCCATGTCGTGCACGTCAATGCCCATCATGTGGCCCAAACCGTGGGGCATGAACAAGGCGTGCGCGCCGGCGGCCACGGCATCGTCCACGTCGCCCTTCATCAGGCCCAAATCTTTCAATCCTTGGGCCAGCACCTTGCACACTTCCAAGTGAACGTGCTGATAAGTGACTCCCGGACGAGCGATCTCGATGGCCTTGTTATTGCAAGCCAACACGATATTGTAAACATCTTTCTGGCGTTGATTGAAACGGCCTCCCACGGGCACCGTTCTCGTGAAGTCGGAACAATAATTCATCACCGTCTCGGCGCCGGCGTCAGTCAGCATCATGCGGCCCAGCTCCAGCGTCTTGCTATGGTCATGGTTGTGAAGGGTTTCTCCGTTTTGCGAAAGAATCACCGGGAAAGACACCATGCTGCCGTAAGAAGCCGCGATGCCTTCAATCAATCCGGCGATGTACTGTTCCTTCACTCCGGGAAGGGCGTTCTTCATGGCGGCCACGTGCATCTCGTAGCCGATCTCGCAAGCCCTGTCTATCTCGTCAATCTCGCATTGCTCCTTCACGGAACGCAAGGAGACGACCGCCTTGATCAACTCCAAAGACGCATATTGCTTCACCACGGAATGGTGGATTCCCAACAAATCCTCCAACAAAAGCATATTGCGGAAACGGTAGGGGGGCAAGAAGTGGATTTTCCGGCCTTGAGCGATTGCCAGCCGCAAAACCTCGGCCAATTTGGCGAAGGGGGCGGAATTGGCCACTCCGACACCAGCGGCTTGTTCTTTCACGCTGGGCTGCGGCCCCATCCAAATGATGTCGTCCATGTCCACGTCGTCGCCGAACAAGCAAGTGTCTCCGCTGTCAGCGTCCATCACACCCGCAAAACCCGGACGATTCAACCCGAAGAAGTAAAGGAAAGAACTGTCCTGACGGAATTTGTAAGTATTGTCGGTATAGTTCGCGGGTGCCTCCCCATTACCGAGAATCAAAATCAAGCCTCCGCTCATCTTTTTGACAAGCTGCTCTCTTCTATTCACATACACGCTTTTATCGAACATAATCGTATTTTTTAAGTTCATATTTGTTTCCTCGCCCCTCTCGCTTCCACTTATTCATGCAAAGATAACAATTTTCCTCATTCGCAAAAATAAAGAACAAAAAAAAGAGCCCGCCTTTGTTTCCGAGGCGGACCCTTTCACTTTATTGTTATAAAATTCAGACTCTCTCACTGGCGCTGCAAGGGGAAGGTCAAAGCCGGAGCCTTTTCCTTGTTCGGTTTGGCCTCGTTGATTTCCACATCGTCAATCAACACGGCAGCCGGATATATCAAAGAAGACAGCACTTGACGGTTCAATATGTAGTTGGACACGTTCTCTTTGCTGGAAATCTCGCGCATACGCTTCATTTTGGCCAAATTGATAGCCGAAACAGTGCCGAAACGCACTTGGGTCTCGCTACCGTCTTTGACATCCACCTTATATATGTGGGAAGCCAAACCACCAAAATCACGCACGATGTAGGCATAATCCAATCCTTCTTCCTTGGCGGCCTTGATAAGCGCTTTTTTCATTTTTTCGGGCTTCAACCCGTCTTCCACTTGGATGTGGATTGTTCCGGGCGCCGTAGTGAAAAGCACGTTGTTTCCGGCAGCCACAAATCTTGAGCTACCCGTCGATTGGGGAGCCATCGTGGTCGGGATTCTCCCATTCAAGAAGGTCTTCAAAATGCCGTTCTCCACGAGCGTCATTTCCTTGGCGGGAACGACACCCTCGGCATCAATCTCGTAAGCACCCATCAAGTTCACACCGTTATATTTGTCCAGCGTAGTGTAATTCTTCACTGTCAACCGGTTGTCGATGATTTTACGTCCCACGCGGTTTTCCAACGTGGCGGCCTGCTTGGCTCCGATGGCCTGGCGAAGGGCAAACAATCCGCCTTGATTCAACAGGTTGCTCACAAATATGCCCGAGCTCGCACCGTCTTCAAACAACACCGGACCGGAGTAGTATTCGTCGATTACCGGAGCGTTTTTCAATTTCAACAACTCTTCGGCAAAGTTCCGCACCCCCTTCTTTAACTCCTCAAGAGAAGGCAAGTCTTGTGGATTCTCAGCCAAAAGAGAATACGTGTCCGCAATTTTCACGCCATCGTCCGTCATCACGTAAGCCGTGGCATAAAACGAAGCGTAGGACACCGGTTGTTTCAACTTCACTCCCTCGCTGGTCTCTTTATAAAATTCGATTTCCGTGCCAAACACGCCGACCGAAGAGTTGTATATGTCTTTATATTCCTCGAATATCTTGGACACCTCGCTTACCACACTCTCCCACTTCGCCTGGTCGAACTCGAAAGGAACCGTCCGGTTGATTATTCTTTCCACCGGCTCGGCCTTCGTCAATTCCGGAAGCGCGGCCACTTCGGCCGGGAGCGGGTTGCCTTTCAAATAAGCGTCCTTGGCAGCCTGCTCTTGCAAGGCGAATTTATAGGAAGCGTCGGACACCATCCAGAACGCGCGGCGAAGCATGTCATAGTCCACCTCTTCCGAGGCACCGATGGCGGGAGAGGCTCCGGCATAACGAGTGTCGTTCGTATGCTGGTAATCGCCGAGCAGCAATTGAGACGCGCACACTGTCTGCCAACCCGTGGCATTCGAAGTCGTAACACCACCCAAGGTTCCGACCACTTCAAAACTCCGCGAGCGAGCCACGCTGTAAGACACATAGAACGGCTTGGGCGAGTTCGGCAACACCAACTGTTCCTGGGTACGTTTCATTTCATCCTGCATGGCCTTGAATATGATATCGTCCGTTTCATTCTGGGCGGAAAGCGGCCCCATAAACAGGATTGTCAAAAGAAGCAATATATAATAACGCATTACTATTTCTAATTTAAAGGTTATATTTCTACTATTTTTTCACTCGTCATTTGGCATCCGGAGCCGGCAAGATTGGAGGCAGGTCCTTAGACTTCTCCCGACGCTGAGTCTCGATCTTGGTGCAGAAAATCATGGGCGAGCTTGCCGTCACCGGCACCCAACCGGACTCGGCGCCACACTCCCCGGTGAAGGTGCTCGGAGTATCGCCTCCGGCCTTGATATTGGAGAACATGGAAAGCGGAGTTCCAATCAAATCCACGCCGCGGACCAACTCGTCGGGACGCCCGTCCACGAACACCCGGTAAACCTCCAACGGTGTCACGTTAAAGGAATTCAAAGAACCGCCTTCTCCTGTCAACGTGAACCCACTGGTGACAGTCCGGAAATAATAACCATACTCTTTGCCTTGCTTTTTAGCCTCCTCTAACAGCATTTGGCGCAAATCAGCCTCGGTGTAAGGCGCCGTGGTCTCCACCACCAAATTGGATTGACGGGAAACGGGGTCGCCGCCACCGGAGGTGCGTCCGTGTCCGTTACTCTGCGGGAAACCATCCAACGGCACGCGGCTCATCAAGAATTCTCTCAACACGCCGTCTTTCACCACATCCACGCGACGAGCCTTCACTCCTTGGTCGTCATACAAGTAGAATCCGTTCAATTTCACCCCATGATAATCACGCATTGTCGGATCGCAATACACCTGAAACTCTTTCGGGAGCACTTCCTCGCCAACCATCTTCTTAAAGGTTTCGCCACCTCCTTTCAAACGGTGCCCCTCGATACGATGGCCAAAAATCTCATGGAAGAACACACCGCTCGCCGGGCCCGAAAGAATAGCGGGACCAGTATACGGATCGGCAACCGGAGCCTTCTCCAAAGCCTTCAAACGCTCTATCATATCCTTCACTCCAGCAATCATCGTGGCATTGTCCGGCAAATCGTTTGGATCGTAGGCGAAGAAATCCATGTTAAGAGGCAATTCCATGCCGTCATCAGCCTTCAAGGTAGCGGAAAGCATTACGCGGGCATAGGTGCGGTTTTGCACGACCTCTGTCCCTTCCGTATTGACAAAATAAGTGCGCAACACTTTAAAAGTAATGCCGGCCGTTCCCATCTGCAATTGGGGAAATTCTTTAAAGGCGGCAGACACTTCTTTCATACGCTTTTCCCAAACCTCTTTATCTATGGTTTGCTTATCTGCGGGAAGCGGAGCCTCATAATATTTTTCCACCGGAGCCTCGGAGAAACAAGGAGCTTTGTCTTCATCGGCCACACTCACCGTGCTTTTGGTCTTCGCTTGTTGATAAGACTCCACGGCGAATTCATAACGACTTTCTGTTTCCGCCCAAATAGCTTGACGGATGGCATCCTCCCAATTGTCCCCTTCAATGGGCAAATAAGCCATCGAGCTTGAGGTGCGAGTCGTAGTGGGCGAGCCCATGGGATTGTACTTGAAATTGTCCAATTCCATGCTTCCCACGCGGACTTGAGGCACCAACGTCCGCGTGTGCTGCTCTCGCACCCCTTGCAAGACACCGAAGTTCGCAGAGATATTCACGACCTTCTCGTCCATCACTCTGAAATTCATGTGATACGGAGGGTTCTCCGTTTTTTGCAACTCCTGCATTTCCTTGTTCAGTTCATCTTTCAACACCTGCAGCAACTTGTCGTCTTGCTGCGCAAAAACTCCCGACGCTGAAGCCAGAAGCAGGAAGCAACAGATAAAAAAGAATTTTGTTTTTCTCATTTGTAATTTGTTTAATCAATTCAACAAAAACGATCTTTGAAGATCACGCACTAATTTCGTAAGCAAAAATAACGGCTTCGGATGAGAAAACAAAATCTATACATTTTAATTTTGTGTTAATCCTCCCTGCTTCTTTCTTAATCTACCCCTAAACACCCCCACTAGTTTACAAAGATTGTCTTAAATACGGACCATTATCTCACCACACGGTATTTCAACAATTGTTTTTCCTCGTTGCCGGCAAAAAGATAAAAGCCAGTCGTTCCTTTGTCAAAGAATGCTATCGAGAAAGGAGCATTGCCCGAAATCGGGAAACCTTTCGACAATCCTGCGCCACAAGTCAGGAAAAGCCTCCTTTTTGCGACATCCACCAAACCGACTCGAATATCTTGCGCAGAAAACCGATATGTGTAAGGAAAGCCCAAGCGAGCATCTTTCCAGACATACTCGCCTTTCAATTTGCCTTTGCCATCATATATCCCCACGCTTTCTCCACAAGCGTAAATGAACTCATCAACGCCGTCACCATCCAAATCCTCCACGTTCAAGTCTCCTCCGGACGCGACCTTTTCTGGAACCATAGTCGTGACTCTTCCCTCAAAGTCCACTAACAGAAAGTTCCCTTCCGCATCGTTCATCGCCATACAAGGTTTTCCCGCCACTCTTGTGAGATATAAATAAGTAGGCGCCGCCAGATTAAGCAACGTAGACACATGTACCCGTTCATTTCCCCGCCGATCCAAGACATACAAGCGATGCTCGCCAGCATAAACGATGTAATCTTTCCCCTGCACACGGAAATGGTAAACCTGTGAAACAATGTCGTTATCACTACGGGGGACCTTCCATCCTTTCACAGCATTTCCCGTCAAATCATAAAGACATACCCGACGATCGGCAGAAGGAACAAATATCCGATAATCCCGATTCCCCTCATAATCGTAAAGCGTGATACCCCGCTCACAGGAGGAGGATAACGACAATGGATAGCGAGGCAAATAATTTCCATTTCGATCTATCAGGTAAATACGCGTCGATGTCGAAAACAAATACTGCAATTTCCCATTCTTGTAAGCATCCACTTGGTAAACGTCACTATTAATCTTTCCATCCACAGGCAATTTCCATAATATCCGACCTATATCGTTGATTAAATATATCGTGTTGTTCTCGTCCTGTACGAAAAGTTCCCGTTCTCCCGTGTTATGGTTGGTCACTATGGCTGGTTTCATGGCAAGAGGCGCTTCCAACCTGGTCTGCCACATCACCTGTTTTTGTTGCTGTTCCAGTTCCTCTGTATTCAAAAACAGAATGTTATACAACATATCTCCCTCATTCGCCCATTGCCATCCCAATGAGGAGAAAGAAGACATTTTCTCTCCATTTCGAGTCAAATATTTTTGCCATTTTCCTTTACTTATACTCCTGTAAAAAGGCAGCATCGAAGGCACTTTCGACAAATACATCCAATTGCCCTCCCGAGAGAGTTTATCCCTTATCTCTTGATACCACTCCTGCTCCCGCACACTCTGGTGACGCACATAATCCCGCACAAACTGATGCACCGCCTCTGTGGAAGAAGCAAATACCACATAATTATCTTTCACAAACACATAATTGTTTGCTATCCCTCCAAAAATCTCTCCCCACATCACAGACACAAAATCACTCGTTGGAAATGTGTAATACTTCATTTCCTCTGTGTCGTCCACACGATAAACCTTCTCCAATGACTTTTTGGACACTCCCGCATGCTTAACATATTGTCCAAGCATCTTATCCACCAGTTCTTTGCCTAAGCTACCCGCTTTCACCCGCACGACAACCACTCCATCCGCCTTTTTCTCCCTCTCGTCATAATAAAGCAAGCACTCCGCCCACTCTCCACTCAACAACTTTTTCCATGACTCCGCAATTTCTTTTCCATACAAATCAACATATCCTTGTTTTCGTTTTCGAACGTGTCCGTCCAATCCTGCCCGCTGTCGAAAATCATCCAAGGCTTTCAAATATCCCTCCACGTCACTTAATGCCAAGATGCTCACACCTAAAGAAGCTGATGGCAACACTTCATCCGACCGCATCACAACAGGACGTTGTCCCTCCAAGACCGCAGGAAATGATTCCCGCATGTCTTTATAATTCAAAAAACCATTAAAATTAATTCCCTCTTCCTGCGCATTCACATCCATTGCACCCCACTTAAACCACGAAGACACGTTTCCCCGTCCTTTCGGCAATTTCATTTCCACATACAACGGCAACAATTCCGAAAAACAACTAGTATTCAAATAAACATTAATTCCCGCCGTAGCCGAAAAATAACGACTGACATTTTGAAAACACACAGGTTTAGCATTCCTTTCCAAACTCTTGTCGCCCAGTTGTCTCAATGCATCCTCGATATACAAACTTGAATTCGAAAGCAAAATCATATTCTCTACCACCACCGCATACAATTCTTCCTCCTTTTTCCCTTTCAACACACAAATCCGATGACCATCGTACTCTTTCTCGCCGTTTTCTCCAAATCCCTCTATTCCCATCAAAAAAGAATACACTTTTCCTCGAGAAAACAAATTTCCACAATCCAATACCATCAAATGCCGAACCGTAGTTTTTCCCTCTACACGCACGCCTAAAGTGTAAGCTGTTGTGTCCGCCAAACGATACAAACACAACGAATCTTTTATCCGAAATATTCCTTCTCCACAAACTTTTGTCAACTCTTCTCCAAACACATTTTTCAATTTAGCAGGCAATTTAAAAGACGTGTTTACATTCATCACCAATGCCGAATTATAAGGAATAAAGGATTCTTTCGGAATTTCCGCCCCCTTTTCTTTCAAATTCACCCACCACAAAGCTGCAGCAATAAAACCAATTATCACGCAACCTAATAATATAAAGACTATTTTCTTAATCATACGTGTTCAATATTTATGAGAACAAATTTAAAAAAATATCCCGTTCTTTTTTACTACTTTTGCGAAAAGCATTCGCAAATGAAAAAAACATTTACCATTCAAGAATTAGTCAGCCTTCTCAGCTGCGAGGGGCAGGAAGAAGAAGCGCTTTTCCATAAAGCTCAACAAGTAAAAAACGAGAATGTAGGTAACCTCGTCTATCTACGCGGCTTGATTGAGATATCCAACATTTGTGTCAAAGATTGCCTCTACTGCGGAATACGCCATTCTAACAACGCTACTACCCGTTACTCTCTTTCTGACGAGGAAGTCCTTGAGGCCGCCCATTTCGCCCACGTACATCATTTCGGCTCTATTGTTCTCCAAGGCGGAGAACGTTCAGACCATGACTTCACTCTACGCATAACCCGCCTGCTTCATCAAATCAAAGAACAAAGCAACGGCGAACTAGGCATCACTCTTTCACTCGGAGAGCAGACGCTTGAAGTTTATCGCCAATGGCGAGAGGCAGGTGCACATCGTTACCTTTTACGCATAGAATCTTCTAATCCGCACCTCTATAAACGCATACATCCCCAAAATGCCCTCCATTCTTTCAACGTACGCCGCCATTGTCTAAACCTTTTACGAGAATGCGATTACCAAATCGGCACAGGAGTTATGATCGGCCTCCCTTTTCAAACACTGGAAGATTTAGCCTGCGACCTCCAATTCCTTCAAGATATAGACATCGACATGGTCGGCATGGGTCCCTATCTTGAGCACCACAACACTCCTCTCTATGCTGTCCGCCATTTACTTCTTTCCCAAGAAGAACGTCTCTCTCTTTCTCTTCGTATGATTGCTCTTCTGCGTCTCATGATGCCAAATATCAATATCGCCGCAACTACCGCACTTCAAGCCATAGATCCTTTTGGCCGGGAAAAAGCTTTGCAAATTGGAGCCAATGTTGTCATGCCCAATATTACCCCCACCTCCAATCGCTCCTTATACGCCCTTTATGAAAACAAACCCAATACCCATGAAGGCGCTCAAGAAACCATGCATGCCTTAGAACAAAGTATTCTCCAAAGCGGTTGCCACATAGCATATTCTAAATGGGGTGACTCTCTTCATTTTACCACCCGCAATCGAAACATACTCTCACCTCCAAAAGACTAGCTATATATTCACAATAGTTTACGAAATAGATACACATCTTTTCCTATTCTTACAAACAACCAGAAAATTTGCTACATTCAAAAAACAAGGGACATTCAGTAAATGTTCAAAAAATATAAGTCGGCATGGGTAAATGAGCTTAGTTTTTCATTTCACATGCCATCTTTATTGTTGTTCGCTTTGAAAAAGGCAAACTATGGTCAGTA